>NZ_LATD01000222.1 GCF_000981895.1 Streptomyces odonnellii | reverse complement strand
TACCTGTGCTCGCCCCCTCCCCCGTACCTGTGCTCGCCCCCGCGCCCGTACCTGTGCTCGTCCCCGCGTCCGTACCTGTGCTCGTCCCCGCGCCCGTACCTGTGCTCGTCCCCGCGCCCGTAGCTGTTCGGGTCCCCGCGCCCGTTCCCGTACCCGTACCCGTACTCACCAGCGAGGTACGGCCGGTGTCTTCCAGTCAGGGTGGGCCACCTGCATCGCGGCGGCGTCGTCGCGGTCGCGCATGGTGCCGTCGTCGTCCAGCCACCGCCGGTGCAGTACGGCGAGCCGCTCGCGGTCGAGTTCGACACCGAGCCCGGGGAGGCCCGGCACGTCCAGACGCCCGTCGCGGAAGGTCAGCCGTTCCTTCGACGCGTCCGTGATGACGTCCTCGGTCTGCCAGGGGTAGTGGCTGTCGCAGGCGTAGTCGAGGTTCGGGACGGTGGCGGCGACATGGGTCATCGCGGCCAGGCTGACACCGAGGTGGGTGTTGGAGTGCATGGACAGGCCGACGCCGAACGTACGGCAGATCGCGGCCAGTTCACGGGTGTTGCGCAGCCCGCCCCAGTAGTGGTGGTCGCTCAGCACGACCTGGACCGCGCCGGTCGTGAAGGCCTCGCGGATCTCGGGGAACGTGGTGACGCACATGTTCGTGGCGAGCGGGACGTCGGTGTGGGCGGCGACCTCGGCCATGTTCCGCGTACCGCTGGTGGGGTCCTCCAGATATTCGAGCACGTCGCGCAGCTCGTCGGCGACCTTGAGCGAAGTCTCCACGGACCAGGCGCCATTGGGATCGAGGCGGAGCGGCTGCCCGGGGAAGCGGTGGGCGAGGGCGCGGACGGCGGCGATCTCCTCGGCGGGTTCGTACACGCCGCCCTTGAGCTTGAAGGAGGTGAACCCGTAGTCACGGGCGAAGCGTTCGGCCTGCGCGACGATGCCGGACGGGTCGAGGGCCGCGCCCCAGTCGTCGGTCTCGCCCCGTGAATGCGTGGCCGGGTGTGCGGCCGGGTGCGTGGCCCAGCGGTAGAAGAGGTACGCGCTGTACTCGACCCGGTCGCGGACCTTGCCGCCGAGCAGGGCGTGTACGGGGAGGCCGGCGGTCTTGCCCCAGGCATCCAGGCACGCCACCTCGAAGGCGGACACGACGGACAGACGCAGCTTGTCGGCGGTCTGTACGCCACGGAGTCCGCCGACGTCGACGGAGTCGTCCACGCGGGAGGCGTCCACGGCGACCTGGTCGGCCAGCGCGACCAGCGCGTTCAGATCGGTGACCGGCCGCCCGGGCAGCCGCTCGGCCAGCGGGCGCGCCAGCTCCAGGTACTTGGTGTCCCCGTACGTCTCGCCGACACCGGTCACACCGCCCGCGGTGACCACCTCGACGATCAGGCGCGGGGTGTACGGCTGGTGGACGCCCTGGGTGTTGAGGAGGGGCGGGTCGGTCACCAGGATGGGAGTGAGGCGGACGTCGGTGATGGTGAGCATGCGAGGGGTCTCCCTATGCGTGCGGCGTCCACGTACACGACTGGAGGCTAGGGATGTGAACGGGGCGAGTCAATGGGGGGTGGTGCGCCTTCGGCGCGGCCGGGGATGCATGGGGCACGGCGGCCGTGCGGGACGGTTCCATCTCAATAGCCGAACAGGCCCGGTTTTACCGCCGACCGGCATGGACAGGAGTGCGCCCGCCCGACGAGCCGCCACCGACCATCGACGTCCAGCCCGCCGTGGACGCTGGAGTACCGTCCGGCGTCTCCCAGAACGTGAAGCGTCTGTCGCCGAAGCCCGAGCCGTCCCATGGGGCCAACGTCCACGGCGGGGGGCGTCTACGAACTCGCCGCAGCAGCAGACGAGTTGCTCGTGGTCTTGCTCGCCAAATGAAGACCGGACCGCGCGGAGGCATCTCCGTACGCGCCTGGTCTGCTAGCGGGCAATGCCCGAGCATGGCGTGGTGCGAGCCACCTCCCCACGTCCGAACAATCGCGCAGTTCGTCACGCGGTGGATCCAGCTTCACCGCAGTTTGTTCAGTGATCGAGAATTCCCAAGCCGATACCGTAGACGGCAATACCCTCTTCCCGGCCGAGGGAATAGCGCTTCATAATTCGCCGCACCGGAAAAATCACACCGCCACTCGCGAGCTTCAGAGAAGCATTGATCTCCCCTTCAGGGTCACCGTCGTCGGCGTGCCATTCTCCACCCAGTTGCCCGCGGACCGTCTCTCCCACATAAGCGCCGAGGGCGAACAGTTTCATGCCCAGCCCCTCAGCAAGCAACCCTCTTGGCTTCGCTTTTCCACCAGAAGAATGCTCGTCGATGAAACGGTCAATCTCATGGAAGCTGACCGGCGTGAAGTCGGCCCTGTATCCCGAGGATTCCAGGGCATTTGCAATCCATCGAGACAATCTTGCCACATCTTCAACAATCTGCAAGATATCGCACTTTCCTACACTTGACACCTGGGCAGACGTGAGGGCGCGAGCAAGAACGCCTCTACTCGCGCCCGAGAGGTCTCACCCCTCCTACCGCATCTTAATTATCCTGACCATGACACGCTTGGCCTCGCCCTTGCCGCCTTCCAGAACATTCATCTGATCCTGGTTGATCGCCTGCGGGACCGCAATCGTGAGCGCACGCTGCTTGATGTCAGCTTTCTTGACCGTGACACCGCCGTACGAATCACCTTCGAAATCCCCCATACTCTTGAGATATTTCCGGACGAGCGCTCCGAGTTGGAGGCCTTCTGATAACTCTTGGCACTGGTGTCAATCGACTTGTAACTTGTCGCTACACCATCTTCCCAGTAGGCAATCGTCGGAAAATTGTTCGGAAGATCGCTGCCGCCCAGCTTCATTCGCATTGCGCCCAACCCGGGTGCGAGCTGATCGACGTCGCGTACCCACGGGGTGCCTTGAGAACGTCAAAACCGCTCAGCCGGAAGAGGGTTCACGGCTCTCCCGGCGACAGTGAGTAGTTGTTGATCTTGTGCCACCAGGAATGAAGACCGGCCCGTACGGAAGCGTCTCCGTGCGGGCCGGTCTCCGGGCCGGGGGGGGCAAGGTCAACGACTACTCACT
>NZ_LATD01000221.1 GCF_000981895.1 Streptomyces odonnellii | reverse complement strand
GGGGAACGGATGTTGAGGAGGGGGCCGGAGGTCTGGGGCACCCAGTGGCCGCCGATGAACAGGTTCTCGTAGTCGGGCATGGGAGGGGTCCTTCCAGGCTGGATCTAACTGGTTAGTTAAAAGTAGCCCGGGCGGTCGGTCGCGACGCAAGGAAGGCTGGATACGGTGAGTGATCGCGCCATGACAACCGCACGCTCGGCCGGCACCGCGCAGGGCGGAACCGGTCGGCACGAGCCGGGGGAAGGACAGCGCGAGACAGCCCCGGACAGGCCGGTACGGGCCGGAGCGGGCCGGGACTGGCCGGGAGGTTATGGGCGGTATGGCCAGGTACGGACCGGAGCACGGGTCAGCCCCGCGAGTCCCCCGCGCCCCGCGGCGGCCGGACGAGGCGGCCGACCGAGACCACGATCGAGTGCCGGTGGAGGGCGGCCAGCTCCGCGTCACCGGTCGCACGCGCCTCCGGAGAGCCGTCGCTCCAGGCGGCGGACAGCACAAGGATCAGCGTGAGCAGCGCGTGCGCGGGCATACCCGCGTCGACCAGGCCCGCCGACTGGGCGGCCGAGAGCTTCCGCAGCTTGTCCTGGGTCGCCCCGTACGCGACGGGCAGCACCTCGTCACCCGGCCGTTCCAGAGCGTGCCAGCGGGCCAGCCGGATCAGATGCGGGTGGGCGACATAGAAGTCGAACAGGGCCCCGGCGTAACCGGGCAGGTCCTCGGCGTCGAAGGGCGCGGCCTCCAGCAGTTCCTCGATGGCGGCCTGGTAGACCGTGTCGAAGAGCTGCTCCTTGTTGCCGAAGTACACATAGATCAGGTTCTTGTTCGCCGACGCCGCCGCGGAGATACGGTCCACCCGGGCACCCGCGATCCCGTACATGGCGAACTCCTGCGTCGCGGCCTGCAACAGGCGCGCCTTCGTGGCATCGGACTTCTTCACCATGCGTCCAATTTAGCCGCCTGACTAACCGGATCCTTATGCAACCCATGTATCCTGGCCTCAAATCTAACTGATCGGTTAGATTCTCGTCGGGAAGAACGAGCCGAGAAGAACGAGGCGTACCGCGTGAAGGTTGTCATCTACGGCTCGTCCGGCATGGTCGGGCACGGCGTCCTGCGGGCCTGCGTGCTGGACGAGGGCGTCAGCTCCGTACTCCTGGTGAGCCGCCGGCCCACCGGCCCGCACCCCGCGAAGGTCACCGAGATCGTGCACGACGACTTCACGGACTTCTCGGTGATCGAGGACGAACTGGCGGGCGCGGACGCGTGCTTCTACTGCCTGGGGGTGTCGTCGGCGGGCCGCGGCGAGGCGGAGTACACCCGCATCACCTACGACTACACCCTGGCCGCCGCCCGCTCCCTGGTACGGGTCAGCCCGGGCCTGGTCTTCATCTATGTCTCGGGCGAGGGCACCGACAGCGAGCAGAAGGCACGGGCGGCCTGGGCACGGATCAAGGGCCGCACGGAAAACGACCTGGCGGCCCTGAACCTGCGCGCCCACATGTTCCGCCCCGGCTACATCCAGCCCCGCCACGGCGCCCGCTCCCGCACCCGCCTCTACCGCCTGCTCTACGCCGCCACGTCCTGGCTGTACCCGGTGCTCCACAGACTGGCCCCGGCCCACACGACGACCACGGACCACCTGGCCCAGGCGATGCTGACGGTAGCCCGCACCCCGGCCGAGTCCCCCCGGATCCTGACCACCCGAGAGATCAACGCCCTGTCCACCAAAACCCCACCACTCCCCCACTGACCCCCGACCCCGCGCCCCGCGCCTGTCATTCGCCGTGGTAC
>NZ_LATD01000220.1 GCF_000981895.1 Streptomyces odonnellii | reverse complement strand
GGCGCGGGGGGTCCTGGGGGCACGGCCGCGGCGGTGGGCTCCGTCGGTGTCTTCACCTCGTCCGGATCGGTGATGTCGGCGTCCGGCCCGTACGCCGGGACGACCCCAGGGCTCCCGTCGGCCTCCCCGCGGGTGCCGGTCAGCCGCTCGACCCACTCATGGCTGGCCGTGTCGACCAGGATCAGGCTGCTCAGGGGCTGGGTGGTGCGGTCGATGACGACGACCCGCTCGGGCCGGTAGCCGCGCCACGGTGTCCCGCGATGGATCATCGACCCCTGGGCCACGATGGGCGGCCGCAGCGGACTGCCGCTCGTGCAGCGCACTCTCGGCAGGCCGTGGCTGTCCACCAGCACGGGGGTGCCCGCCTGGAGTACGGACTGGAACTCGACCGGGCCGCCGTTCCGGTACGCGTGGTTCGTCATCCGGACGTCGGCACGCAGGGTGACGGGGGTCAGGCCGTGCAGGAACCGCGTCACGGAGTCCCGGCTGACCCGCGCGCCCTTGGCGAAGGCGGCGGCCTTGGCGGACTCCTCCGTCAGCAGACCGAGCTGCCGGTCGACATCGCAACTGGCGTTGGCCTGGATACCGCTGTAGAGACCGGGGGTGGAGCCCGGCAGGGCGCGCGCCGTCCGGCCGGAGCTGTTCTCGTTGTGCGCGTTGTACGAGTCGCCGCCGCGCGGCTGGGGGCTGGCCACCGCCCGGCTCTTGGCACTGGTCTTGGGCGGGGCGACGGCGGTGGACTCGGTGAAGGGGTCGGGGCCCCGGTCCATGACCGGCTGGAAGAACAGCTCGTTGCTCTGCGGATCCGTGCCTCCGTCACCGTCCCCGCCGCACCCCGCCGTGATCAGAATGCCGGCGGTCAGCGCGGCAAGCGTGGCATGCCGACGACGGTTGGGTGAGCGCACCGAAATCTCCCGCCTGTTTCATCCAGGAATGACCTCTTCATGTCTGCCGGATCACCCACCGCCCCGCAAGCGGGAACGGGCGCGGCACATCCGGGACTTGAACGCGTTCAGGGAGTGGCACTAGAGTGATCACAGAACTTGAACGCGTTCAAGTGCGGGGGTGGTGAAGGATGTCCGCGCTGGTCAGCCGGACCGGAGTGCCCGGCGCACTGTCGGCCGCACCCACCGGGCCATGCCCGTCCGAGCCGCCGTACGCGGCTCCCGTACCGGATCCGACCCCACTACGCCGCCGGTGGCGTCCACTCGCCGAGGGGAGCGCCGTATGAAGCCCGCCGACACTCTCGGACTCAGCTACGAAGAGACCGGTGCGACCCGGCTCGGTCCGCTGCCCGACGGATACCACCATCTCCACCACCGCACCAGGATCGGCCGGGGCCGCCCGGTCTTCGACACCGCCGGAGCCGCGGTCACCACCTGGGCCCTGCACCGCCGCTCGGGCGCGAGGGTACGGGCCGGAGCGCCCTGGGCCGAGCCGGGCACCGCCGTGGAGGTCTCGGTCGGGCTGGGCCCGCTGCGGCTGAGGGCTCCGTGCCGGGTGGTGTGGACGGCGTACGAGAAGGACCGCACCGGATTCGCCTACGGAACCCTGCCCGGGCATCCCGAGTGCGGCGAGGAGTCCTTTGTCGTCGAGCTGCGGGAGGACGGCTCGGTGTGGTTCACGGTGATGGCGTTCAGCCGGCCGGCCCGGTGGTACACCCGGCTCGCGGGCCCGCTGGTGCCGGTGCTCCAGCTCACGTACGCGCGATGGCTGGGCCGTACGCTGCGCCGGATCGCCGCGCGGACCGAGGCGACCGTGACACCTGCGTCACGGACCGCTCGTCGCGGGTGTTCCTGACCGCCGGACTCGCCTCCCCGACGGACGGCCCCCCGGCGCGGCCGCGCAGTCTGTCGGTGTGCGGCGAGCGCGCGGTCGTCTTCGCACCGCGTCAGGTCAGCTCATCCGCCAGCAGGTCCATCAACAGCCCGTCCTGCCACGTGCCGGTGCGCCGGTCGCGCCAGTACGCCCGCATGATCCCTACGGGTTTGAACCCGGCCCTGCTGTAGCTGCGGATCGCCGCGGTGTTGGCCGCGGCGGGATCGATGGTCAGCCGGTGATGGCCGCGCTCCTGAAGCAGCCACCGGGCCAGCGTGCGCACGGTGTCGGCGCCGAGCCCCTTCCCGTGATGGCTCGCTGTCAGGAAGATGTCGATGCCGGCACGGCGGAACTCGGGGTCGGTCTCCTCGTCGAACGTGACAGCTCCGATGACTTCACCCCCGAAAACGACGGCCAGCATGCCCTCGTAGTCGTCCAGGGGCGGCCACCACGCCGCGACTTCCGGCTCTCTCAGGATCCTGTCGAGGACTTCGGAATCCCCTTCTGCCGTCGTGCGCAGCACGACCTCGTTCCCACGCAGTTCCATGCCCTCATTCCCCCCGAGCGGTGAAGGCACCTTCAGCACTCACGAGCGAACCGACCAAAGCGAGCCAAAACCTGAGCGCCGCAAGCGAAGCGCCCCGCACCCCTGGGGTGACAGGGATACGGGACGGCCGGTGTTCCTCAGTCGATGCCCGGCAGGATGTGCGGTTCCGCGAGGTCGTCCTCGTAACCGGCGAGCCGGATGGGGGCGGACCTGGCCCACACTTCGAGGTTCCCGATCTTCTCCGGGCCCTTCTTGGGCTCGGAGGTCTTCGCCGGTCTCTTTTCCCGCTTGGTCGTTTCTGGTGTCACCGCGCGCTCCTCTGTGTCGCGTAACTCTGGGACAGGGCATTCGTCGCGGTGGCGCCGTTTCGTTGACGGGACCGCAGCCGTGGTAGAGGGCCTGTCCCCGCGCGGCCGTCGGGGATGTATCCCCTGCGTGGCCGTACGTACCTCCCAGAGTAACCAAATGAGCGCCTGCCCGCTCCATCGGGTTCACATTCGGGTGAGGTTCCGAGCAAACGGCCGATTATGAGTTGCCGATTGCCCGGCATTGCCTGGCCTTGTCCGGCATTGCCCGGTACCGATCGGTACCGGGCAATGCCAGTGCATGCCGGACTGTTCGGTCACCAGTTGGCGGGCGCGTAGTCCTTGAGGAAGCAGCCGTAGAGGTCCTCGCCGGACTCGCCGCGCACGATCGGGTCGTACACCCGCGCGGCTCCGTCGATCAGGTCGAGCGGCGCGTGGAAGCCCTCGTCGGCCAGCCGCATCTTGTCCGGATGCGGACGCTCGTCGGTGATCCAGCCGGTGTCGACGGCGGTCATCAGGATGCCGTCGGACTCGAACATCTCCTGGGCGCTGGTACGGGTGAGCATGTTCAGCGCGGCCTTGGCCATATTGGTGTGCGGATGACCGGCGCCCTTGTAGCCGCGGCTGAAGACGCCCTCCATCGCGGACACGTTCACCACATAGGCGCGCCGGGCCGCGGTGGCCGCCATCGCCCGGCGCAACCTGCTGATCAGGATGAACGGCGCGGTGGAGTTGCAGAGCTGGACTTCGAGCAGCTCGACCGGGTCGACCTCGGAGACGGTCTGCACCCAACTGTTCGTGTCGTGCAGATCGGGTACGAGCCCGCCCGCGTCGATCGCCGTACCGGCCTCGATCCTGGCGAGGCTGGCGGAGCCGCCGACCAGGGCGAGCGAGGTGACCTCGGCGGCGCTCAGGGCCTCGCTGCCCGCGGCGGGCAGGACGGCCTGGGCCCCGCTGCCGAAGGCGCCGATGACCTGCGAGGCCGGGAGTTCACCGGCGGGCAGAGGCGCGGACTCGGCGGCGAGGAGTTCGCTGTACGCCTGCGGTGACCGGCGTACGGTCTGCGCGGCGTTGTTGATCAGGATGTCCAGCGGGCCTTCGGCGGCGACGGAGTCGGCGAGGGCCACGACCTGCGCGGGGTCACGCAGATCGATACCGACGATCTTGAGCCGGTGGATCCAGTCGTCGCTGTCCGGCATCGCCTTGAAACGGCGTACGGCGTCGCCCGGGAAACGGGTGGTGATGGTGGTGTGCGCCCCGTCGCGCAGCAGCCGCAGGGCGATATACATCCCGATCTTGGCCCGCCCGCCGGTGAGCAGCGCGCGCTTGCCCGTCAGATCGGTACGGGCGTCCCTGCGGGCACGGTTCTCGGCGGCGCAGCCCTGGCAGAGCTGGTGGTAGAAGGCGTCGACCTCGGTGTAGCGGGTCTTGCAGATGTAGCAGGAGCGCGGACGCTGGAGTATGCCCGCGATCTCGCCGGTGACCGAGGAGGACGGAAGCAGGCCCTGGGTCTCGTCGTCGATGCGCTCCGCGGAGCCGGTGGCGGTGGCCTCGGTGACGGCCTTGTCATGGGCGGTCTTGGCGGCCCTGCGCTCCTGGCGGCGGCGCTGCTTCACGGTCCGGTAGATACCGGCGGTGGCGCGCCGGACCGCGATCGCGTCGGGGTGGTCGACTTCCAGCCGGTCGAGTTCGCCGAGCACGCTCAGGCAGACGGCCATGCGCTCGGGGTCGATACCGGGACCGTACGACGGGTCCCCGCCCTGCGCCGGAATCCCGCCGTACGCCGGGCTCTCGCCGTACGTGGGGCCGCCCTCTGTCACCGTCATCGCCGCTGCCGTTCCTCGATCGCTCGTAGCTCGCCCGTACGCCGGGGTCCCGTGTGCGGGAGTTTCTGCCGTCGCGGGCATCCCCGCAGGTCAGGAGCATACCGACGGGCCGTCTGTCAACAAAATCCCGCTATCTTATCCGGCTTGTCCGATGCTCGGCCGCCGGTCGCCCTCCTCCGGGGCCCCCGGGACGCGCAACGCCAGGAACGTGACCTTCCGGCGGAGGCGGAAGCCCAGCGATTCATAGAGCCGGATGGCGTTCGTATTGCTCGCGGCGGCGTGCAGGAAGGGGATCTCGCCGCGGGCGCGTATGTGGTGGGAGACGGCGAGGACGAGCCGGGCCGCGAGTCCCTGGCCGCGGAACTCCGGGGCGGTGCACACCGCGCTGATCTCGGACCAGCCCGGCGGGCGCATCCGCTCGCCGGCCATCGCGACGAGGGCGCCGCCGCGGCGGATGCCGAGATAGGTGCCCATCTCGACGGTGCGGCTCAGGAAGGGGCCCGGCTGGGTGCGTTCGACCAGGTCGAGCATCTCGGGCACATCGGCGGCGCCGAGGTGTACGGCCTCCTCGTCCGGCGCCGCGGTCACTCCGGCGTCCACGAGCTGGACCCCGTCCGCCCGGAACGTGACCTCCCAGCCGTCGGGCGAGGGCCCGCCGTAGCCCGCGAGCCCGACGGTTCCGCCGGGCCCCGCGAGCGCGGCGGCGTCGGCCCAGTCCTCGGCGGCGGTGTCGTCGCCGGTGCCGGGCAGGGCCACCCAGACCGACACCTCGGGCTGGTACCGCAGCAGTCGGCCGCGCCGCTCGGCGAAGTGCGCCTGCGGCCCGGTCAGCGCGGAACGGGCGGGGTTGTCGAGGGGGTGCGGGGACGGTTCGGGGCCGTCGGACCACATGCTCACGCGGCGACCTCGATCACGATCTTGCCCCGGACATGGCCTTCCTCCACCGCGCGCAGTGCCTCGTCCGCGCGGTCCAGCGGAAAGGTCCGGGTCACATACGGGCGCAGTGTGCCGTCCAGGACCAGCTTGGCGACCTCGTCGAGGACCTCCGCCGTACGGGCCCGTACCAGTGCCGCACCGCCCAGTCGGGGCACCGTGCCCTTGTCGGCCGCGCTGATCAGTTTCGTACGGTCCGCCACCAGCTCGGCCACGGCCCGCAGATCGTCGCCGCCGACCAGGTCCAGGACCGCGTCGATCCCGTCGGGCGCCACAGCGCGTATCCGTTCCACGAGGCCGGGGCCCGACGGGACATGGACGGCGCCCAGGGACTCGACGAAGTCCTTCTTGCCCGCGCTCGCGGTGCCGACGACACGGATGCCGAGGCCGCGCGCGATCTGTGCCGCGGCCACCCCCACTCCCCCGCCCGCGCCGGTGATCAGCAGCGTGGCGCCGGGCGCGAGGTCCGCCTGGCGCAGCCCGTCGTACGCGGTGGCCGCGGCGACCGGCAGCGTGGCCGCGTCCGTGAACGAGAGCGCGTCGGGCTTGTGCGCGGTGACCGCGACCGGCAGCAGGGTGTACTCCGCGTAACCGCCCGTGAGCGTGGATCCGAAGACCGCATCCCCGACCGCGAAGCCCTCCACTCCCGGTCCCGTCGCCTCGACCACGCCCGACACCTCGCTGCCGAGGACGGCGGGCAGTTCGGCGGGCGCGGAGCCGGGCCTGACATAGCCGTTGCGCAGCTTCCAGTCCACGGGGTTCACGCCGGCCGCGCGGACCGCCACCAGGAGCTGTCCCGGGCCGGGGCTGGGAACGGGCAGGTCGGCGAAGGTCTCCACCTCCGGACCGCCGTGCCGGGTATGGACATACGCCTTGGAGATGGCCTTGGGCATGGGGCTCCTCGTTCCTGCCGATCACACCGGACCGCCGCCCGGCACAACAGAGTGTGCAAGGCGGCGGGCCGGATCACTATTCCCACGGCCGGCCACGAAGGGCGGTTTCCCCCGGACCACTACGGTCCGCGAGTACGAATGACCGGTCCGTAAGCGCGAACGGCCGGGTCGTGACCAAACCGGAGCGGTCCCGGTCCGCCCAACACGCGGGCGGACCAGGGCCGTTCAGCCGGTTCCGGAGGCGGGGATCAAGAGCCCGCGCACTCCATCGACGCCGGATCGGAGGCGTCCCGTATCAGCGCCTCGTGCGCCGCCCTCAGCCGCTCCGCGTCCGGCTTCAGCACCGTACGGTCATAGGTGAGCAGTCCGTTCAACTCGCCCTCCACATCGCTGATCTGGGTGTAGACCGCGCCGTTGCTCCCCCGGCAGGCCAGTGATCTGACGTTGTCGAGCTGCGCCAGATACTCGTCGGTGTACGCGGCCTGGTCGACCCCGACATAGGTGTGCTGCACGGGCCACGCGTGGCCGGGCACCGCGAGTCCGAGACCGCCGTACTCGCCGCTGACCAGGGCCCTTCTGCCGTCGGGCGCGGGCAGTTGGGCGCTCGGATAGCCGTGCGCGTCGGCGATGTCGCCGTTGCCGCCGTCGACCGCGCCGCAGCAGTTGAGGCCGCTCATGTTGTTGATCAGCCGGGTCGGATCCCATGCCTTGGCCTGATCGGCGACGCGCGCCTGGTCGTACTGGCCCCAGCCCTCGTTGAAGGTGACCCACATGATCACCGAGGGGCTGCTCGCGTGCTGGTCGATCATCTCCTTCATCTCGTGCTCGTACTGGGCGCGGGACTCCGCGTCCGGGTTGACCGTGTTCATCGCCGGCATGTCCTGCCAGACCAGCAGGCCGAGCCGGTCGGCCCAGTAGAACCAGCGGTCGGGTTCGACCTTGATGTGCTTGCGCACGGAGTTGAAGCCCAGCCGTTTGTGTGTCCTCAGGTCGTAGGCGAGTGCCTCGTCGGTGGGCGCGGTGTGCAGCCCGTCGGGCCAGAAGCCCTGGTCGAGGGTGGCCATCAGAAAGACCGGCTCGCCGTTCAGGACCGTGCGCGGGGCGCCGTCGACCGTTTCCACGGCGATCGAGCGCATACCGAAGTAGCTGCCGATCCGGTCCGTGCCGGCGGTCACCTCCAGCCGGTAGAGGTACGGGTCGTCGGGCGACCAGAGCCGTGGATCGCGGACGGGCACGTTCAGGGGCGCGCCGGTGCGGCCGGTGGCGGTGCCGACCTTGCGCCCGCCCGCGTACGCGGTGGCCGTGACCGGCACCCCGTCCCGTATCCCGCGCACCTCGACGGCCAGCCGCTCCCCCGCCACATCGGGGGTCAGCTTGAGCGAGTCCGCGTGGTCGGGTGCGACGGGCTCCATCCAGACCGTCTGCCAGATGCCGGAGGACGCCGTGTACCAGATACCGCTGGGGTCCAGGCGCTGTTTGCCCATCGGCGGGTTCTCGCCGTCGGCGGCGTCGGTGGGGTCGTAGACACCGACGATCAGCTCCTGGGTACGGCCGGGCTTCAGCGCGTCGGTGACATCGGCGCTGAACCGGTCGTAACCGCCCCTGTGTTCGGTGACCTCGGTGCCGTTGACGTACACCTCGGCCTGCCAGTCGACGGCGTCGAAGTTGAGCTGGAGCCGCTTGCCGTCGCCGATCCGCCAGCCCTGCGGGACGGTGAACGTACGGCGATACCACATCCGGTCCTCGTGCCGCTCGACACCGGAGAGCTGCGACTCCACGGGGTACGGAACGAGGACGCGCTCGGGAAGCGTCCTGCCGACGGGCGGACGCTCGCCCTCCTCGGCGGCGGCGAACTCCCAGCGCCCGTTGAGGTTCTGCCAGGCGTCACGGGTCAACTGGGGCCTGGGGTACTCGGGATGGGCGTTGCCCGGGCCCACGTCCTTGGCCCAGGGGGTGCTCAGCTCATAGGTGGAGGTGTTGGGTCCGCTGCTCCAGAAGGCCTCGACGGGCTTGCCCTCCTTCGCCACGAGCCCGCCTGTCCCGTCGTACCGCACATCGGCGGTGCCGCCCTTGCCGACGACCGGTTCCTTGAGGCTCACGAGCAGCCGCCGGGTGTCCGCGGGGTCGCTCCTCACCGAGCCCAGCGGCCAGACGGCGCCGCCGATGACCGCGCCGAGATGGGCGGCGAGCCCGGCGGGCGGACGGGCGAGGCTCTGGGCGAAGTCGAGACGGAGGGTGCGGCCGTCGGGCAGTACGGTGGCGGCGAGGGCCCCGTCGTACGCGAAGCCGTCGGGGAGCCGGAAGGCGGACTGGGGCACCGGCCGCTTCGTACCGCCGGGCTCGGTCCACCTGAGGTGCAGATTCGAGCCGCCGTAGTGCTCGAAGTACTCCACCTTGATGTCGTACGCCTGACCCGCCGTCAGCTCGATGGGCTGCGCGGTCTGTTCCCTGTCCCAGTCGTCGACCCAGTGGTCGATGGCGAGGCGGCCGTCGATCCAGAGCCGGAAGCCGTTGTCGCCGATGATGGAGAAGGTGTGCGCGCCGCTGGTCTCCGGCACGACCTTCCCGGTCCAGCGGACGGTGACATCGTCCGCCCGTCCGGTGGTGGCGGTGAGTCGTGGTTCGAGGTTGCCGAAGTCGATGGCGGGGTCAAAGGCGGTTGCCTTGAGCTCATGGAAGTCAAAGGCTCCCGGGGCGGACTGGGTGTAGTACTCGCCCTTGAGGCCACGGGCCTCGACGGGATCGTCGGTGGCGGCCGAGGCGGCCGGGACCGCGGTGAGTCCCGCGACGCCGAGAACGGCGGCGAGCAAGAGGGCCAGTTTTCTTCGGATGCGCACAAGTCCTCCTTGAAGCTGAGGGTGGCGGCTCGTTGCGGCTCGTGACGACAGTCTGTACAACGTTGGAAGGAGCGGCAGTTGGCATGACAGCATGCCGTTCGTCCGCTGTCCAGGGTCCTGACGGAGTGCGGATCGGCGCCATATATAACGTTGTACAAACTGGGCGGGGGCGGATCCTGGGGGGGGCCGCTCCGGAGGGGAAGTGCCGATGAACGTCAGCCTGAAGGATGTCGCGGAGCGCGCGGGCGTCTCCATCAAGACCGTGTCGAACGTGGTCAACAACTACCGCCATGTGACACCGGCGATGCGGGAGCGGGTCCAGCGGGCGATCGACGAGCTGGGCTACCGGCCGAATCTGACGGCCCGTCATCTGCGCAAGGGGCGTACGGGCATTCTCGCGCTGGCCGTGCCCGAGCTGGGCAACCCGTACTTCGCCGAGCTGGCGGGCGCGGTGATCGATGTGGCCGCGGAGCACGAGTACACCGTGCTGCTCGATCACACCGGGGGCCGGCGCGAGCAGGAGGTCCTGGTCAGCCAGGGGTTCCGGGCACGGGTCATCGACGGGCTGATCCTGAGCCCGATCGAGCTGGAGCCGGAGGATCTGCTCGGCCGCGACCACGACGCGCCGCTGGTGCTGCTCGGCGAGCGGGAGTACAGCCTGCCGTACGACCACATCGCGATCGACAATGTCGCGGCGGCCAGGACCGCGGTCCGGCATCTGCTGGATCTCGGCCGCACCAGGATCGCCTTCCTCGGCGCCCGCACGGACCGCGTCAACGAACCCTCACAGCTTCGACTGCGCGGCTGGCGTACGGAGTTGACGGCGGCCGGGATCCCCGCGCCGGACTCGCTCGTCGCGCCGACGGGCGGCTGGGACCACGCGGACGGCGCGGCGGCGATGGCACGGCTGCTGGACTCCGGGGCGCTGCCGGACGCGGTCTTCGCGTACAACGACCTGATCGCCATCGGGGCGATGCGTGTGCTGTCGGAGCGCGGGCTGCGGGTGCCGGAGGATGTCGCGGTGGTGGGCTTCGACGACATCACCGAGGGCCGCTACGGCACGGTCACCCTGACCACGATCTCCCCGGACAAGCACACCATCGCCCGGCTCGCGGTGCAGTCGGTGGTGGAGCGGCTGCGCGGCGGAACGACGGCCCCGGAAGCCGCTTCGGCACGTGAACTCCGGGCGGATTTCGCCCTGGTGGAGCGGGAGAGCACCCTCGGCCGGCCATGACCGCCGGCCGGCGGGCTGTTGTGGCAGGAGGGGTTTACAGGTCTCGTACAACGATGTAAAAAGCCTTCCGAACACTCTGAACGCACTCTCAACGCACCGATCGACCGTACGAGTTGACCTCCCGTGGGCGCTCAGCGCGCCGGGGCCGCGCCGAGATGGGGTTCCGCCATGAAGTCTTCCGCCGTCCGCCGCCACACGACCACGACCGTGCTCGCCGCCGCTCTCACCGCCGCTCTCGCGCTCACCGGTTGCGCGAAGTCCGAGGACGACGCGGCCGGTGACACCTCCGCCGCCGCCGACGACAGCGGCGCGGGCCAGGTGGTCGCCACTCCGAGCGCCGGTAACACCGAGACCTGCGCCATCGACCGGTTCGGCGGCGCGAAGACCGATCTCGCCGACGCGACCGTCGGCTTCTCCCAGTCCGAGAAGGAGGCCAACCCCTTCCGGATCGCCGAAACCGCCTCCATCAAGGCCGAGGCGGAGAGGCGGGGCGTCAAGCTGCTCACCGCCAACGCGCAGAGCCAGTTCTCCAAGCAGATCAGCGATGTGCAGGACTTGATCGCCAAGGGCGCCGATCTGCTGGTGATCGCCCCGCTCAACTCGGACGGCTGGGGCCCGGTGCTGCGCGCCGCCGCGGCAAAGCAGATCCCGATCGTGACCGTCGACCGGAAGATCAACGCGACGCCATGCAAGGACTATGTGAGCTTCATCGGCTCGGACTTCATCGAGCAGGGCAAGCGGGCCGCGGACCGGATGATCGAGGCGACCGGCGGCAAGGGCGAGGTCGCCATTCTGCTGGGCGCCGCCGGGAACAATGTCACCACCGAGCGCACCAAGGGGTTCAAGGACCGGATCGCGGCCGAGGCCCCGGGCCTTGAGGTGGTGTTCGAGCAGACCGGCGAGTTCGCCCGTGAGAAGGGCCAGCAGGTCACCGAACAGCTCATCCAGTCCAACCCGGACATCACCGGGATCTACGCCGAGAACGACGAGATGGGCCTCGGCGCGGTCAACGCCCTGAAGGGCGCGGGCAAGAAGCCCGGGGACGTCAAGATCGTTACGGTGGACGGGACGCGCAACGCGGTGCGGGGCATCGTCGACGGCTGGATCTCCGGGGTCATCGAGTCCAACCCGCGCTTCGGACCGCTCGCCTTCCAGACCCTCGACGCCTTCACCAAGGGCGAGGAGGTCGCCCAGGACATCGTCATCCAGGACAGCGCGTACACCGAGGAGAACGCCGAGTCCGGTCTGAGCAAGGCCTACTGACGTGCTGTCGGTGACGGGACTGACCAAGACCTTCCCCGGCGCCCGGGCCCTGGACGGGGTGGACCTCTCCGTCGGGCCCGGCGAGGTCCACGCGCTGATCGGGGAGAACGGCGCCGGCAAGTCCACCCTGATCAAGCTGCTCACCGGGGTGTACCGGCCGGACGCGGGCGAGATCGTCCTCCAGGGCCGGCCGGTACGGTTCGCCACCCCGCTGGAGGCCCAGCACGCCGGGATCTCCACGATCTACCAGGAGGTCAATCTCGTCCCGCTGATGAGCGTGGCCCGCAATCTCTTCCTCGGGCGCGAGCCGCGGGGCCGGCTCGGGCTGATCGACTTCGGACGGATGCACCGGGAGGCGGACGAGGCGCTGCGCGCGCTCGGCCTGCGGGTCGATGTACGCAGGCCGCTGCGCTCGCTCGGAGTCGGCGCCCAGCAGATGGTGGCGCTGGCGCGGGCCATGGCGGCGGACGCCCGGCTGGTGGTGATGGACGAGCCGACCTCGTCGCTCGAACCGCGCGAGGTCCGCACCCTGTTCGGGGTGATCAGGGCGCTCAGGGAGCGCGGGATCGCGGTGATCTATGTCAGCCACCGGCTCGACGAGCTGTACGAGGTGTGCGACACGGTCACCGTGCTGCGCGACGGCAAGCGGGTGCACACCGGGCTCCTCGCCGGTCTCAACCGGCTGAGCCTGGTGTCGCTGATGCTGGGCCGCGAGCTGGGCGAGGCGCGCGCCGCGACCACCGGGGCACGCGCGAGCGGAGGCGAACCGGTGCTCGAAGCAAGGGATCTGACGGTACGTCACTCCCTGCACGGAGTGTCGGTGTCGGTGCGGCCCGGTGAGGTGGTGGGGCTCGGCGGGCTGCTGGGCTCCGGCCGCAGCGAGACCGCCCGGGCCATCGCCGGGGCGCTGCCGCCCGACAGCGGTCAGGTGCTGGTGGCGGGACTTCCCGTACGGACCGGCTCCACGCCCGCCGCGATCCGGGCGGGGATCAGTCTGCTGCCCGAGGACCGCAAGGCCGAGGGCATCGTGCCCGGGCTCTCCGTGCGGGAGAACATCGCGCTGGCCGCGCTGCCCGGACTCGCCCGCTTCGGACTGGTCGACGACGCCAGGGTCGACCGGGTCGTGGACACCTTTGTGAAGCGGCTGCGGATCAAGACCGCCGGACCGCACCAGAAGGTGGGCGAGCTGTCCGGGGGCAATCAGCAGAAGGTGCTGCTCGCCCGCTGGCTCGCCATGCGGCCCAAGGTGATGCTGCTGGACGAACCCACCCGGGGCATCGATGTCGGCGCGAAGGCCGAGGTGCGACGGCTGATCGACGAACTCGCGGACGAGGGGCTCGGGGTGGTGCTGATCTCCTCCGACATGGAAGAGCTGATCGAGGGCTCGGACCGGGTCGTGGTCCTCAAGGACGGCGCGGTGGTGGCGGAGCTGACCGGGACCGAGGTGACGGAGGAGCGGCTGCTGCGCGCGATCGCCTCGGAAGGCACCCGGGCCCCGGAGCCGACCGGAGCGCCGGAGCCGCTCGAAGTGGCCGAACGGGCCGGAGCAGCCCGGAGCCCCGACGCCGACCGGAGGGACAGGCCGTGACGACTGAACTGGCCGCGCCCCGGCGCGCACCCCTGGACCGCACCAGGCTTCTGACGTACCTTCAGGAGTACGGCGTCTATGCCGGTGTGGCCGTCCTGCTGCTGGCCAACGTCCTGTTCACCCCGCATTTCCTCTCCGCCGAGAACTTCCGTACCCAGGCCGTCCAGGTCGCTCCCGTCCTGATCGTGGCACTCGGCATGGCGCTCGCCATCGGCAGTGAGGGGGTCGATCTGTCGGTCGGCTCGGTGATGGCGCTGTCGACCTCGCTGCTCTCGCTCTATCTCGGCTACGGCCCCTGGGTCGCGGTGATCGTGGCCCTGATCGGCGGGGCGGCGGTCGGTCTGGCCAACGGCTCGCTGATCTCGTTCATCGGGGTGCAGCCCATTGTGGCGACCCTGGCGCTGATGGTCGCGGGCCGCGGGCTCGCGCTCGTACTGCTCCCCCAGCTCAAGGACGTCCGGGACCCGGGGGTGGCCTCGCTGGGCTCGGGCGATCTGCTCGGCGTCCCGTACCCGGCGCTGATCGCCGCCGCGCTGGCGCTGGCCGTCGCGTTCACCGTACGTCGCACCACCTTCGGCCGGCAGCTTCTGGCGATCGGCGACAGCAGGCCGGCCGCGAAGCTCGCCGGACTCCCGGTCCGCCGGGTGCTGATCACGGTCTACATCTGCTCGGGCGTGCTCGCCGCGGTCGCGGGAGTACTGGCCACCGCCCGGCTCCAGGCGAGCGATCCGACCTCGCTGGGGACGCTGATGGAGCTGTCCGCGATCACCGCCGTGGTGGTCGGCGGCACCCCGCTGAGCGGCGGGCGGATCAGGATCGGCGGCACGGTGGCGGGCGCCGTGCTGATCCAGTTGCTCACGGCCACGCTCATCAAACACGATCTGCCGCCGTCCTGGACACAGATCGCCCAAGCCGTGGTGATCGTGCTCGCGGTGTACGCGGCCCGGGAACGGGGGAAGCGGTGACCACGGTGGAGACAGGCGACTCCGTCGGGACCAGGGCCGGTTCGGTGCCGACGGCCGAGGAGCCGCCCGGTGCGGGCCGGGCCGAGCGGCTGAGCGCGCTGGCACAGCGGCACGGCGCCCTTGTCACCCTGATCCTGGTGGCCGCCGCCGCCTCGATCGGCTTCGACACCTTCGCGACGGGCGACAATCTGGAGAACATGGCGGTCTCCTCGGCGTTCCTCGCCGTGGTCGCCCTCGGCATGACCTTTGTGATCATCACCGGCGGTATCGATCTCTCGGTGGGCTCGCTGTTCGCCCTCGGCGGGGTGCTCGCCGCCTGGGGTTCCCAGTACGGCACGGCCGTCGCCCTGCTGCTGCCGCTCGCGGTGTGCGGACTGATCGGCCTGGTCAACGGTCTGCTGATCGCCCGGGCACGGCTGGCCCCGTTCATCGTGACGCTGGCCGCGATGCTGCTGGCGCGCGGTGTGCTGCTGTCGGTCACCGACGAGGGTTCGACCACCTATCTGGTGGACGAGACCTCCTTCTTCGCCCGCCTCGGGCAGGACACCCTCCTGGGGATCGGCGTTCCGGTGTGGATCACGGTGGCACTCTTCGTGCTGGGAGCGGTCGCGCTGCGCCGGAGCCGGTTCGGGCAGTACGTGTACGCGGTCGGCGGCAACGAGGACGCGGCGGCCCTGATGGGTGCCCCGGTGGCCCGTACGAAGATCGCCGTCTACACCCTGTCCGGGCTCTGCGCCGGGCTGGCGGGCGCGCTGAACGCGGCCTGGCTGGTCTCCGGGGTGACCATTCTGGGCGCCGGTATGGAGCTGGAGGCGATCTCCGCGGTGGTCATCGGCGGCACCCTGCTGACCGGCGGTTTCGGTTTCATCAGCGGGTCGCTGGTGGGGGTGCTGCTGCTGAAGGTCATCCAGAACGTCATCAACCAGATCGGCTCGCTGGACTCGGCGTACCAACAGGTCGTCAGCGGCGCATTCCTGGCGGTCGTGGTGATCGCCCAGACCTGGCTGGGCCGGCGGCGCCGGATGCTCTGACCGTACGACCGGTCACCGCACGGGCCGGGACCCGCACCCGGCCCGTCAGAGCACCCGCTGCCCCTTGCCCAGCGCGATGATCCCGTTCGGCGAGACGGTGTACAGCTCCCGGTCGCGGACCGGGTTGACACCGATCGTCGCGCCGGGCGGGACATCCACGTTCTTGTCGAGGATCGAGCCGCGCACCACCGCGCCCCGCCCGATCCGTACGTTGTCGTGCAGCACCGAGCCCTGCACCACCGCGCCCTCCGCCACCACCACCCCCGGCGAGAGCACGGACCGGGTGACCTGGCCGCGGATGACACAGCCGGGCCCGACCACCGACTCGCTCGCGATACCGCCCGCCACGAACCGCGCGGGCGGAAGCTGGCCGGGGTGGGTGTAGATGGGCCAGCGCCGGTTGTCGAGACGGAAGACCGGCTGGTCCGAGATCAGGTCCAGATGCGCGTCGTAGTACGAGTCGAGGGTGCCCACATCGCGCCAGTAGCCGTGCTCGCGGGGTGTCTCCCCCGGCACATGGTTGTCCTGGAAGTCGTAGACCTGGGCCATGCCCCGCTCGGTGAGCATCGGCAGGATCGAACCGCCCATGTCGTGCACCGAGTTCTCGTCCTCGGCGTCCCGGTGCAGCGCGTCGACGAGGACCTTGGTGGTGAAGAGATAGTTGCCCATCGAGGCGAAGACCCGCTCGGGGTCGCCGGGCAGTCCGGGCGGATCGGCCGGCTTCTCCAGGAACCGCTCGACCCGGGTGCCGTCCGTGGCGGGCGTGATGACGCCGAAGGACGAGGCCTCGGCGCGCGGCACCCTGATCCCCGCGACCGTGACGCCCGCGCCGTTCTCGATGTGCTGTTCGAGCATCTGGCGCGGATCCATCCGGTACACATGGTCGGCCCCGAACACCGCGATGTAGTCCGGCTGTTCGTCATGGACGAGATTGAGTGACTGGAGGATCGCGTCCGCGCTGCCCAGATACCAGCGCGGGCCGAGCCGCTGCTGCGCGGGGACGGGGGTCACATAGTTCCCGAGCAGACTGGACATCCGCCATGTGGTGCTCACATGCCGGTCCAGCGAGTGCGACTTGTACTGCGTCAGCACACAGATCCGCAGGATGTCGCCGTTCACCAGATTCGACAGCACGAAGTCCACAAGGCGGTACGTACCGCCGAAGGTCACCGCCGGCTTGGCCCGGTCCGCGGTGAGCGGCATCAGGCGTTTGCCCTCCCCGCCCGCCAGGACGATCCCGAGTACCGAAGGTCCGCCACGCATCGCCGCTCCCTCTGTTCGGGTTCTGTTCGCCCGGGCACTGTCCGGACTACTTGAGAAGCTCCTCGTACAGCTCGAACGTACGCCGGGCGACCTGGTCCCAGCCGAAGTCACGCACCGCGCGTTCCCGGCCCGCCGCCCCCATCCGGGCCGCCGACTCCGGCTCGTCGAGCACCCGGTTGAGGGCCTCGGTGAGGCCGGACTCGAAGGCCTCCGGATGGCGTTCGTCGTACGGTACGAGCAGCCCCGTACCGCCGTCGTCCACCACCTCGGGGATACCGCCGACCGCCGAGGCGACCACGGCCGTGCCGCAGGCCATGGCCTCCAGATTGACGATGCCGAGCGGCTCGTACACCGAGGGGCAGGCGAACACCGTGGCATGGGTGAGGAGCTGGATCACCTCGGGGCGCGGCAGCATCTCGGGGATCCAGTGAACACCGTCCCTGGTCCTTCCCAACTCCTCGACCAGCTCACGGAACTCCCGGCCGATCTCCGGGGTGTCCGGCGCGCCCGCGCAGAGCACGAGCTGCGCGTCGGGGTCGAGCGCGCGGGCGGCGCGCAGCAGATGCGGCACGCCCTTCTGGCGGGTGATCCGGCCGACGAAGAGGACGAAGGGCCGCTCGGGGTCGAGTCCGATCCGCTTCAGTACGGCGGTGCCGTGGTCGGGGCGGTAGAGACGGGTGTCGATGCCGTTGTGGATGACCCGCACCCTGGCCGGGTCGAGCGCGGGGTAGCAGGTGAGGATGTCGTCGCGCATGCCCCGGGAGACGGCGACGACGGCGTCCGCGGCCTCGGTGGCCGTACGCTCCGCCCAACCGGAGAGGGCGTAACCGCCGCCGAGCTGCTCGGCCTTCCAGGGGCGCAGCGGCTCCAGCGAGTGGGCCGTCACCACATGGGGGACGCCATGGAGCAGTTTGGCGACATGGCCGGCGAGATTCGCGTACCAGGTGTGCGAGTGGACCAGCTCGCATCCGTCGAGCGCGGCCGCCATGGACAGGTCCACCGAGAAGGTGCGCAGGGCGTCATTGACCCCGTCGAGCCCGGCGGCGGCGCGGTGGCGGACCACTCCCTCGTCCCGCTCCGATGCGGAGTCCTCGCTCCCGGCCCAGCAGTGCACTTCGAGATCGGTCAGGGCGCGCAGCTCCCGGGCGAGGAATTCCACATGGACGCCCGCTCCGCCGTAGACGTCAGGCGGATATTCGCGCGTGAGCAGGCCGACTTTCACGCCATCCCCCGTTCTCGCGTCCCCGCCCGGCGATCGCAGCCCTGTCATCGTCACCCGGATCCGGCCCGGACGGAAGACCGCGGCGGTGGCCGGTCGAAGACACAGTCCCCGCAGAGGGCGCCGGTGGGGCAGCGGTAGTAGAGACAGCAGCTCCGGCGTCTGAAGGATCCGACCGGCGACGTGCCGGGAAAGGAGGTGCCGGTGGTACGGAGGTCGGGATGGCCGAAAAGCTCCGCCGCCAGGGCTTCGGCGCGCTCCGCCACCTCCGGCCGGCCGTTCCGCTCGCCCCAGCGGCTCAGTTCCCGGACGGCTCCGGCGAGCGCGGAACCGGCATTGCCCCACAACAGCCGGGGCGAGATCCGCCCTTCGCGCCGCAGGGCGTCGGAGAGCGGGACGAGATGGCCGTACTGCACCACCTCGCGCACGCTCGCGGCGGTGGCGGGCAGGGTCCGGGCGGTGGCGAGGTCCGCCGTGAGAACCAGGTCGTCGGGCGAGGTCAGGTCCGGGTCCCAGCGCAGCTCGCGCGGGTCGAGGCCGGGGACGGCACCCGTCAGTACGGCGCTGCCCAGCGCGACCGACCAGAGCCGGGCGGCGAGCCCGAGCTGCGCGATCGAGGCGGCGATCCGGCGCTCGGGGGCGCGCAGCCGGGCCGCGACGGTGTCGACCCGGGCGGTCAGCGGGCGGTGGTCGCCCTCGTACACCGAGGCGAGCGGGACATGCGCGGGACCGGGCGCGCCGGTCCGCAGTGCGAAGAAGCCGCCGACGGAGGCGATGAGGGCGAAGTCGGGCCGGCGTGAGTGCCCGGTCCCGTCTTGGTGTCGCTGGTCCACCCCGTCCCCCCATCGGTCAGCATCCGTGACATTACCTCTATGGGGGGACATCCGGCTCCACCTCGTACTACGACAGCAGTACACCGGATTGACCTCTTCAGGACGACGCCGAAGACAGCCGGAAGAGAGATCGTGGGCGCATGAGTGCCCTCGCGCTGTCCGTGCTGCTGTCCCTGGTCTCCGCCCTCGCGTACGCGGTCGGCGCGATCCTCCAGGAGCGCGTCGCGGCGCACACCCCCGACCGCCCCTATGCGCCCCTGCACCACGGGGTGTGGTGGGCGGCCGTGGCGCTGAACGGGCTGGGCGGGGTGCTCCATGTCGTGGCGCTGGCGTACGGGCCGCTCAGCCTGGTCCAGCCGCTGGGCGCGCTCACCATCGTCTTCGCACTGCCGCTGGCCGCGCTCTTCGTGGGCCGCAGGGCGGGGCGCACCGCCTGGCGTGGCGCGCTCATGGCGACCGCCGGTCTGGTGGGGCTGCTCGCGCTGACCTCGGGCAGCGACTCCCAGTCGCTGGACGGCCCGCAGCGGCTCGCCCTGGCCGCGGCCACGTTCGGCGCCGTGGGGGTGCTGTTCCTGGCCGCGCGGTGGGTGGGGCGGCCGGCGGTACGGGGTGTGCTGCTGGCGGCCGCCGCGAGTGTGGCGTTCGGGATCTCCTCGGTCTTCACCAAGACCGTCACGGTGGACTGGGCCTCGGACACCGCGGCCGTGCAGGTGCCGAGCCTGCTGCTGATCGCGGTCCTCGGGGCCGGCGGGCTGCTGCTGTCGCAGGCGTCCTACCGGGGCGCCGGGCTGGCCGCTCCGCTGGCCACGGTGACCGTCGTCAATCCGGTGGTGGCCGCGGGCGTGGGGCTGACGCTCTTCGGCGAGGAGTTCCGCTACGGCTTCCTCGGAACGGGGCTGGCGCTTGGCTTCGGTGCCGTGGCGGCTGCCGGGCTGGTCCTGCTCACGATGGAGCGGCCCGGGGTGGCGGCGGGCGGTCCGGGGGCTCCGCTGGACCACGTCACGGCGCCCGGTCCCGCCGGGGCCCCGGACAATGCCGTGGCCCCGGCCCCGGGAGGAGCCTCAGACGCGGATGCCCGCGGCCCGCAGATAGGCCAGCGGGTCGATGTCGGAGCCGTAGTCCGGCCCCGTACGCATCTCGAAATGGAGATGCGGCCCCGTACTGTTACCGGTCGACCCTGACCTGGCGATCCGCTGGCCGCCGCTGACCTGCTGGCCCTCGCGCACATTGAGCGCGGAGAGATGCGCGTACTGGCTGTACTTGCCGTCGGCGTGCCGGATCACGACCTGGTAGCCGTACGAGCCCGCCCAGCCTGCCGAGACCACGTGCCCGGCGGCGACGGCCTTGACCGAAGTGCCGGTGGGGACGGGGAAGTCCACGCCCGTGTGGTAGCCGCTGGCCCAGGAGCCGGGCTGGCCGTACCGGGTGCCGGTGGAGGCGGATACCGGGGCGGATACCGCGCCCGAGGCGGGCTTCTCGGCGCGGGCGGGTGCCTTCACCTGCTGCGGCTTGGGCTTGGGCTTGGCCGCCTGCTGCTGGGGCTTGGGCTTCGCGGCCTGCTGGGTCTTCTGCTCCGTCTGCTTCGGCTTCGCGGCCTGTTCCGGCTTGTCCTGTGCCTTCTGCTTCTTCTGCTGGACGGTCTGCTTGGGCTTCTCGGCCGGTACGGGCTTCGCCGTGTCCTTGGGCGGCGCGGTGGTGGCGCCGCCCTTCGGGGGCGCGAGGACATGCAGGACGAGCTTCTGGCCGGGGAAGATCAGATCGGGGTCACCGCCGATCAGCCCGCGGTTCTCCTCGTACAGCCGCTGCCAGCCGCCCTTGACGGACTCCTCGACGGCGATCGCGGAGAGCGAGTCACCACGCGCGACGGTGTATCCCTCGCGCTGCGTCGGGACGGTGGTGGGGGATGCCTTCTTGGGCCGGCTCTGCTCGGTCCTCGCGCCCTGCCCGGCCTTCGTCTGGATCGGGCCGCTCGTCCGCTCGCTCGCAGCCTTGGGCGTATTGCCGCCGTCGCGGGCGCGGTCCGGGGCGACGTCCGGTGCGTCGCCGCCACGGGTCAGGCCGGCGCCGGGCGAGCAGGAGGGCCAGGCTCCGGGGCCCTGCCCCTTGAGCACCTTCTCGGCTATCGCGATCTGCTGGTCCTTGGTGGCGAGATCGGCGCGCGGGGCATACCGCTCGCCGCCGTACGCCTCCCAGGTGGACTGGCTGAACTGGAGCCCGCCGTAATAGCCGTTACCGGTGTTGATCTGCCAGTTGTTGGTCGACTCGCAGGCGGCGACCTTCTCCCAGACGTCGACCGACGCCCCGTGCGCGGACCCCGCGGCTATGAACGGCAGTGCCATCCCCGCGCCGCCCGCCGTGACGGTCAGCGACGCACGGTTGATACGACTCGGCTGGTACCTGCGGTGCCGACCGGTTGCGGCCATGACTGGGCTCCCCCACTGGCTGTAGGACACGTCGCAAGCGGACAACTTACGGGCTGGGCACGGACCGTGACAAGACCTCAACTACCGGCGACCGGTGCCCGGTTCCCCGCGTCGGCCGCCATCACCGCGCTCACCAGCGAAGACCACGGAGAGCGCTCTCCACTGCTGCTATAAATAGGGGCATGACGGAACACCCGCGACCGGCAGGAGCGCCCACCCTGGAGGATGTGGCGCGAGCCGCCGGTGTGTCGCGCGCGACGGTCTCGCGGGTCGTCAACGGTGTCCGGAATGTCGACCCGGTGATACAGGAGTCCGTGCGGCAGGCGGTGGCCGCGACCGGCTACACGCCCAACCGCGCGGCGCGCTCCCTGGTCACCCGGCGCGCGGACGCGATCGCGCTGGTGGTCTCGGGGGCGGGGGACGACTCGTCCGACGGCTCGGCGACCGCCCCGGCCGTCGCCGCCCGGGGTTCCGCGGAGGGCGACGGGGACGCCGGGCCGGACGGCGCGAACAACTCCTTCACGGCGGGGGTCTTCGCCGACCCGTTCTTCGGCCGGGTGGTGACAGGGGTCGTCAACTATCTGCGGCCGCACGGCATGTACCCGGTCCTGATGTTCGCCGAGACGTCCGGCGCCCGCGACGAGGTCGTCTCGTATCTCCGGCAGGGCAGCGCGGACGGCGCGCTCGTCGTGTCGACGCACGCCGAGGATCCGCTGCCCGAGCTGATCACGGACGCGGGGCTGCCCGCCGTGCTGTACGCGCGTCCCGCCCGGCCGGCCCGTATCAGCTATGTCGATCTCGCCCACCAGGACGGCGCGCGGCTGGCGGCCGAGCATCTGCTGGCGCGCGGCTGCCGGCGCATCGCCACGATCACCGGGCCGCTGGACGTACCGGCGTGCCAGGACCGGCTCGCGGGCTTCCGGGACACGATGGCACGGCACGGCCATCCGTACATCCCCATCGCCGAGGGACGGTTCACCCAGGAGACCGGCGAGAGCGCGATGGAGCGGCTGCTCGCCGAACACCCGGATCTGGACGGGGTGTTCGCGGCGAACGACCTGATGGCGGTGGGCGCGTGCCATGTGCTGCGTGAGCACGGCAGACGGGTGCCGGAGGATGTCGCGGTGGTCGGCTTCGACGACAGCAGCGCGGCGCTGGCGTGCCGGCCGCCGCTGACCACGATCCGGCAGCCGGTGGAGGAGATGGCGGCGGAGATGGCCCGCCTGCTGCTGGACCGCCTGTCCGGCTCGGACCGCGCGGTCACCTCGGTGATCTTCGAACCGTCCCTGGTGGTACGCGACTCGGCCTGACGGCCGCGGCGACTGAACCCGCGGCCCGCGACCTGCGTCCAGGGGGTGTCTTGTCGACCGGGCCGGATCGGTGAGCTGGCTCCGGTGCGTGCGATCGCAAGGCGGAGGAAGGAGCCGGGGCGGAGTCCTGGCGACGGACGACAACACCGTAAGTGTGCGTGCCGGACCCCGCGAGCCCGGCACTATCGGCGGAACACCACCGGAGGCGTCCGGCGGACGCTGCGCCCCCCGGGCTTCCGGTACCGGCCCGCTCTCACCCCGGTGTGCCGCCCGTCGGCGTCGACGCGCGGCGCCAGCGGCGTGGCGCCGCGACTCCGCCCGGGTCCGGTTCGGCGGCCGGCCCGGGGACGCGGGGGCGACTGCCGCCACGGGCCAGGAACGCCGCGAGCGGCAGGGTCGCCGCGCCCACCGTGACCGCGTCCGGGCCGAGCTGCCCCAGCTCGATCGTGGTGCGCGCCGCCGCGTGCGTCAGCGCGTACGCCTCCGCGTGCCGCCGGATCGCGGGCAGCAGATGCGGTCCGATCAGCAGCCCCGCCCACCCGCCGAGCAGAATGCGGTCGGGCAGGAAGAGATTGGTCAGATCGGCGACGGCCGCCCCCAGGCACTCCGCGGTGTCGTCGAGCAGGGACACCGCCACCGGGTCGGGCTCGGGCCCGTCAGGTCCGGGGAAGGCCGCCGCGAGCAGCGCGGCCAGCGCCGTCTCGTCGTCGGCGTCGTCCGGCAGCGGCCCGCCCGCCTCGTACCAGCGCTCGCGCATCGCCTCCGCTCCGGCGTACGCCTCCAGACAGCCGATGGAGCCGCAGCGGCAGCGGCGGCCGCGCATGTGCACGGTGGTGTGGCCCCATTCGAGCGCGCTGCCCCGGCCGCTCTCCTCGACCAGCGCGCCGCCGTGGATGACGCTCGCGCCGACACCGGAGCCGATGAGCGCGATCGCCGCCGTACCGGCGCCCCGGCCGCCGCCGAACCACATCTCGGCCTGCCCGAGCGTCTTGGCTCCGTTGTCGATGAACAGCGGCACTTCGGACGGTACGTCGAGGACCTCGCGCAGCAGTCGCTCGAAGGGCACCGCGGTCCAGCCGATGGTCTGCCCGTGCACCACGGCCCCGTCCCGGCCACCGCGCTCGATGATCCCGGGGACCCCGATGCCGATGCCGAGGAGCTGCCCGGAGTCGGCCCCGGTGTCGCGCAGTACGTCCGCGACGCCGGTACGGACATGGGAGACGATGCGTTCGACATCGTAACCGTGCTGGGCCAGCAGCCGGTCGGTGCGGGCCAGTTCCGTCAGGGACAGGTCGAACAGCTCGACCCGGACCCGGGTCTCGCCGATGTCGATGCCGATGAGCAGTCCGCCGCCGGGGGCGACGCGCAGCAGCGTACGGGGGCGGCCGCCGTCCGAGTCGACCACGCCGGCCTCCTCCAGAAGGCCCTCGGCGGCGAGTTCGGCAACGACGTTGCTGATAGAGCCTGAACTCAGCCCAGTGGCAGGACCGAGCTCCTGGCGGCTGAGCGGACCGTCGAAATACAACCGTTGTACAACCCTGGCACGGTTGTCCCTTCGCAGGTCACGCACCGTCCGTCTGCCGCGCTCTCCCATGGTGCTCCTTCCGTGGACGCAACATACCCCGGTCACAAACCTTGACGCGACCTTCCCTCACCTCTTAAATCACGTCATAAATTAAGTCATGGAGGCCGTTCGACTCCCGAACGCTGCCACCCCCGGAAAGGGGCCATCCCACATGCGCACCATCAGAGCCGCAGCAGCAGTCGCCATCGTCAGTGCCCTCACGGCCATCACCGGCTGCGGCGGCGGTTCCTCCAGCGACGGCGGAAGTAACGAATCGCCCAAAACCCTGACTTACTGGGCATCCAACCAGGGGCCCAACATCGAGGCGGACAAGAAGATACTCACGCCCGAACTGAAGAAGTTCGAGCAGCAGACCGGCATCAAGGTGAAGCTCGAAGTCATCCCCTGGTCCGATCTGCTCAACCGGATCCTCGCCGCCACCACCTCGGGTCAGGGCCCCGACGTGCTGAACATCGGCAACACCTGGTCGGCCTCGCTGCAGGCGACGGGCGCGCTGCTGCCGTGGGACCAGAAGAACTTCGACGCGATCGGCGGCCGGGACCGCTTCGTCGAGTCGGCGGTCGCCTCGGCCGGTGCGGAGGGTCAGGACCCCGCCGCCGTGCCGCTGTACTCGCTGGCGTACGCGCTCTACTACAACAAGCAGATGTTCGCCGACGCCGGCATCACCCAGCCGCCGGCCACCTGGGACCAGTTGGTCGCGGACGGCAAGAAGATCTCCAAGGACGGCAAGTGGGCGCTGGGCGCCGAGGGCGGCAACAACTCCAACAACATCCACCAGGTCTTCGCCCTCGGTAAGCAGCACGGTGTCGACTTCTTCGACAAGGCGGGCAAGCCGACCTTCACCTCCGACGGCGCGGTCGCCGCTGTGAAGCAGTACATCGACTTCATGGCCAAGGACAAGATCATCGCTCCGGGCAACGCGGAGTACGCCCAGAACCAGTCCCTCCAGGACTTCTCCAAGGGCAAGACCGCCATGGTGCTGTGGCAGGCCGCGGCCTCGACCTTCGCCTCGCAGGGCATGAAGCCCGAGGACTGGGGCGTCGCCCCCGTTCCGGTCCAGTCCGGCACCCCGGGCTCCGGCACCCAGACCAACTCCATGGTCGCGGGCATCAACATCGCGGTGTTCAAGAACACCAAGAACATCGACGGCGCCAAGAAGTTCGTTAAGTTCATGACGAGCGACGAAGAGCAGAAGCTGCTCAACAAGACCTTCGGCGCGATCCCGCCCGTGAAGGCCGCGCAGACCGACGCCGCGTTCGCCGCACCCGACCTGAAGGTCCTCCGCGACACGCTCTCCACCAGCGCCGCCCCGCTCCCCCAGGTCGCGAACGAGTCGCAGTTCGAGACGACCGTCGGTGCGGCCGTCAAGGGCCTGTGGGCCGACGCCGCGGCCGGCAAGCCGGTGACCACCGAATCCGTCAAGGCGGCCCTGACCAAGGCCCAGCAGCAGATGGCGCAGTGAGGCTCTCCCCATGACCGCCACCGTGACACCCAGCAGTGGGCACAAGGCGGGCAATCCGGAGAAGACGGACAACGGGGGTGCGCGCGGACGCCGTCCGCTGCGCATCCCCGACCGGATCCGTCAGGGCGGTCTGCCCTATCTCCTGCTGCTGCCCGCGGTTGTGCTCGAACTGCTCATCCACATCATCCCGATGGTGATCGGGATCTGGGTGAGCTTCCGGCAGCTCACCCAGTTCTTCATCCGGAACTGGGGCAATTCCCCCTCCGCCGGTTTCGACAACTACAAGATCGCCATTGATTTCGACGCCCCCATCGGGCAGGCGCTGCTCCACTCGTTCCTGGTGACCTGCGCCTTCACCGTGCTCTCCGTCGGGCTGTCCTGGCTGTTCGGAGTGGCAGCGGCGATCATGCTCCAGGAGAACTTCCGCGGCCGGAACATACTGCGGACGATCTTTCTGGTGCCCTACGCCCTGCCCGTCTACGCGGCGGTCATCACCTGGGCGTTCATGTTCCAGCACGACAACGGCATCATCAATCACGTCCTGCACGACCAGCTCGGCCTCACCGACAAACCGTCGTTCTGGCTGATCGGCAACAACAGCTTCATCGCGCTGGTCGTCGTCTCTCTCTGGAAGTCCTGGCCCTTCGCGTTCCTGATGCTGATGGCCGCGCTCCAGAACATTCCGCGCGATCTGTACGAGGCCGCCTCCATCGACGGGGCCGGCATCTGGCAGCAGATCCGCAAGATCACCCTGCCGTCGCTGCGCCCGGTCAACCAGGTGCTGGTGCTCGTCCTGTTCCTCTGGACGTTCAACGACTTCAACACGCCCTATGTGCTGTTCGGCAAGTCGGCGCCGGAAGCGGCGGATCTGATCTCGATCCATATCTACCAGTCGTCGTTCGTCACCTGGAACTTCGGTTCCGGCTCCGCGATGTCCGTACTGCTGCTGCTCTTCCTGCTGGTCGTCACGGCGGTCTATCTGCTCCTCACCTCACGGGGAAGGAAGGGCTCGAATGGCTAGGCCCAGGTCTCCCATCGCACCGCCGCAGTCGTTCGTCTGGACGCGCCGCGTCGTACTGACACTGCTGGCGGCCTTCGCGCTGCTGCCCGTCTATGTGATGGTCAGCAGCTCGCTCAAGCCGCTGGAAGATGTGTCGGGCACCTTCGAGTGGTTCCCGGCGAACTTCACGATCCGTCCGTACATCGACATCTGGTCGACCGTTCCGCTGGCCAAGTACTTCGTCAACTCGCTGATCGTGGCGGGTTCGGCGACCGCGCTCTCGGTGGTGATCGCGGTGTTCGCCGCGTACGCCGTGAGCCGCTACCGGTTCCGCGGCAAGCGGGTCTTCACCGTCACGGTGCTGTCCACCCAGATGTTCCCCGGCATCCTCTTCCTGCTCCCGCTGTTCCTGATCTTCGTGAACATCGGGAACACCACGGGCGTCGAGCTGTACGGCTCGCGCGGCGGCCTGATCCTCACCTATCTGACGTTCTCGCTGCCGTTCTCCATCTGGATGCTGATCGGGTACTTCGACTCGATCCCCAGGGAGCTGGACGAGGCCGCCATGGTGGACGGCTGCGGGCCCATCCGGGCGCTGTTCCGGGTCGTGGTGCCCGCCGCGGTCCCCGGCATCGTCGCCGTCGCCGTCTACGCGTTCATGACGGCCTGGGGCGAGGTCCTCTTCGCCTCGGTCATGACCAACGACACCACCAGGACCCTGGCCGTCGGCCTCCAGGGGTACGCCACCCAGAACGACGTCTACTGGAACCAGATCATGGCCGCCTCGCTGGTCGTCAGCGTGCCCGTGGTCGTCGGGTTCCTTCTCCTCCAGCGCTATCTCGTCGCCGGCCTCACCGCGGGCGCCGTCAAGTGACCACTTCAGAAAGGCAGTCCGTGAACGACCTCAACGCCCTTCCGGCCGATTTCACCTGGGGCGTCGCCACCGCCGCGTACCAGATCGAGGGAGCCGTGGCCGAGGACGGCCGCACTCCCTCGATCTGGGACACGTTCTCGCACACGCCCGGCACCATCGACAACGGGGACACCGGCGATGTGGCCTGCGACCACTACCACCGTGTGCCCGAGGACATCGGGCTGATGAAGCGGCTCGGCGTGGACGCGTACCGGTTCTCGATCGCCTGGCCGCGGATCGTACCCGGCGGCGACGGACCGGTGAACGAGAAGGGACTCGCCTTCTACGACCGACTGGTGGACGGGCTGCTGGAGGCGGGCATCACCCCGTTCGCCACGCTCTACCACTGGGATCTGCCGCAGATCCTCCAGGACCGCGGCGGCTGGCCCTCCCGTGACACCGCCGAGCACTTCGCCGCGTACGCCTCGGCCGTCGCGGAGCGGCTCGGTGACCGGGTGAAGGACTGGGCGACCCTGAACGAGCCGCTCTGCTCGTCCTGGATCGGTCATCTCGAAGGCACCATGGCGCCCGGGCTGAAGGACCTCACGGCCGCGGTGCGCACCTCGTACCATCTGCACCTCGGGCACGGCCTCGCCGTCCAGGCGATCCGCGCGGCCTCCTCGGACGCCCGGGTCGGCATCGTCAACAACCTCAGCCCGATCGAGCCGGCCAGCGACAGCGACGCGGACCGCGCGGCGGCCGTGCGCGCCGACGGGCACACCAACCGCTGGTGGCTGGACCCGATCCACGGCCGCGGCTACCCGCAGGACATGCTCGACCTGTACGGAGTGGACCTGCCGCAGCGCCCCGGCGACCTGGAGACCATCGCCACGCCGCTGGACTGGCTGGGGCTGAACTACTACTTCCGCCAGATCGTCCAGGACGACCCGACCGGGCCCGCCCCCTTCGCCCGCCAGGTCGACGTGCCCGGCGCCCGCCACACCCACATGGGCTGGGAGGTGCACGCCGAGGGTCTGGAGCAGCTTCTGCTCCGCCTCACCGACGAGTACGGCGCGCGCCGCATCTTCGTCACCGAGAACGGCTCGGCCTTCCCCGACACCGTACGGGCGGACGGCACCGTCGACGACCCCGAGCGCTCCCGCTATCTGGACGAGCATCTCGCGGCCTGCGCGCGGGCGGTGGAGAAGGGCGCGCCGCTCGCCGGGTACTTCGCCTGGTCGCTGATGGACAACTTCGAGTGGGCGTACGGCTACGACAAGCGGTTCGGTCTGGTCCATGTGGACTACGAGACGCAGCGCCGCACGATCAAGGGCAGCGGCCACCACTACGCGGACATCATCCGCGCGGCCAACGGCGGGTCCGGCAAGGCCGCCTGACCCGCCCTCACTCGCCGTGCAACGGCCGGAGCCACCGTCCTGGGGAGGTCGGACGGTGGCTCCGGGCGCGGCGGGACACCCTCGATCGCTCAGATACCGGCCGGTATCGAGGGTTCCGTACCGGTCTGGGCGCAGACCGAGGCGGCCACCTGCGAGGCGAAGCCCAGCATCCGTGTCACCTGGTCGCGCGAGAGCGCGTCGGCGCCCCCGTCGCGGTGAGCGCCGGTCGTGGTCAGCCAGTTGAGGACGCCCGACATGAACGCGTCGCCCGCGCCGATGGTGTTGACCACCTCGACCGGGACCGCGGGCACGGACACCGGCTCGGCCGGGCCCGCGTAGCCCGTACTGCCCCGGGCGCCCCTGGTGAGGACCACGAGTCTGCCCTCCCCCGCCAGCCGCCGGCAGGTCTCGTCAGGGTCCGCGCCGGGCCAGAGCCGGGCCACGTCCTCGTCACTGGCCTTGATCACCTGCGCCAGTCCGCACAGTTCGCGCAGCCGTCGCCCGCCCGCTTCCGGATCGATCGTCCGGTCCTCGCGCACATTGGGGTCCACCACCAGCAGGGTGTGCCCGGCAGCGGCCCGCGCGGTGGACGCGACGGCCTCGGCGGCCGGTTCGACGACCGCCGCGACGCCGCCCGCGTACACCGCCGCGAACCGTTCCACCTCGCCCGCGTGGTCCGGCAGCCGGAACGTCGCCGTGTCCTGCACGTGGAAGTGGTAGCTGGTGCCGTCCGGGCCCGGGTCGGCGACCGCGAGCGTGGTGGGCAGCTCCGAGCGCGCGCACAGACCGAGTTCGGTACCGGCCGAGACCAGCCGTTCCTCGATCATCCGCGCGAAGCCGTCGCCGCCGAGCGCGCCCGCGAACCAGCTCGGCGTGCCGAGCCTGGCCAGTCCGGCCGCGACATTGGCGGGTGCCCCGCCCGGTTCGGCGTGGTACGTCCGCGGCTCCAGCGGTGACGGTACGAGGTCGATGAGCGCCTCCCCCATCACCAGGACGGCGCCCGGCCGCACGGCGGCTCCGCTCACGGCTCGACCACGATCTTGCGGCCGAGACCCGCCTTGAACCGCTCGATCGCCTGCGGGTACTCCTCCAGCGGCAGCCGGTCGCTGATGAAGACCGCGGGGTCGAGCACCCCGGCGGCGAACAGCGCGGCGGCCCGCTCATAGCTGTGCAGCACCGCCATGGAGCCGGTGATGGTGATCTCCTGGTTGTAGATGCGGTACGGCTCGATGACCGCCTTCGTCGCGTAGTCGGAGACACCGAACTGGAGGAAGGTGCCGCCCTTGGCGACCCGGCCGATCCCGTCCTGGATGGCCGCGGCATTGCCGGTGGCGTCGATGACGACGTCCCAGCCGCGCGGCCGGTCGAGCTCGTCGGCCGAGGCGGCGGAGCGCGAGCAGCCCAGCGCGGCGGCGGTCGCCAGCCGGTCCGGGTTGATGTCCAGGACATCGACGGAGGCGGCGCCGGTCCGCTTGGCGAGTTCCAGCATCATCAGTCCCATGGTGCCCGAGCCGTAGATCAGCACCTCGGCGCCGAGGGTCGAGCTGAGCACGTCATAGCCGCGGACCGCGCAGGACAGCGGCTCGATCAGCGCCGCGTCCCGTACGTCGATGTGGTCGGGCAGTTTGACGCAGTTGGCCACCGGCGCGACCGCGAACTCGGCCGCGCCGCCGGGCTTGCTGACCCCGATCGCGTTCCACCGGTCGCACAGGTTTCCCCGTCCGGCCCGGCAGTAGCGGCACTCGTGGCAGTAGAGCGAAGGGTCGACGGCGACCTTGTCGCCGACGGCCAGTTCAGTGACGTCGGAGCCGATCTCCACGATCTCGCCCGCGAACTCGTGGCCGGGCACGATCGGCAGGGTGGGCGCGAACTCACCCTGCAGAATGTGCAGATCGGTGCCGCAGAGGCCGCACGACGCGACGGACACGACCACGTCCCGGGGGCCCGGGGCGGGATCGGGCACCGTCGTGACGGAGACCTTGCCGACGGCTTCGACGATCGCTGCCCTCATTACTTAACAGCTCCAAGAGAAAGGCCCTGGACCAGCTTGTCCTGGGCGGCGAAACCGGCGGCGAGCACCGGCAGGGAGACGACGACGGACGCCGCGCAGAGCTGGGCGAGGAAGAGGCCCTGGCTGGTGACGAAGCCCGTCAGGAAAACAGGAGCGGTCTGGGCCGTCACCCCGGTGAGCACCCGGGCGAAGAGCAGCTCGTTCCAACTGAAGATGAAGCAGATCAGCGCGGTGGCCGCGATGCCCGGCGCGGCGACCGGAGCCACCACCCGCGCCAGCACGGTCGGCAGCCGCGCGCCGTCCACCTGTGCGGCCTCGATGATGGAGACCGGCACGTCCGCGAGGAAGGACTGCATCATCCACACCGCGATGGGCAGATTCATCGAGGTGTAGAGGATGACGAGCAGCCAGATGTTGTCGAGCATCCCGGTGTTCTTCGCGAACAGATACACCGGCAGCAGTCCGGCGACGACCGGCAGCATCTTCGTGGAGAGGAAGAAGAACATCACGTCCGTCCACTTCTCCACCCGCTTGATGGAGAGCGCGTACGCCGCGGGCAGCGCCAGGACGAGCACGAACACCGTGGAGAACACGGACGCGGTCAGCGAGTTGATCAGCGGCGGCCAGGGGCTCGCGCCGCCGTCGGCGCCGAAGAAGACCCGGTAGCTGTCGAGGGTCAGCCCGGCGGCGAAGGACGGCGGGTTGGTCGCCGCGTCCGCCTCCGAGTGGAAGGAGGTGAGCAGCATCCACAGCGCCGGCAGACAGAAGACGATCCCGACGATCCAGGCCAGCAGCCCGAGCCCGGCGGAGCGCCGCCTGGCCCGCCGGGCGGCGGGTGCGTACGGATCGATCCTGGGCCGTGCGACCGGTGCGGCGTGCGGGGCGGAGAGTGCGCTCATGCGCGGTTCGCCTCCTCACTGAAGAGGGACGAGACCACACGCAGGGCGAAGGTCGCGATCACGATCGTGCCGATGACCACGACGACTCCGGCGGCGGAGGCAAGTCCGTACTCGTGAGCCTGGTAGAAGGTCTGGTAGATGGTGTACGGGAGGTTCGCGGTGCCGAGCCCGCCCGAGGTGAGGGTGAAGACCGCGTCGAAGTTCTGCACGATGTAGATCGAGCCGAGCAGCACGCCCAGCTCCAGATAGCGGCGCAGATGCGGCAGCGTCAGATAGCGGAAGGTCTGCCAGGTGGTGGCGCCGTCCAGCTTGGCGGCCTCGATGATCTCGGCGGGCCTGCTCTGGAGTCCGGCGAGCAGGATGAGCATCATGAACGGCGTCCACTGCCAGACGAGGGCCGCCTCGACCGCGATCAGCGGCATGTCGGAGATCCAGTCCGGCTGGGCCGGGCCGGACACCCCGAAGAGTCCGGTGAACCAGGCCCAGGCCCCGTTGAACAGCCCGTACTCGGGGTTGTAGAGCGCGTGCTTCCACAGCAGCGCCGCCGAGACCGGTACCAGCAGGAACGGGGTGATCAGCAGCGTACGGACAAAGCCGCGGCCGAAGAACTTGCGGTCCAGCAGCAGGGCCAGCAGCAGCCCGAGGATCACACTCACGATCACGACGCTCGCGGTGAGCAGGACGGTGGTGAACACCGAGTCCCGCAGGCTCTCGTCCGAGAACACCGAGCCGTAGTTGGCGAGTCCGGCGAAGCCGCGCTCGTCGGGGGCCAGCGAGTTCCAGTCGAAGAGCGAGATCACCAGGGTCGCCACGAAGGGCAACTGGGTGACCGCGACCAGGAAGATCAGCGCGGGCAGCAGCGGGGCCCGGGTGGCCCAGGCGCGGGCCCGGCCGGTGGCCCCCCGGCCGGTGCGCCGGGGCGCGCCGGGGCGCGATGCGCCGGCCGGGGAGAGGGGGGCGGTACCGAGGGAGGTGCTCACTGCTGCTCCTTGCCTACCTTCTCGGCGAGAGCCTGCGAGGTCTTCAGCGCGTCGGCGACCGACTTCTTGCCGGCGATGGCGGCGCTGATCTCCTGGGAGACCTTGGTGCCCAGGTCGGTGAACTCGGGGATGTCGACGAACTGGATACCGACGGTCGGCCGCGGCTGGGTGCCCGGGTCACGCGGATTCGCGCTGGCTATGGCCTGCTTGGTGACCTCGGCGAAGGCCGCCGCGTCCTTCAGGTAGTCCGGGTTGGCGTAGGTCGAGGCCCGCTTGCCGGCCGGGACGTTGGCCCAGCCGATCTTCTCGCCGACGAGGTTCTCGTACTCCTTGCTGGAGGCCCAGGAGATGAACTTCCAGGCGCTCTCGGTCTTGGTGGAGGCCTTCTGCATGCCCCAGGCCCAGGTGTAGAGCCAGCCGGAGCTCTCCGTCTTGTCGACGGGCGCCGGTACGTAGCCGATCTTGCCCTTGACCGGGGAGCCCTTGGCCTCCAGCGATCCGGCGCCGGCGGTGGCGTCGTACCACATGGCCGAGTTGCCCTGCGTCATGTTGTTGAGGCACTCGGCGTAGCCGGACTGCGGCGCGCCCGCCTGGCCGTGGTTGCGCACCAGGTCGACATAGAAATTGGTGGCCTTGGTGAACTCGGGCGAGGTGAGCTGCGCCTCCCAGTCCTTGGTGAACCAGGTGCCGCCCATGGTGTTGACGACCGTGGTCAGCGGGGCGATGACCTCGCCCCAGCCGGGCAGTCCGCGCAGACAGATGCCCCGCATGTTCTTCTGCGCGCCGTCCACCTTGGCGGCGAGATCGGCGACCTGCGCCCAGGTGGGCTTGGCGGGCATCGTCAGGTTCTTCGCCGCGAAGACGTCCTTGCGGTACATCAGGAAGGACGACTCGCCGTAGAAGGGCTCGCCGTAGAGCTTGCCGTCCTCGGCGGTGAGGGAGTCCTGGAGCGGCTTGAGTATGTCGGCCTGGTCGAAGTCCTTGTCCTTGGCGGAGTACTCGTCGAGCGGGTGGAGCCAGCCGTTCTTGGCGTAGAAGGGCACCTCGAAATTGCTGATGGTGGCTACGTCGTACTGCCCGGCCTGGTTGGAGAAGTCCTGGGTGATCTTGTCGCGGACGTCGTTCTCCGGCAGGACCGTGAAGTTGACCTTGATTCCGGTGTCCTTGGTGAAGTTGTCCGCGGTGAGCTTCTGCAACTCGACCATCTGCGGGTTGTTCACCATCAGCACATTGAGCGTGTCACCGTCCGAGGAGGAGGTGCCGCCCGCGCCGCTGCACCCCGCGAGCAGGGCGATCAGGGCCGCGCTCGCGACCGCGGCTTGGATCCCGCTTCGGCTTCCGCGACGCCGTCGTTGCTGGAGGTGCTGAAGTGGCTGGAGGGGCATGACGTTCTCTCCTGGGATTTGCGGGTTGCTGGGGACAGGGGGACTGCGGAGGGACTGAAAGTATTCCGGAGGACTCGCGGTGGGATTTATGGGTGCTTATAGGGGTACTGAAGGATCCATGAATGTACGAAAGGGTGTACGAGGGAAAATGAGCGGGCCGGACCGGATCAGACCCGGATGACCTGCGGCCCGAGCAGCGAATACCGCTGGGCCTCGGCCGAGGGCAGCCCCGCGTCCGTCACGATCGACTCGAAGTCACCGACCTCGGCGAAGCGGCAGAAGCTGACCGCGCCGAACTTGGTGTGGATCCCGGCGAAGACCCGTCGCCGGGCGCTCCGCATGGCTTGTGCCTTCACCTCGCTAACCGCGGGGTCGGGGGTGGTGAGCCCGTACTCGCGGGATATGCCGTTCGCTCCGACGTACGCCAGGTCGATGACGAACTCGGAGAGCATCCGGGTGGTCCAGTGGTCGACCGTGGCCATGGTGGAGCCCCGGACCCGGCCGCCGAGCAGCAGTACGGCGATCTTCTCGGCGTCCGCGAGCGCGGTCGCCACCGCGAGGGAGGCGGTGACCACGGTCAGCGGACGGTCCCGGGGCAGTGCCTCGGCCACGAGCTGTGGGGTGAAGCCCTCGTCGACGAAGACCGTCTCGGCGTCACCGAGAAGATCGGCCGCGGCGACCGCGATCCGTGACTTCTGGGGGACGAGCCGGGTGGTCCGTACCGCGAGGGTGGTCTCGAATCCGGCGCTCTCCACCGGGTAGGCGCCGCCGTGGGTACGCCGTACGAGTCCGTGTTCCTCCAGGGCGTGCAGGTCTCGCCGTACGGTCTCCTTGGCGACCCGGAGTCTCCCCGCCAGCGCGGTGACCTCCACCGATCCGTCTCGTCGGGCGATCTCAAGGATTTCTCGTCGGCGCTCGTCGGTGTCCACGACCACACACTTCCCTGCTTTGCTGCGGCTCAGCACCCGTTCGGGCTCATGCGTCGTTTGTACAAGCAAGGGACCCGCCGCCACCAGCTTCTTCGCAACATTGGCTGTGCCCGTTCATGCCCGTTTCACCAAGACCGTTTACGCTGGTCACTCTGGCAATCGGGGGTTCAACCGTCCGGGCCGCTGCCCGATTGGTGCCCGGTACGCGCCCGTTCGGCGCCCGGTGCGGTACACACTGTTCCCGTGACCGGAGCGGGCATTCGGAAGCCCGGTCACACCTGCGCACGGTGCGCCTCGCGCTCGCACGGAGAACTACGGCACGATGCCACAGGCCCGGAAATGCACAACGTCCAGGCCGGCTTGACGATTGATGAACAGCCGCGCTCCGCCGTACGTACCGCCTTCCGACGGGACAGCGGTGGCGCGCGGCGCATCCGACGGATACCCAGGAGCACACGACATGAGTGGAACAGCCCAGATCGGTGTCACGGGGCTCGCGGTGATGGGCCGCAACCTCGCCCGGAACTTCGCCCGCAACGGCCTCACGGTCGCGGTGCACAACCGGACCGTGTCGAAGACGCGTGCTCTGGTCGACGAGTTCGGGGACGAGGGCACCTTCGTCGCGGCCGAGTCCGCGGCGGACTTCGTCGCGGCGCTGGAGCGTCCGCGCCGGCTGATCATCATGGTGAAGGCCGGTGGTCCGACGGATGCCGTGATCGAGGAGTTCGCCCCGCTGCTCGAGGAGGGCGATGTCATCATCGACGGCGGCAACGCCCACTTCGCCGACACCCGGCGCCGGGAGCGGGAGCTGCGCGAGCGCGGAATCCACTTTGTCGGTGTGGGTATCTCGGGCGGCGAGGAAGGCGCGCTGCACGGTCCGAGCATCATGCCCGGCGGCTCCGCCGAGTCGTATGCCTCGCTCGGCCCGCTGCTGGAGCGGATCGCGGCGAAGGCGCCCGACGGCGCGCCGTGTGTGACCCATATCGGTCCGGACGGGGCGGGCCACTTCGTGAAGATGGTGCACAACGGCATCGAGTACGCCGACATGCAGCTCATCGCCGAGGCGTACCACCTGCTGCGGTCCGTGGCCGGCTACTCCCCCGCGAAGATCGCGGAGACCTTCAGGTCCTGGAACACCGGGCGGCTCGACTCGTATCTGATCGAGATCACCGCCGAGGTGCTCGCCCATACGGACGCGGCGACCGGCAAGCCGTTCGTGGACATTGTGACCGACCAGGCCGAGCAGAAGGGCACCGGCCGCTGGACCGTGCAGATCGCGCTCGATCTGGGGGTCCCGGTCTCCGGTATCGCGGAGGCGGTCTTCGCACGCTCGCTCTCCGGGCACGCCGCGCTGCGCGAGGCCTCCCGCTCGCTGCCGGGCCCGACGGCGGCGCCGCTCTCCGAGGCGGACGCGGCGCGCTTCGCCGACCAGGTCGAGCAGGCGCTCTACGCCTCGAAGATCGTCTCGTACACCCAGGGCTTCCACCAGATCCAGGCGGGCAGCGAGGAGTACGGCTGGAACATCGACCTCGGTTCCGTCGCCGCGATCTGGCGGGCGGGGTGCATCATCCGGGCCGCCTTCCTGGACCGGATCCGCGAGGCGTTCGACACCCAGCGCGATCTGCCGAGCCTGCTCTCGGACAAGCAGTTCGCCGAGGAGATCGGCGCGGCGCAGGAGGACTGGCGCGCGGTCGTCGCCACGGCCGTGCACCAGGGTGTGCCGACGCCGGGCTTCGCGGCGGCGCTCTCGTACTACGACGCGCTGCGCGCGGAGCGGCTGCCCGCCGCGCTCACGCAGGGGCAGCGGGACTTCTTCGGCGCGCACACCTACCGGCGCACGGACCGCGAGGGCTCGTTCCACACGCTGTGGGGCGGTGACCGCTCGGAGGTCTCCGCGTAGCGCGTGCTTCCCGCTGAGTCCCCGTCGCCGGGTCCGTCAGCTCATCGCCGCCGGGCGCCGTCCCAGGGGCCCTGGTGAGGGTTCCGGCTCCGGCGGCGGTACGGGACCGGGGCCCGGCGGCGGCGGGCTCGGGATCGGGTCCGGTGTGGGTACCGGACCGGGTCCCGGCGGGGGCGCCGGGTGCGGCGGCGGTGTGGGCATCGGCGGCGGAGCCGGTGGCACCGGGTCGGGCCCGGGGCCCGGCGGTCCGGGCCGCGGGGTGGATGTGGGCGGTACGGCGTCGGGGTGTACGGGATCGGGATGTACGGGGGCGGGGTTCGGGCTGGTCATGGCCTTGCCTCCAGGAGTGCGGGCGTGCTGCGTTCTCACTCTCTCCCGGTGCGCGTGCCCCCGCGCGCCGGGTCCACGCACGATCCGCCACCGGTGCCCGCACGGCGACCGCACGGTGGCGCTGGGGGGCACCCGGGAGGTTTTCCGTACCCGCGGTTTTCCGTACCCGCCGGCCGGACCGGCGTCAGATCGCGGCGGCGGCCGCGGCAGCGGCGTTCAGGCCCGGGCGCGGGCTGGAGAACACCGGGATCCCGCAGGTCGTACGGTCGGCCGCGTCGGCCATCGAGGCCTGGGCCAGTACGACCACATCCGCTCCGGTGACCCCGTCGACCGCGGCAGCCACCATGTCCAGATAGGCGTCGCGGTCGCCCGCCTCGAAGCGCTCCCAGGCACCCTCGACCAGCAGCATGCGCAGATCGACCGGGCGCCCCGCCGCCTCCTGGCGGATCAGCGCGGCCGTCGGTTCCAGTGTGCTCTCCAGGGCGGCGACCACGACGACCCGGCCGGCCGCCGCGGCGGCCGCGGCCATCGGCCGGTCCACCCGCAGCACGGGCACACCGAGGACCACGCTGGTCTTCTCCGCGACCTCGCCGATGGTCGAGCAGGTGCAAAGCACTGCGGTCGTGCCCTCGGCGACCGCGGGGGCGAGCGCCGCCGCGATGTCCTGGGCCACCGATTCGGGGCCCTCGGCCCGCGCCCGGATGAGCAGCGACTCGTCGACGACATGACGGAGGGCGAGTCCGGGGTGGTCCACGTCCCGCAGGGCGTCGAAGACCGGGACATGGACCGGGGAGGTATGGAGCAGAGTCAGCATGATCGCGATGCTAGTACCGCGACCGGCATTCTCCACTTGACCGGGCAAAGCATGCCGGAACGGACAGCAACTTCGGCCAGGCGCCCGCGCCGCCTCAGTCCTGGCGTGACTCGCGAGCCTCCTTGAGTCCCTCCGTCGCGGCCTTGACCACGTCGGCGGGGGCCGCGGGCGCGTCCTCGGGATGACGCTGGGCCCAGCGCGCGGCGTACGGGCAGACCGGTACGACGGGTACGCCCTCGCGCCCGGCCATCGCGTACAGCTCACGCACCAGCGCGCCCGCGATGCCCTTGCCCTCGTGCCCCTGCTCCACCCCGGTGTGCACCGCGACCAGCGCGGGCGGGACCTCGGCGGCGTCGAGCGTGAGATAGACGATCGAACCGACCGCCCGGCCGTCCTGATACGCCTCCAGCCGGCCCTCGGAGCGGTTGTCGCGGATGTCGAGATCTGACATGAGAGTGCTCTCCCTGATTCGATGCGACCACGCGGTTGTCGGGACGGACATGGGTGTCCAGCCTGCGGAATATAACCCGGAAAAGTGCATTTCTGTACTATCCTTCACCAATCACGGCCGGACCTGGGCCGCAGGGGAAGCACCGGACACCGGCAGCGCCCGCGAACGTCTGTCGCCAGTCGGACACACCGCTCAAGCACAGGCAAACCATGGAACCACTCCGCCGGAGGATGAAGCCGAAACGTATCCCCGCCGGTCTGACGCGGCTCATCGAGGCTGCCACGACCAGCGGCTTGCGAATGCCGGGCAATCCGGCGGCCCAGCAGTCGACGGTCATGAGATCGCTGTCGCAGGCGCCCAAGCTGCTTCCGGTTGCCGTGCTGTGCACGGTCACGGTAACGGGTTTCCTCGTTCCCCCCGAAATCCATCTGGCCTCGCTCCTGGTGGCCGTCCCCGCGATGACCGCGGGACTCGCGGGCCCCGGGGTCACGGGGGTCATCACCGCGGTCTCGTGTGTGGCCGGGGTCTCCCTGGACATCCGGGACGGTCTGCTGAACTCGGCGATCCTGCCCATCCATGTGATCGATCAGCTCGTGGTATGCGGTCTGGTCCTGCTCTTCTGGTATCTGCGGGGGCTGGACACCAAGGCGTTCAACCAGGTCCGGTCCGTCTCCGACACGGTGCAGCGCGCGGTGCTGCGCCCCCTTCCCCTCCGGATCGGACGGCTGCGGATCGCGTCGGTGTACCGCTCGGCGGCGGCCCAGGCACAGATCGGCGGCGATCTGTACGCGGCGGCGCGGATCCCCGGCGCGGTCCGGCTCATCATCGGGGACGTACGGGGTCACGGGCTTCCGGCGGTCGACGACGCCACCACGGTGCTGGGCGCCTTCCGGGAGGCCGCGCACCGCGCCGCCACCCTGCCGGAGCTGGTCGCCTCGCTGGAGGGCAGTGTCCGCAGGCATCTCATGGAGGTCAGCGCGGCCGACCGCGACAGCGGTGAACGGTTCATCACCGTCCTGGTCGTCGAGGTGCCCGACGACATTCCCGTGGTCCGGATGATCAGTTGCGGCCACCCGTCGCCCCTGCGCTCCGGTGGCGGCCCGGCCGAGCCCCTGCGCTCGACCCAGCCCGCGCCTCCACTCGGGCTGGCAGGTTCGGCCGAGGAGTACCACCTCGATGTCTTCCGGCTGGAGCCCGGGGAGACACTCCTGCTCCACACCGACGGCCTGCTCGAAGCCCGCGATGCCACCGGCATGTTCTACCCGGCGTCCGACCGGATCGCCCAACTGCGCTGGCGCGAACCCGATCAGCTCCTGGAGGTCCTGATGAAGGACCTGCTGAAGCATGTGGACGGCCGGTTGCAGGACGACGTGGCACTCGTCGCGATGGATCGCCTGCCGGAACCGACGGCGCAGCCGACGAACGCGTAGGCCGTGTCCGCGCCCGTGGGTTGGCACGCGTGGCACAGGTCGTCGCACCCCGCCCCCGATCGCTGCCGTACTCAGCGAAGCCATGCCGGACGCCCGAGGCGCCCGGCGACCCGCTCGCGCAGGAGGAGGTACTCGTCCCAGCGACGGGACAGCGGGCCCGGCGGCCGGGCCACGACGCGCCGGGCGGTGACGGTCTGGCCTCGCTCGAACTGCTCGTGCGTCAGGTCGAGTTCGACACCGCTGGGCAGTTGGTTCCACCAGTGGTAGCCGTGCTGTTCCCCATCAAGATGGACTTCGCCGAGCATGAGGTCGCCGCCGAATATGTCATGGACGATCAGCGCCGTGATGTCGCAGTGGCCCCGGGCCGGGTTGCCGGGGTGCCAGTCGGCGCGGTCGTCCGGTGAACAGGTGTCGGCGGCCCAGCTCGTTCGCAGGGCCTTGTCGAGGTCGAGCAGGCTCCAAGGCTTCATCGCCGCAGCATCGCACCCGCCACTGACAGTCACCCCCCGGCGCCCACACGCCGGCCGGTCAGGCACCGGTCGGGCACCCGTCAGGCACCGTTCAGCGCGGGCTCCTCCGACTCCTGAGATGCCGCCATCGCCTTCGCCCGCTTTCCGATGACCGCGGCCGCCGCCGCGGCGCTGACCGCGAAGGCCGCCGGGACCATCCAGGGCCGGTCGAGGCGGTGACAGGTGGCGTGGTCCAGGGAGTAGCGGCCCGCGCCCGTCAGACCGAGGGACGCGGCCGTCCAGCCGAGGAAGCCGGGAAATTCGAAGCCGCCCGACTGGCCGAAGAAGCCGTTGGGCACATGCACCGCCGACGCCCCGGCCATCCCTCCGGCGGCCGCCGCTCCGGCCGCCGGAGTGGCCAGGCCCAGCGCCAGCAACAGCCCGCCTCCGGTCTCGGCGAGTCCGGAGGCCACCGCGCTGGGTTTACCGGGCCGGTAGCCCATGGCCTCCATGCCCTGCGCGGTGCCCTCGATCCCGGCCCCGCCGAACCAGCCGAAGAGTTTCTGGCCGCCATGGGCGACGAGCACGGCTCCGATGCCGAGCCGCAGGGCGAGCAGACCGAGGTCGCGACGGTTCACACAGGTCGTCATGGCGGGCTCCGGAAGGTGGGAGGCGTCGAAAGATGGCCGAGGGCTACGGACGTACGACTCCACTCTCGGCGGCCCGTGGCGCCGAGGGGCAGCGTTGCTGGGCCGTACGGGTCGCCGTGACGGCCCCGAGGGGGCGTCCCAACGTCGAGATCGGCCGGGCGCCCCCGGACCTGGTTGCACGCAAGCCACATAATCAAGATCCAGATCATAGATCTCAATATCCGCCGGTTGACTCCTTAAAAATCTCAAGGTAGAAATGAAGCATGGTCGCTGAGAGCAAGGAGCCGACGATGGACTGGCAGGACCTGACGGACCTGACGCGTGGTCGGCCGTTCGCGGTCGAGCGGGTCCGCCTCGCCGACAGCGGCATCGCGATCGAGGGGCGGTTCGAGCCGCCGCAGTTGGCGCAGCTCGGCATCGACGACCAGATCTTCGTCGCCGCGTTCGTCCGGGCGCACGGATCCATCAAGGAGATGGAGCGGATCTTCGGGGTGAGCTACCCGACGGTCAAGTCCCGGCTGAAGCGGATCGCCGAGCACCTCGACTTCGTCGACGTCGACCCGGCGCCCACGAGCGCCGCCGACGTCGTCGACCGTCTGCGCCGGGGAGAGATCAGCGCCGCGGACGCCCTGGCCGAGCTGGAGGGGCGATGATCCCGCAGCTCGTGACGGTGCATGTGCGCCGTTCCAACGGGCGCCGGGTGCGGATGTACATCCCCGTCGTGCCGCTGGCGCTGGTGCTGTCACCGCTGCTGGTGCTCGCCGTGCTGGGCGGATGCATCGCATGCCGCATCTTCCGGATCAGCCCGGGAGGCGCGCTGCGCGGTGCGGGACGGGTGCTGTGGGCCTTGCCCGGCACCCGGTTCGAGATGGAGCAGAGCCGGACAGTCGTGCTGGTCAGCGTCAGATGACTCAGAGAAACGGGAGGACACACATGAACGAGCAGGGCCGCCAGATCCTGGAGATGCTGGCCGAAGGAAAGATCACCGCGGACGAGGCCGAGCGGCTGCTCGAAGCGCTCCAGCGCACACAGCCCGAGACGCCGACGGGTACGGCCTCCCGCCCGAAGGCCCGCCCCAAGTATCTGCGCGTGGTGATGGACGCCGAGGACGACACCGGCGGTGACGGCCCCACCCGGCTCAACGTCCGTGTCCCGCTGCAACTGCTGCGCGCCGGCGTCCGGCTCACCACCCTGATCCCACCGGTGGCCATCACCAAGGCCAACGCGGAGCTGGACAAGGCCGGCGTGCCGATCGACCTCGCCGAACTCAAGCCGCAGCACCTCGACGACCTGATCGAACACCTCGACGATCTCATCGTCGACCTCGACGACCCCGGCTCCAAGATGCGGGTCTACTGCGAGTGATACCGCCCATCCGGTAGCGCCGCCCCCTCACTCACGTCACCTTGACGATAAACAGACCGGCCCAATATCGTCGCCATGACGAAAAAGAGGGGGGTCCCTTTCCATGGCCGACATCACCCGCCGCTTCGGCCGGCGCCATCTCCGCTCCGCGCCCACCGCCCATGTCCGCCACCACCGGCGGGGCAAGCTCGTCCACGACGGAACGGGGCTGAGCTTCTGGTTCCGGGCGCTGACCGCCGCACTCTCCGAAGTCCCGGTCGACGACCGTGAGTTGGCGATGGCCTTCCATGCGCGTACCGCCGACTTCCAGGACGTCACGGTCCAGTCCACCGTGACCTACCGGATCAGCGAACCGGCGACCGCCGCCGCCCGTATCGACTTCTCCATCGATCCGGACACCGGTGCCTGGCGCGGCGCGCCGCTGGAGCAGATCGCCACCCTGCTCACCGAGACCGCCCAGCAGCACGCCCTCGACGTGCTGGCCCGTACCCCGCTCTCGGCGGCTCTCGCCGACGGTGTGGCATCGGTGCGCGAACGGATCTCCGAGGGCCTCGGTGCGGAACCGCGGCTGCCCGCCACCGGGATCGAGGTGGTGGCCGTGCGTGTCGTGGCGATCCGTCCCGAGCCCGAGGTGGAGCGCGCGCTGCGCACGCCCGCCCGCGAACAGATCCAGCAGGAGGCCGACCGCGCCACCTACGAGCGCAGGGCCGTGGCCGTCGAGCGCGAGCGGACCATCGCCGAGAACGAACTCGCGAGCAGGATCGAACTGGCGCGCAGGGAGGAGCGGCTGGTCGAGCAGCACGGCACCAACGCCCGCCGCGAGGCCGAGGAGAGCGCCGCCGCCGACGCGATACGGGCGGAGGCCGAGGCCCTCCGTACCGTACGGCTCGCCAGGGCCGGGGCCGAGGCCGCGCGCGAGACGGGCGAGGCGCGCGCCGCCGCCCAGTCCGCCTGGCTCCGGGTGCACGCCGAGGTCGAGGCGGCCACCCTGCACGCGCTGGCCGCCACCCGTCTCGCCGAGAACCTGCCGCGTGTCGAGAGCGTCACCCTCTCCCCCGATGTGCTCACCGGCCTGCTGGCCAGGCTGGGCCGCCCCGGCGGGGACGAGGCGTGAGCCTCGCGCCGCGTGCGGTGCTGGTGCACCGCACCAGTGAGTACGAGGAGTTGCTCGCCCGGCACGGCACCCACGGCCAGGCCGCCTTCTTCCTCTCCTCGCGCGGCCGGTCCATCGAGGAGGTCGCGGAGCGGCACCGGCGGGCGCGCCGGGCACTGGCCGAGGTCGCGGCGGCGGTGCCGTCGCTGTGGCGGCAGGCCCGGGTGGAGCGCGCCGATCTGGACCGGTTCCTGTTCGCTCCCGAGGATGTGGTGGTCGTGGTGGGCCAGGACGGTCTGGTCGCCAACGCCGCCAAATACCTGTCCGGCCAGCCTGTGGTGGGCATCGACACGGACCCCGGGCGCAACCCCGGTGTACTGGTGCGCCACCGTGCCGCCGACGCGCCCGCGCTGCTGCGGGCGGCCGTCGCCGGCGCGGGCTCCATGGACGAACTGACCATGGTGGAGGCGGTCACCGACGACGCCCAGCGGCTGCTCGCGCTGAACGAGATCTATCTCGGCCGACCGGGCCACCAGACCGCCCGCTACCGTCTCGGCCCCGACGACGAGAGCGCCCCCGCCAAGGCCCAGGCGTCCTCGGGTGTGCTGGTCGGCACCGGTACGGGCGCCACCGGCTGGCTCGGCTCGCTGCACCGCGAACGCGGTGGCGGGCCGCCGCCACCGGGCCCGGCCGAGCCCCGGCTGCTCTGGTACGTACGGGAGGCCTGGCCCTCCCCGGCCACCGGCACCTCGCTGGTGGCCGGGGTGCTGACCGCCTCGGAACGGCTCCGGCTCACCGTCGAGTCGGACCGGCTGGTCGCCTTCGGAGACGGAATGGAGAACGACGCGCTGGAGCTGACATGGGGTCAGACCGTGCGGGTGGGCCGATCCCCGACCGCCCTGCGGCTGCTGAGCTGAGACGGGCGGCAGCGGATGCGCCAGGAGGCGGAGGAGCCTTCACAGAGGAGCAGGGTTCCCCAACCCCCTGGCGCCACCATGGTGTTACCGGTTGCAGTTCAGGCTGCGCAGATCGATGGCGTCGGCCATGACCTTCATCCCCGCGTCGTTCGGGTGGAGATGGTCCCCGCTGTCGTACGCGGGGAGGATCTTCGCCGGGGCCGCCGGGTCCTTGACCACCGCGTCGAAGTCGACGACCGCGTCGAACGCCCCGCCGCGGATGAAGGAGTTGACCTGCTGGCGGATCGCCTCGCCGCCCGCGTTCCACTCCCCCCAGCCCTCGTACGGCATGACGGTCGCGCCGACCACACAGACACCGGCGGCATGGCTCCGGTCGATGATCTGCCGGTATCCGTCGATGAGTTGGGCGGCCGTGGGCGCGGGGCTGGCCTTGATGTCGTTGACGCCTTCGAGCAGGATCACCGTACGCAGCCCGCGTTGCGACAGGACGTCCCGGTCCAGCCGCTTCAGCGCGCTCACCCCGGCACCGTCGGAGAGCACCTTGTTGCCGGAGATGCCCTCGTTGGCGACCCCCTTGAGCGTGGTGCCGGGGTCGGCGCCCAGCCGGCCCGCGAGGAAGTCGGGCCAGCGGCGGTTGGTGTTCGCGGTCGAGCTGGCGCCGTCGGTGATCGAGTCGCCCAGCGCCACGACCGCCCCGGTGCCGCGCGGGGCGTCGACCACGACCGCGTCGAGGTAGTGGCGGAAGCCGGTCTGCTGGGTGTACGAGGTGGCGGCCTCCTCGGCCGTGTGGTCACCCACGGGCGCGATGTACGAGGTCTGGTGCCCCATCCGGTGGCCGGTGGCCGTACCGGCGGCGTTCTGTACGTACACACTGATCGCGAGATCCGACTGCGGGCGTACGGTGCCGGGCAGCGGGTCGCTGTAGACGGAGCCGCCCGGCGGCACCGTGACGGAGGCGGCGCCGCCGAAGGACAGCGCGCGGTTGGTGCCGGGGGCCACGGCGGCGCCGGAGGCCCGTACCCCGGCGTAGGCGCGGCCGAAGGTCACCGGCTGTTCACCGAAGGCGTTGGAGAGCCGGATCCGCAGCGCGCTGCCGCCGGCACTGGTGTGCACGACGATCCGATGGCTGCGGTTGGCGACGGCGGCGTCCAGCCGGTCGGCGCTGGCACCCCAGGTGACCACCGAGGTGGTGGCGGGACGGGCGGCGGTGGCGGTGGGTGCCGCGAGGACGGTGGCGAGCGCGAGAGCGAGGGTGATGACGGCGATCGCACCGGGGGTGCGAAGGGGTAACACCGGTCTGTTCATTGCGGGTTGGACCCTCTCGTGACGACGATAGTCGTGCCCATGACATAAATGAACACGGACAGAAAGCGCTTCCGGTTCAATGTTCGAACGGGCCGGGTGGCGTCCCGGTGGCGTCGTCACGCGCGGCTGCGGTGTTCGGACAATGCGACCGGCGGCGCCCGGAGTCACAATGGAGATGCGGGGCACCCGGCCGGCACCGGGCCGCGCCGGGGCGGGTACCCGCGATTCCGCCGCACGGAGGAGGCGCGTCGTGCCGGACACCAGCGATCGCGAGACCGTACGGAAACTGCTCGCCACCCATGGCCGTACCTACGCCGACCAGGCGCACATCCAGCTCCGCGACACACCGCAGCCGCTCTACCAACTGCTGGTGCTGTCCTGTCTGTTGAGCGCGCGGATCCGCAGCGACACCGCGGTCGCCAGTTCCCGCGCCCTGAGCGAGGCGGGATTCCGCGACGCGCGGCGGATGGCGGACGCCACCTGGCAGGAGCGGGTGGACGCGCTGGGCCGGGGCGGCTACCGCCGTTACGACGAGCGCACCTCGACCCAGCTCGGCGCCGGCGCCGAGCTGCTGCTCGACAAGTACCACGGCGATCTGCGCCGCCTCCGTGCCGAGGCGGGCGGGAACATCGACAGACTGCGCTCACTGCTGCGGCAGGTTCCGGGACTCGGCCCGGTGGGCGTGGACATCTTTCTGCGCGAGGTCCAGGGCGTCTGGCCGGAGGTCGCCCCGTATCTGGACAAGAAGGCTCTCCAGGGAGCGCGCAAACGCGGGCTCCCCGATGAGCCCAGGGCGCTGGCCCGGCTGACCGGTCACACCGATCCCGCCGTCTTCGCCGCGGCGATGGTACGGGCGGCTCTCGAACGGCCAAGGACGGGCGGCACGCAGGACGCGTCATGAACGGCCGTTACGAGAAGCCGTTACGAGAAGGGCGCGCGAAGGGGCAGTTGGCGGTCACGGCTGTCGACGGTGCGTCAGGAGTTGGGCGGCCGGGGGTCGGACGACGGCGGCTTGTCGGTGCCCAGCCGCTCGTTGATCTTCTTCTGCGCGGTGTCGACCTGCGACTGGTACTTGTTCCCCGTCTTCCGGTCGACAGCGTCACCCGCCTTCTCCACCCCCTGGCGGACCGCGCCCTCATGCCCCTTGATGAGGCCCTTCAGTTTGTCGAGCATCGACATGTTCGGCTCCTCGCTCGGAACGGACTCAAGTCCACCTTCACCGCTGTCCGGCGATCCCGCATCCGCAGATCCCGCATCCGCGCCGGTACGGAACAGCGGCGGCGCGGAACGGCCGTCAGTGCGAGGACGACAGCACGCGCTGCCGGGTGCACGGATCACTCAGGGCCCCTGCGCCGTCCTCCTCGGGCAGCGCCCCCGCGGCCAGCAGCGCCGCGCTGACCAGAGTGGCCAGCAGGTCGATGTCGGCGCCGGTGTCGAGCCGTACGGTCACCCAGCCGCAACCGGCCCGCAACCGGAGTGCGGTGGACCTCTTGAGCGCGGGGCGGAGCTTGGCGATCATGGCGTGGGTGAGGTGCACATCCGCTTCGTTTTCGCCGTGGAAGTGCACGATGTCCCGTGTTCCCGCGCGTACGCAGGAATCTGTGCCGCAATAGGCCCGGCCACCGCTGAGACCCGGCCAGGTCATCAGCCGTTCGCCGGCATGTCTGGCAGCGTTCATGCTTCCAGCGTGCCGTACGCCGCGTCGCCGCACAGTGGAACGCTGAACAAAGAGTGCTCCATTTTTCCGGCGCCCCACGCCGCCGTGCAGGCCACGGGCCGACGGCTTTTGTTCGTCACGTGTTCAACGCTCCGCCCGGCGGCCCGTTCACCCCTTCGTGATCTCCTCGGCAGGCGGGGGAAGTTGGCGACGGCGGACGTTTCAGAACGGGAAAGGGCCACCATGGCTGCGAACTCGGTCGACGAGCTGATGGATCTCCTCCACGCGTGCCGGGGCGTCCGCGACTTCCCCGGCGGCGGAGCCGATTCCGTCGATCTCCATGAGCACGCCCTGCAGACGGCCGCCCTGCTGCGCCGCCGCCATCCCGCCGACAAGGAACTCCAGATCGCGGGTCTGGTCCACGACCTGGGCCATCTCCTGCTGCCCGGTGACGACGAGGGGCACGCCGACCGGGCCGCCGACGCCGTACGCCCGCTGCTCGGCCACCGGGTGGCCAGGCTCGTACAGCTCCATGTGCCCGCGAAGCGGTATCTGGCCGCGATGGAGCCGTGGCACACGCTCCCCGAGCACAGCGCGCGGACCCTGCTGCGCCAGGGCGGGCCGATGACCCGGGCGGAGGCGGAGGCGTTCGCGCTCGACCCGATGGCCGAGGACGCGGTACGGCTGCGCAGGGCCGACGAGGAGGGCAGGGCCGTCGGTCTTGACGCGGGGATCCTCGACGACTGGCGGCCGGTCCTCGAATCGGTCGCGGCCGGTCACCACCACGTCGGGGCGCGCTCGCCGTACTAGGGGGAGCGGCACTGGTACGTGGCTGACGGCTTACGGCGCCGGGAACCCGGACGGACGGTGTCCGGGCCCCGGCGCCCATACGCTACGAGAGCGTCGCGCTGCCCTGGTCCTTCGGGGCGCGGAGGAGCTGACGACGGGCGGTGGAGCCCGTGGGCGGGGTGACGGTCCAGTCCGGGTGGCCGGGCATCCTGGGCGTCTTCGTGCCGTACAGCCACTCGGTGAGGAAGCCGGTCAGGTCCTGCCCCGACACCTCGGAGGCCACCGCGATGTACTGCTTGGTGGACGCGTGGCTGTTGCGGTACCGGTCGAGGAAGGTGTGCTCGATACGGCTGAAGACCTCCTCGCCGACCAGCGTCCACAGCGCGTACAGCACCAGCACACCGCCGGTGTAGCGCTGGCTGTGGAAGAGGGTGGCCGCTGTCGGCGACGCGACCGGGCCCGCGTCCTGGCGCCACTGGTCGCCCCGCGAGTAGACATCCTTCATCCGGGCTTCCATGCTGGTCAGGCCGATCGAGTCGGGCCAGCCGCGCTCGTACCGGTACAGCAGCCCGTAGTAGTCCGCGTGGCCCTCGTTGAGCCACAGGTCGGCCCAGGTGGCGGGCGAGACGAGATTGCCGAACCAGGTGTGGACCAGCTCGTGCATCATGTGCGAGCCGATCAGATTCTCCGCCTGGAGAAGGTAGTTCGGCTTGTAGATGGTGAGGGTCTGCGTCTCCAGACCGGTGAAGTCGAAGGCGTTGGGGTCGTCGGTGTTGGCCGGGAGGATGCCGTACGCCTCCAGGGGGAAGCGGCCCAGCCGCCGCTCCAGCCAGACGATCTGGTTGGGGGTCAGGGACAGCGCGGGCTCAAGTGCCGCGGCCCGTGCGGTCGGTACGACATCGCGCACCCGCAGCCCGCTCGGGCCGGGCCGCTCGATCACCTTGTAGTCGCCCACGGTGACCTGGATCAGCTCGGTGGCGAGGGGCTCGCGCGAGTGGTACGTGACCGTGGTGGTGCCGTTCGCGGTCCTGGTGGAGACCAGCGAACCGGTCGCGACGGCCGTCAGCGCCTCGGGCGCGGTGATACGGAAGGTGAAGTCGGCCTTGTCGCTGGGGTGGTCGTTGCAGGGGAAGACCGTACGCGCGAGATCCGGCTGCCCGGCCACCGCGAAGCCGTCGGGCGTGGGCACCCAGCCGTTGTACGGGAACGCGAGCTTGCGGGGGGCGGCGGTGTAGTCGACCCGTACGGTGAACTTGGCACGGTCCGCCAGACGGGCCGGCGGGGTGACGACCAGCTTCTCGGGCCGCTGTTCGAAGGTCGCCGCGCGTCCGTTCACATGGACCCGGTGGACCTCGAAGCCGACCGCGTCGAGGGAGAACAGGGACAGGTCCTGCTTGGCGTACGCGGTGACCGTGACGCTCGCGTCGACCAGCCGGGTGCCGGCGAGGTAGGTGAAGTCGAGGAAGTAGGCGGAGACGCGGTAGCCGGTGTTGCCGAGCACCGGGTAGACGGGGTCGCCCAGGCTGTCGCCGCCGGGGGTCCCGCCCGTTCTGAGGCCTCCGGCGTCCTGCCCTTCGGTGGTCCGTGCCGCGGCCGACGCGGCCGGGGAGAGGGCAAGAGCTGCTGTGGTGCCGAGGAGCGCGGCGGCCGGTGCCGTCACTCGGGTGCGATATCGCATGGTCCTCTTTCGGTTCGTTCCATGAGGGCGTGAAGTCCCGGCGGCCGGGCGGAGGCATGCCTCCGCGACCGTCGTGACTCTCCCCCGTGACCTCAGGCGTTACGGCTGCGAGTGCCCCTCCCGGCAACGTTCGCGCCGTCGCGACGCCCAGCACGCGCGCTCGCGGCGTCGGCCACAAGCCCGGGTGGCTCCGCTACGAGGTCTTCCGGCCGCCTTGCGACCGCACGCACTGAACGCCGCTCCTTGGCGCGCGAACCTTGCCGGTCGCGGCACAGCTCCTGCCGTAAGTGCGACCTGAGCAGCATGATCGACGCGGTGGATGACCGCGTCAACTGCCCACGCGGAGGGCCGCTCCGGACATTTCGACGGCCCGATTCGGCCCGGGAGCGGCCCGGATCCGGCCTCGGACCGGCTCCGGAGCCGAGACCGGGGCACGCCGGGAGCCGCCCTCGGGGCCTTGCTCGGGACGGCGTCGGGACGGCCCTGTGACAGGCCCGTGACAGGTGTTACGAGGCGGACGCCGGCCGGAGCACGCCCCGCCCCGCACCCTCTCCTCGCCCACCGGCCTCAACCGGCCTTTGCCGCAAGGCCCTTGACGAGGACACGTCGGCCGGTATGGTCTAGTCCAAGTGGTCGAGACCTTTCCGGTCGCAACGCCTCCGGCGGCGTCCGGCGCCCAGGAATCCACCACCGCCCTTCGCGCCTCTTGGCCCCCACACTCGAGAGGCCGACCTGCCGTATCGGGATCCCCCACGGTCCGGATATCACGCAGGAAGACCTGATGTGAAGGAGAACGCATGCACCCGAAAAGGAAAATGGCGGCAGCGCTCGGCGCCGCCCTCGCTCCGGTTCTCGCCATAAGCCTTCCCACCGGTTCGGCGAGCGCTCATGGATATATTTCCTCGCCGCCCAGCAGGCAGGCCCAGTGTGCCGCCGGAACCGTCGGCTGCGGTGACATCAAGTACGAACCGCAGAGCGTGGAAGGCCCCAAGGGGCTGACCAGTTGCAGCGGCGGAAACTCGCGCTTCGCCGAACTCGACGACGACTCCAAGGGCTGGGCCGTCACCCCGGTCGGCAGCACCACCACATTCAACTGGAAGCTGACGGCACGCCATTCCACCAGCACCTGGCAGTACTTCGTCGGCGGACAACGGGTCGCCGAATTCAACGACAACGGGGCCCAGCCCGGTGCGACCGTGAGTCACCAGGTGAATTTCGGCGGCATCACCGGCAGGCAGAAGGTCCTCGCCGTCTGGAACATCGCGGACACCGTCAACGCGTTCTACGCGTGCGTCGATGTCAATATCGGCGGCTGAGGGAGGGGACCCGATGCGTACACGCACGCGCGTGCTGATCACCGCGGCCGCTTCGGCCGCCGCGCTCTCGCTGGTCTCCCTCGCACCGTCCTCGGTGACCGGCACGGCACAGGCCGCCGATTTCATCGTCAGCGAGGCCCAGTTCAACCAGATGTTCCCGAACCGGAATCCCTTCTACACGTACGGCGGACTGACCGCGGCACTGAGCGCCTATCCCGGATTCACGGGGACGGGGAGCGACACCGTACGGAAGCAGGAAGCCGCTGCCTTCCTGGCGAATGTCAGCCACGAGACCGGCGGTCTGGTCCATGTGGTGGAACAGAACACGGCGAACTACCCGCACTACTGCGATGCCTCGCAGCCATACGGCTGCCCCGCGGGAGTGGCCAAGTACTACGGCCGCGGCCCGATTCAGTTGAGCTGGAACTTCAACTACAAGGCCGCGGGCGACGCGCTGGGCATCGATCTGCTCAACAATCCCGATCTCGTGCAGAACGACTCGGCCGTGGCGTGGAAGACCGGGCTCTGGTACTGGAACACCCAGAGCGGTCCCGGCACCATGACTCCGCACAATGCCATGGTGAACGGCGCGGGTTTCGGCGAGACCATTCGCAGCATCAACGGCAGCATCGAATGCAATGGCGGAAACCCCGCCCAGGTGCAGAGCCGGATCGACCGCTACACGAGTTTCACCGGGATCCTCGGAGTGGAGCCGGGCGGCAATCTCGGTTGCTGATGCAGACACCGTAACGCCGCCAGGGGCGGTGCCACCGGCTCACCGGCCGGTGGCACCGCCCCTTCGCGACGGCCGCGCGGTGCCCGGTACGGCGGGGCGCTCGCGGGGCGCTCCGGCGGCCCGGGAAAATGGGCCGGGGAACCGATCGCAGCAACCGACCTGGAGGAGTGGGCAGATGCCGCACGAACGAGCGGGACAGCCGGCCCGGCCGGAGGATCTCATCGATGTCGCCCGGCTGGTGACCGCGTACTACGCGCTGCGCCCGGACCCGGCCGAGCCGGCCCAGCACGTGGCGTTCGGCACCTCCGGGCACCGCGGATCGTCCCTCGCCACCGCGTTCAACGAGGACCACATCGCCGCGACCAGCCAGGCGATCTGCGAATACCGCGCCGGACAGGGCACCACGGGCCCGCTCTTCCTGGGTGCCGACACCCACGCGCTGTCCGAGCCGGCCCGGGTGACCGCCATCGAGGTCTTCGCCGCCAACGAGGTGACCGTCCTCGTCGACAGCGCGGACGGCTACACCCCCACCCCGGCCGTGTCGCACGCCGTCCTCGCCCACAACCGCGGCCGCGCCTCGGGGCTCGCCGACGGCGTGGTGGTCACGCCGTCCCACAACCCGCCCGCCGACGGCGGTTTCAAGTACAACCCGCCGAGCGGCGGCCCGGCCGGTTCCGAGGCGACCGGCTGGATCCAGGACCGGGCCAACGAGATCATCGCGGGCGGGCTCAAGGACGTACGGAGGATCCCGTACGCCCGTGCCCTGGCGGCGCCGACGACCGGACGGTACGACTTCCTCGGCACCTATGTGACGGACCTGCCGGCCGTGCTGGACCTGGACGCGGTGCGCTCCGCGGGGGTACGGATCGGCGCGGACCCGCTGGGCGGGGCGTCGGTCGCGTACTGGGGCCGTATCGCCGAGCAGCACCGGCTCGATCTGACGGTGGTCAATCCGCTGGCCGATCCCACCTGGCGGTTCATGACGTTGGACTGGGACGGGAAGATCCGGATGGACTGCTCGTCGCCCTACGCCATGGCCTCGCTGATCGACCGGCGCGACGAGTACGCGATCGCCACCGGCAATGACGCCGACGCCGACCGGCACGGCATCGTCACCCCGGACGCCGGGCTGATGAACCCCAACCACTATCTCGCCGCCGCCATCGCCTATCTCTTCGCCCACCGCGAGCGCTGGCCGGCCGGGGCGGGCATCGGCAAGACGCTGGTGTCGTCCGGGATGATCGACCGGGTCGCCGCGGACCTCGGGCGCGAACTGGTCGAAGTGCCCGTCGGCTTCAAATGGTTCGTGGCCGGGCTGTCCGACGGCTCGCTGGGCTTCGGCGGGGAGGAGTCGGCCGGGGCGTCCTTCCTGCGGCGCGACGGCTCGGTGTGGACGACCGACAAGGACGGCATCGTCCTGGCGCTGCTGGCCTCGGAGATCCTCGCGGTCACCGGGCGTACGCCGTCGGAGCACTACGCCACGCTCACCGGCCGGTTCGGGGCGCCCGCGTACGCCCGTATCGACGCACCCGCCACCCCGGCGGAGAAGTCGGTGCTGGCCCGGCTCTCCCCCGAGCAGGTCACGGCGGACACGCTCGCGGGCGAGCCGGTCTCCTCGGTGCTGACCGAGGCGCCCGGCAACGGGGCGCCGATCGGCGGTATCAAGGTGATCACCGAGAACGCCTGGTTCGCGGCCCGCCCCTCGGGCACGGAGGACGTCTACAAGATCTACGCGGAGTCGTTCCTCGGGGCCGGCCATCTGGGGCAGGTCCAGGAGGAGGCGAAGGGGGTCGTGGCGAGCGCGCTGGGAGGCTGAGGCTCGCGGACGGGGCGCGGGCGTCCGTCGGTGCTCCGGGGCGCCGGTCGGCGTTCCGCTACGGGGTGCGCCGGAGGAGGTCCGCCGCTCGTTCGGCGATCGCGTAGACGGTGGCCACGGTGTTGGCGGACACGATCGTCGGCATCACCGAGGCGTCGGCCACCCGCAGTCCGCCGATCCCGCGCACCCTCAACTCCGTGTCGACGACGGCCATCTCGTCCGTACCGATCCTGCATGTGCCCACCTGGTGCGAGTACGTCCGCAGGCTCGCGTACAGATACGCGCGCACGGCGTCGCCGTCGTCGTCCCGTACCCCGGGCCCGGGCAGGACCTCCTCACCGCGCCAGGTGTCCAGGGCCCGGGCGCGTCCGATCGCGCGGGCGATCCGCAGTGCGGCGGCCATGGCCTCCAGGTCGCGGGGGTCGCCGTAGTAGTCCGGGTCCAGCCGGGGCGGCGTCCCCGGCCGGGCACCGGCCAGCCGCACGGAACCGCGGCTGCGGGGCGCCACCGCAGAGAAGGCGATGGAGACGCCCTGCCCGGGATCGGGCAGCCGGGGCGGCAGCGCGGGGGCGTAGTACGGGATGTCCATGACCTGGAACTGGAGGTACGGCGCGTCCGCCGCGCCCGGGGCATCCGGCACGTCCCGGCGGGCGGCGGCGTTCTGGGCGGGGTCGCCGCGCACCAGGCCGATCGCCTCCGCGTGGTTGTTCACCCCGGCCGGTATCGGCCGCGCCGGGCCGTAGACGACGGTCGACCGGGGATGGTCCTGGAGATTCGCGCCGACTCCGGGAAGGTCCAGAACGACCTCGATCCCCACACTGCGGAGATGGTCCCGCGGCCCGATACCCGACTGCATCAGGAGTTGCGCCGATCCCACCGTGCCCGCGGTCAGGACGACTTCTCCCCGGCACCCGGCTCGGAACACCTCGGAGCCCACGCCGTACTCCACCCCCGTACAGCGCCCGCGCTCCACCAGGACCCGATGGGCCGACGCCTCCGTCACCACCCGGAGGTTGGGGCGGCGCAGCACAGGTGCGAGATAGGCGTCGGCGGCGCTCTGCCGTCTGCCCCCGACGATATTGAGATCGGCCCAGCCGAAGCCGCGCTCCAGTCCGCTGTTGATGTCGGCCACGAGCGGGTAGCCGGTCTCGGCCGCGGCGGCCAGCCCCGCCCACGCGACCGGATGCCGTGACTCCGCGGGCCGTACGGTCAGGGGTCCGCCGACGCCCCGTACGGCCGGATCGCGCCCCTCGGCGTGTTCGCTGCGCTTCATGTACGGCAGCAGATCGTCGAATCCCCAGCCGGTGGCGCCGGCCGCGGGCCACGCGTCGTAACCGGAGCGGTGGCCGCGGAGAAAGCACATGCCGTTGATGGCGGAGGATCCGCCGAGGCCACGCCCGCGCGGCCAGGGAATCGTCGTACCGGTCGCGGACTGCGCCACCGAGACACCTGCCCAGTCCGCCGATGTCCCCTGGAGCGCCGGCCAGGTGGACGGCGCGGTCTCCAGCGGCCTCCGGCTGCCGGCCTCCAGCAGGAGTACCCGGGAACCGGCGTCCTCCGACAGCCGCGCGGCCAGCACACAGCCCGCGGTACCTCCGCCCACCACGATGACGTCGTACAGGTCCACTGCGGATTCCCTTGCGCGGCTGCGGATCACCCTGCGGTTCGTCCCACCAATGGCAGGGTACTAAAAAGGGGCAAAATGGGTTAATTGCCTTCTGCGGGAGAGGAACGGCCGATGAGCACCGGAATACGTGGCGAGGCTCCCGGTACGGACACGATCCCCGGCGTCAAAGAGATCGCCGACCGCCATTGGCGCATGCTGATCGGCGGACGGCTCACCGATGCCGCCTCGGGCGCGACACTCGATGTGGTGAACCCGGCCGACGCGAGCACCATCGGCCGCTTCCCGCAGGGCGACGCGAGCGACGTGGATGCCGCGGTCGACGCGGCGCGCACGGCGGCGCCGGGCTGGGCGGCCATGTCCATCACGGACCGTGCGCGCGTGCTGCGCGAATTCGCCGACGCGATCGAGGCGAACGGTACGGAGCTGGCCTGGATCGACACCATGGACTACGGCAGCCCGGTCACGATGATGCGGAACGATGTCCGTATCGCGGTGGCGCAGCTCCGCTACTTCGCGGGCCTCGCGCTCCAACTCCGCGGCGAGACCATTCCGATGGCGGACCGGAACGCGATGGACTTCACGCTGCGGGACCCGTTCGGCGTGGTGGGCCGGATCGTACCGTTCAACCATCCGCTGATGTTCGCCGCGGCCCGGATCGCGGCCCCGCTGCTGGCCGGCAACTCCGTGGTCCTGAAACCGGCGGAGGCGACCTCCCTGTCGGCGCTGCGGCTGGGCGAACTGGCGGCGGACATCGTGCCGGCCGGTGTGCTGAACGTCGTCACCGGACTGGGCGGGGTGGCCGGGGACCGGCTGGTGACGCATCCGGATGTGCCGCGTATCGCCTTCACGGGCTCCGACACGGTCGGCCGCGGGATCCAGGCCAGGGCCGCGAGCACCGCGGTAAAGAAGGTCACGCTGGAACTCGGCGGGAAGAACCCGCTGATCGTCTTCGCGGACGCCGATCCGGACGAGGCCGCCGACGGCGCCGTACGGGGCATGAACTTCACCTGGCAGGGCCAGTCCTGCGGATCGACATCGCGGCTGCTGGTCCACCGGTCGGTGTACGACCGGGTGGTCGGCGAGGTCGGCCGGCGGATGGACCGGATACGGATGGGCGACCCCCGGCTGCCCGACACGGAGATGGGGCCGCTGGCCTCGGCGAACCAGTACCGCAAGGTGACCGGTTATGTCCGGGCGGGCCTGGCGGATCCCGCGCTGGAACTGATCACCGGCGGCAAGATCCCGGACGGCCCGGGCTTCTTCGTACCGCCCACGCTCTTCTCCGCCCCTGCCGGCGCGACCGGCCCGCTGTTCAGCGAGGAGATCTTCGGCCCGGTGCTGGTCGCCGCGCCGTTCGACAGCTACGACGAGGCCATCGCGCAGGCGAACGCGCTGCCGTACGGGCTGACGGCCGCGGTCTGGACGACCAGCCTCCGTACCGCCATGGCGGCGGCCCGCGATCTGCGGACCGGTTACCTCTGGGTCAACTCCAGCGCCGCGCACCTGCCCGGCACCGCCTTCGGCGGAGTCAAGAACTCGGGGGTCGGCCGGGAGGAAGGCATCGAGGAACTCCTCGAATACACCCAGCCCAAGAACGTCTACCTGCGCTTCTGACGGGCCGGAAGGCACGGACAGACCACGGGGGACGGTGCACGGGCGGGAGACGGGTCTCCG
>NZ_LATD01000022.1 GCF_000981895.1 Streptomyces odonnellii | reverse complement strand
GGGTCAGTGGGGGTGGTGCAGGCCGGCCGTGACGTACTGGCGGGCCGGGGAGGTGTGGGCCTGATGGTGGATGTCCATCAGCGCCTGCTCGCAGGCCCGGCACGCGTACAGCGGCGTCTCGGCTGCCGCGTGTCCCGGGCCGCCCGCAGTGATGAGCGATCCGATACAGATGGTCTGGAGGCCGCGGCGATCGCAGCGGAAGCAGTCGCCCAGTTCGTACAGTGCGTACAGGCTGTCCAGATGTACGATCTCGACCCGCATCACGGCCGGGTCCCGCGGGCGTCGAGGAACCGCTGCCAGAGGCGGTCTCCTGCGGCGCAGCGCTGGCCCGTGGAGCAGTCCGGGCAGCCGGGCGCGTGCTTGATGTAGAGCCGGTAGCGGCCAAGGAGAGCGCCCGAGGCGGCCAGGAGCCGGCTGAGGACAGGTGAGGTCACGGCCTGGTGGTGGGATCGAGGCGCTCGCGGCCGACGCGCAGCAGCTCGGCCACCGCGTCGGGGTCGCACAGCCCGCCCACCTGCGAGACAGGGACAGTCCAGTAGGTGGCCACGGCGTGGGGCTCGGTCTGGTCTTCCCGGGGGATGCCGAGCCACCCGCCCTCGCCCCGGACCACCGCGAGCGGCGAGCGCCAGGCTGCGCATGTCCCGGGCGGTACAAGGGCGTAGTACCAGGTGCCGGGCTGGCAGATCACCGGACCGCCGAGGACCTCGGCCAGGGCAGCGGAGACAGTGGCGGGATCGGAGGAAGCGGCGGCGGCGTGGACCAGCTCCCGGGGCATCTTGACGGCGTCGAACGCGACACCGGTTCGCAAGAGTGCCGGGCGGCCGTAGGCCCAGTCCTCCCGGGCGATCGAGGGAACTTGGCTGCTCGACATCAGCCATCGGGCAATGGCCGTATCGGCCAGGGGGTGCGCGTGCTTCATGGTCGGCTCCATGTGTGACGGGCGAGTGGAGCCATCGTGGCTACGCGCAAAGGCCCGGACTATCACCACCTCGTGATAGTCCGGGCCAAAGGTTCACGGTGTGTCAGGCTCCGAGCCAGGAGCCGTACGACAGGAAGCTGTCCGGGAGTTGACGCTTCGCTGCCTCCAACCCGGCGTAGGTCTCGCGCACGGTCTGGTGATACCGGGCCTGCTGGGGTGCCGCCTTCCGCGCCCGCAGGAGATTGGCGAAAGCCGTGTCCAGGTCTCCGGTCCACATCTGCGCGCGAGCCAGCTCGGCGTGGTGGTGACTGCGGCGAGAGGCTGGCCAGTCCTTCGGAAGCGTCACGCTCTGCCCGGCCTCTGCCGCGGCACCGTACTCGTCCAACTCAGCGAGGACGCTGACTCGGTGGACTGCTGCGTTGGTCGGGCCGAACGCCAGCCAGTGCACATCTACCGCCTCACCGGTCAGCTTCGCGATGCGCTCGCCCTCCTTGAGGTGCTCCTCGGCGCCGGAACGGTCCTTTGCCCGACCCGCCATCACCGCGGCGCCGAGGTGGAGTTGCCCGGTCAGGACGTCCCGCTCCCGGCCGACCGGCGCCTGCTCCAGCGTGGACAGGCCAAGCGCCACCAGGCGCTCGCCGGTTCGGTACTGGCCTTCGCGGAGATAGGTCAGCGCCCGCATGTAGCGGTACATGCCTCCGACTACGGCATCGGACCCGCGCTGGGATGCCCAGTCCATCCGCGACAATGCGATGGCTGCCAGGTCGCCGTAGCCCAGTTTGCTGGCCACGTCGTAGGCGGTCCGGTATGCGCTCGCCAGGAGCAGCCACCCTGCTGTAGTCCCCGCAATGTGTGCTGCGGTCGTCGCTTCCTGGATAAGGCCGGCGACTTGTCCCGCCGCGCGTTTGATCTCCCCGGCCCGGACGATGACGAGCAACTCCTCGGCATCAGCCGTCAGCAGCTCGTACGGTCGCGGATGGATGTCGGGGTCCGCGCCGAGGTCGTAGACGTCCAACGCCTCGCGGATCGGCCTTATGAGGACATCGAGTTCGTCTGCCCTCAGCTCGGTGGCGTAGGGCTGGCCGGTCACGGTGGCGACGTCCACCCGCAGTGCGCGGGCGATGCTGGCAATGACATGCGGCGAGGCTGGGAGCACGCCTTGCTCGGTCTTGGTGAGGGTGCTGTACGGGACCTGGGAGAGATCGGCCAGGGCGCGTTGGGTGAGGTGGCGCTCCAGGCGCAGGCGCTTGATTCGCGCGCCGGTGCGGGCATGCGGGAGAGCGTGCATACTGAACTCCGTTCTGACTCGACACCAGAACGGTACCCGCGGTCGGCTCCGGGGGTACACGAAAGCGCCCCCTGCCAGCCCGCGAAGGGCCGGACAGGGGGCGCAGTGCGTATTCACGGAAACAGTGCAAATTAGGCCGGTGAGCCGGTAACGTACCTGGTCAGAAAGTGTGCTCCCCGCAGGCGCGGGGATGGTCCGTGCTTCTTTCTGCGCGAGGACCTCTTCACCGAGTGCTCCCCGCAGGCGCGGGGATGGCCCCCTGGCACGACGAAGCGCCCCCTGCCTGGCCGAAGCCGGGCAGGGGGCGCGCTGTGTGAGGGGTCATCGGTAGAGAGCGATCAGGCCGACCGCCGTACCGGCCACACCGGCGAGGACACCGATGGTGGGCAGCGGCCAGCGGGCCCGCTCCAGCGCGGTCACGCGGGTCTCCAGCTCGGAGATGTCTTTCTCCACCTGCCCGGTCCGCTGGAGCGTGGTGTCCAACCGGCCGTTCAGGGTGGCGAACCCCTCTGCGACCGTGCCGCGGAGCCGCTCCAGTTCGACCGCGACCTGGGTCGACTCCTGCGGGGTCACCGCAGAGTGCCCGTACGCGGCGTGTGCCGGGCCCGGTAGCCGGCCACGAAGGTGATCGCCGCCGGGACCAGGGCAAGGACGAACGGGCTGAGCGCGTCGGGCAGCCACTCCAGCAGTCGCGCGTTGTCCTGGAGCGCGGCGAGGCTGGCCAGGAGCCCGGTGGACCCCAGGTAGGTGCCGGCCGTCGCGGCGGTGACCTTCTTCTCAACGGGTGCAGCAGCCATAGCGAATCCCTTCATTTGTGCAGGTCAGTGATGCCTTACGGCTGGATTAGGTGTTGGGGACCTTGAGGCGGTCCCAGGAGGCCTTGCCGGGGATGCCGTCCGCGTCGCTGCCCGAGTAGCCGAGCTTGCGCTGCCACGCGGCGTACGAGGCGCGGTCGACGTCCGTCCACTCCGGGCCGGGCCCGACCTGGTACCGGCCGCAGCCCTCCGCCACCAGGCGCTTGCCCATCGCCGTGATGATGGCGCTGCGGCGGCCGGCCGCGAAGAACGCGGAGCCGGGGAAGGGCTCGTACTTCTTTGCCGGGGCCGGAGGCTTGGGGGTGGGCTTCGGCGGCGCGGGCGGCTTCGGCTTTCCCGCGGCGAGCCGCTCCTCGACCCGGGCCCGCATCGAGTCCATCGTGAAGCCGCGCGGGTCGACCTTGCCCGGCTGCCACTCCTTGTGCCCGATCACCGAGCGCTCGGTCCAGCCGTGCGCCCGGCAGATCGCGGCCGCGGCCTTCTCGATCGCCTCCAACTGGACGGCGGGCCACGGGTCCTGGCCGTCCCCGAGGTTGATGGCCTCGAAGCCGTAGAAATGGCGGTTGCCGTCGGTGTTCGCCTCGTTGGCAGCGGGCAGCGGGCGCTCGTCGATGACGGCCTCGAGGACGTCGTCGTCCCCGGAACCCGCGTGATTGGCCCGGCCGTTGCCGACCAGATAGACCGTGCCGTCCTTGGCGATCACCCCGTGGCACAGCGGGCCGGGCAGGGTCGAATGGCCGTTGTAGCAGAGGTCGACAGAGGCCTCGGTGCCCGAGGTGACGGTGTGATGGATCATCACCCCGTGCAGCGGCCCCCAGGGGCCCTTGTGATTGCGGTTGTGTGTGCGCCAGCTCCGGTGCTCGACCACGGTGAGGCCCTCGTCCTTGAGGGCTTGGAGCAGTTTCGCGGCAGTCAGAGGAGTTGCCATGCCTGCCTCGGCTTCCAGTTGGGGCCGCGCAGGGCGGCGGGGATCTCGGCTGGTTCCGGCGGCGTGGGCGCGAGCGGTGTGCCGTCCAGGGACGGGAACGGCAGGTGGTACACCTCCACAGCGGTGAGATCCGCGCGGTCCCAGGGATGCGACTCGGCCGGGTCGGCGGACATCAGCCGCGCTCCGGGTGACGCGCGATGGCCGCGTTGGCGTTCATGACCGCCTCGTCGATGTGCGTGATCGCGCGGCTCAGCTCGGGCGAGGACGGGCACAGCTCGGCGAGCAGCTCGGCGAAGGCGAGGCCGGCGGCGCGGATCCGCTCGTAGCGCTCGGCCTGGCCGGGCTGCGGGGGGTGGTAGGTGAAGCGGTTCTCCAGGTTCAGGTCGTACGCCATGCGGTCCTCCAGAAATGACGGACGCCCCGGCCGGGATGGCGCGGGGCGGGAAGCGAGCGGCGGGTCAGGCCAAGGCGAGCGCCATGATCGGGATGTCGTGGTCGGTGAGTACGCCTGCCGCGCTCTGGCTGAGCGTGGTGGGCGTGTTGGACTGCGAGGCGAGGTACCAGGCGCGGGCGAACGGAGTACCGAAGGGGCTGAAGAAGTTCGCGCCAGCCACAGGGGCCTCGTTTTGCACGTGGTAGAAGCTGTAGTCGGACGCCCCGCCGGTCGTCAGGACCCACGTCACCCAGTAGCGGCCCGGCGCCAGGGTGACTGTGGACGGCATCGAGATGGGTGTCGCCCCGATGTGGCTGCTGATCATCTGCGGGGGGCTGCCCGCGGTCTGCCCGGCGGCGGAGAGCGCCACCGGCGAAGCAGTGCTCGTGACCTTCGTCCCGTCCTCGCGGTAGATTCCCGCCGCGTACCGGTTGGTGCTGACGCCGCCGTACCCGCGGGCGAACATCAGCACCCTGTTGACCTGCGTCGGCTCGGTGATGTTGATCCCGCACGCGTACAGCCGCTGAGGGGTCAAGAACTTCGCCACGGGGTTGGCGACCGTGTACGGATCGCACGTCCAGGCCTGGAATCCGAGGCTCTGCGGGGTCCAGACGTTCTTGGCGACGGCGGCCGGCACCTGAGCGATTGGCAGCCGCGAGGAGCCGTCCAGCGTGGCGACGCCGTTCGCCGCGCCGCGGTCCATCATCGACACGGCCCCTACGGCTGCCGCGGTATGGGTGTGGCTGGTCGCGGCGGCGCCAACGTCGGCCGCGACCAGAACGACGGCGCCCGTCTGCTCGTTGACGGACTGAACGGGGGCCTCAGCGGCGGGGGGCAGCTGGGAGTAGGGGACCCGCCCGGTGCCGTCAAGGCCCGCCACCCCGGAGGGGACTCCGACCGCTGCCGCGGCGACCGCCCCGACGTCGGCCGCAGCCAGGAGGACCGCGCCCGTCTGCCCGTTGACGGACGCGACGTCCCCGGTTCCGGCCGGACCCTCCGGGCCGCGCAGGTTGATGCGGAGGGACCAGTCTGTGCCGTCGAAGGAGTACAGGTCACCCGTGTCGGTTTCGACGTACAGGTCTCCCGCCACCGGGGTCAGACCGGCGTCCTCGGGGCCGCCAGTGCCGAAGTACCAGTGGGCGCCCGGGTCGCCGGGCTCGCCTTTGCCACCGGTGTGGGCGTAGAGCCAGGCGCGGCGCCCGCCGCCTGCGTCGGCCCACATGCCGAAGACCTCGTCGGGTCCGGAGAAGCGGGGCAACTGACCGTACTCGTCGCTGATCACATAGGGCACCGGATTGCCCGCGGAGTCCAGGAGGTCGGTGTACTGGCTGCCGTCGACCTGGGCGGTCCAGAAGGTGATCTGGGTGTTGGGCGACACCATCCAGATGCCGTCGGAGGGAGCCACCACGAAGTCTGCGACGCCGGCGCCGAATCCGTAACGTGCCATCAGCCCGCCACCCAGCTCACACCCGAGTTGGACAGGACGTTGTTGTCGGTGGGGACACCCGGGTGCTGGGTGAGCCACACCTGGCCTGGGGTGTCGCTTGCTTTGGAATAGATGGTGATTCTCCCGATTCGGGCGCCGGTTATGTAGCAGATGATGTATTGGTCACGGGTGGCGTGCCGGTAGTCGGCCGGGATGAGGACGGGGAGCCGGGACGGGGTGGTGTTGGTGAGGGTGCCCGCTGTCCGCGTGAACGACCCGAGCCTCAGGCTGACGGTGCCGTTCCGTTCCTCCAGTACGGACGTGGTGCCGATGCTCCACCCCGTCAGCGGCGAGTCCACCGTGACGATGCCGGAGGCGGAGTAGATCGTGCGCAGCGCCTGACCGTCGTGGAAGAGGATCCGGCCGGTGTCCACCTCCCACAGCAGGTCCCCCGGCGCCGTGTTGGGGTTGGTCAGCGCCGTGGACACGCACGGGCGCATGCGGCTGCCGACGTACCGCTCACCGCGGGTCACGGTGACCGACGTCGCCCCGGCCGCGACGGTGGCGTTGGCGAGCAGCGCCTCGTAGGTGGTGAAGCCGGTGCCGGTAGTGAGGACGGGCGGGCCTGCGCCGGGTGTGCCCTGCTTCACTACGGCCCGTACGGTCCAGGTGCTCCGGTCCAGGCGCAGCACAACCCGGTCAACGCGGGTCTGGCCGCTGCTGTTCGCAGCGATGTCCAGGCTGTCGCCGGTGGTGCCGGAGGTCCAGGCGTGCCCACGCAGGGACGCGAAGACGTCGGCGGCCACGTTCACGGTGAGCCCTATGCCAGCCGTGATGACGGGCGGGTCGAGCGGGGTGCCGTAGACCCCGTCGCCGGAGAAGTGCGCGGCGATCTGCTCGTACTCGACGTCAGTCACCGACCGGGAGTTGTGCTCGGGGGATGGCCAAGAATCCTGGGCCACTGCTACCTCGCTTCGATTCTGCCGAGCCGTCGGCCCAGCTCCCGTACCACCCGCACGATCTGCGGATCCGTCGTCGCCTCCGGAGACCCGATCAGCGACGTGACGTGCTCGCCCGCACCCGGGGTCGCCTGAAGATGCATCGACCGCACCAGATCAGCGACTTCCACCCCCGTCGGCAGAGCCACGGTGACCCGGTCCCCCAGCCCAAAGTCCCGGCCGGCCTTCAGGTCCTCGGTGTCCACCGTCACGGTGGCCAGCTCCACAGGAGCCGCGCCCTCAGCCAGGGCTTGCCGTCCCTCCTGCGTCAGCTCGCCCGCGGCATCGTTGTCCGCGGTGCCGTCGATGAGCTGCTCTACCCGCCACCACGCTGCTGCGGCGCCTGGATCGGCGACCTCTACGTAGGCGCGCGGGACGGCCTGGTCGGATCCGGTCACCAGCGCGTGTGTCACGGTCGGCGCGGACTGCCGGTATGTGACGGCCCGCAGGTTGCCGAGCCCCGCAGAGAAGCGGGCGGTGCCGGTCCGGTCGGTCGGTGCGTACACCTCGAACAGAATTTGGCTGCTCGTCTGGCGGGTGCGGAAACCCAGCCCGCCCGCGTCGATGGCCACCCGCCGACATGTGGCGAGCAGACCCTCAAGGCGAGTGTTCACACTGGTCGTTGTACCGACCCCAGCCGCCGGGGCGAGCGCGAAGTTGGGGATCCGCCGTGCGGCGAGCGCGCCCGGACCGCAGTTCTCGTTCACAAGCGTCCGGATGATCGTCTCGCCGCTGGCGGAGGTGATTTGCCGGGCCGTGTCCGGCTGCTCTGACCATGCCGACGCCGGAGCGGGCCACGTCAGATACCCCGCCGGCCGCGCCAGGTCATCGGTGAAGTTGATGGTCACCTTGCCGGGCGGGGCTTCCCCTTCGCCCCCGATGCCCCAGGAGAAATCCGTGGGGATCTCCATCGGGCCTGCACACCAGAAGCCGCCGTCTCGGATCACCATGATCCTGTTCCCAGGCTGGAGTTGTGCCATGACGTGAGGGTGCGCGACCAGCTCGGCGCTGCCGCTCGCTGGCTCGTTGAACCGCACTGTCGCGTCGAGGGCCAGCCAGTCGGCCAGCGGGTCGCCCTGGACCCTCAAATCCGGGTCAGTCACGAGCAGTTGGATAGCCAAGGCGCCTCCTCACGCTGTCTCGTACCGCGGGTTGAACGTGAGGTCGACCGCGCTGCCGGGGCCGGAGCCGTCGAGCTGGAAGGTGATGGAGTTGGAGCCGGGATCGAGGCCCCACAGGACAGCGCTCGGCCAGTCCAGGGATCCCACCCAGTTCGAGCCGTCCTGGTATCGGACCTGCGGCGGATCGGTGCGGACCGTGACCCGTTCCCCGGCGAGCAGGTTGCCGTGGCCGATCTCCGGGGCGTTGGGGTCGAGGGTGAAGGACTCGCCGGTGTCCTCGCGCGTGAAGACGATCTGCGATGCCGGGCCGGTGATCGTCCACTCCGGCCACACCGTGACATCGCCGGGGTTGCTCACCACCGTGGCCCCGAGGACCTGGCTGGACGACACCGAGGGGTACGGGGCCAGGAAGTCCACACCGATGCCCTGTTCGCGGTGCACGGTGAGCGGGATGGGATCCACCCAGTACGGGTCCTCGCAGAACAGGGTCATCACGGCCGTGTCCGAGATCCAGCCCGTACCGCGCGATCCCTGCCCCTCGAAACCTTCCTCGTAGAGCACCTGGATCTGGCGGCGGGTTCCGTCCGGGCGGGCGATCTCCAGCACCCCGGGGCCCTCCCGCAGCGTCCGCGTGAACGCCCGCCCGAGTGCCCGCCACCGGCCGATGAACTCCATGTGGGTGTTGCCGAACACCCGGAGCGGCCACACGATCGACCGCGGCTGTGCCTGCACGTGCCGCAGACGCGCGCCCCCGCGCGGGCGCGCGTCCGTGGTCAGCTCGTACGGCGCCGCCCCCAGCCCTGACACACCTTCTGCGAGGGTGGTCCAGCCCAGCGACCGCGTCGTCAGCGGCCACGCCACCCCCGTCGGGTCGTAGTAGGTGACCGTGGCCCGGCCCAGCTCCGGGAGGATGATCCCGCCGCCGCCACCGCCAGCGGGCGGCTCCCCGGTCTCCGGCGGGGTAACGGGGGCTGCGATGAGCGGCATCTATCGTGGCCTCCCCACTCTGGCGCGGGCGTCTTGGCGGCGCTGGAGCACCTCCAGGTCCCGGATCGTCATCTCCCGCTGCGTCAGGTTGTAGGTGGTGTACGTCCGCCGGTCCGTGGTCGTCCCCGTACCGCGTGCACCGGCTGGTACCGGCCGCGGGGGCGGAGACACAAGACTCGCCATCGCACTGCCACCTAGCGCCGGCGCACCCACGCTCGTGACGATCCCCGAGGTGATCCCGCGTAGCTGCCGCTGAAGAGCCGGGACCTGCTGGTCGATGCCGCCCATCAGGCCGCTCATCAGCGCCTGTCCGGAGGGGCCCAGGAGCTTCAGGTCGACGGCCATCGGACCCTTCCAGTCCGGGATCATCGAGGTGATGGAGCTGAACTTGCTCTTCAGCGCTCCGATCATCCCGGTGACGCCGTTGATCAAGCCCTGAATGATGGACCGGCCGACGCCCGTGAGGAGACCGCCCAGGTTGCCAATGGCGGCCTTGATCCGGCCCGGGAGAGACCGTACGTACGAGATCAGCCCGACGACGCGGGACGCGGTGCCGGTTCGGATGCGGTCCCAGTGCCGCAGGAAGAGCGACACCAGCGGGAGGCTGGTGATGTAGCCGAGGAGCGCCGCCCCGACACTCTTGATCTTTCCCCAGACCCAGTCCCAGGCGGCACCGGTGGCCCGTTTGATGCGGTCCCAGTTGAGGACGATGATCGCGACCAGTCCGACGACCGCAGCGATCACCCAGCCCACGGGCCCCATCGCCACGAGCCATTGCGCGGCCATGGTCGCTGCCCACACCACGGCGCGCGCGGCCATGAGCGCGAACTGCGCCACCGCCGTGGCCGAGGCCCGCAGCACGGCCGCGATCCACGTACCGATCGCCACCAGTGCACTGCCCACCCAGGCCCCGGCGGTCGTTGCGGCCGACACGACGGCGGCGCCCGCGATCCGGGCGTACGCGGCCAGCCCGACGGCCATCAGGCGTGTCCAGCCCGCGATAACGGCCCATGTGGAGCTGGCCATAACGGCGTTCGCACCGGCCACCACGGCCGACCCGGCCCCGTACAGAATCATTCCGACCCGCACGGCGGCCAGCACACTGACCAGCGTGGTCAGGACCGGGGCCGGGGTGCTGCTGACAACCTGACCAAATGCGTTCGCGATCAGCGTGGTCACACCGAGAAGCGGCGCTGCGGCGGAGACGACCGCGAGCGCGGCCTCGGCGAGCGTGGACAGGGTCTCGCCGCCCTCGTCCGCCTTCTCCAAGAAGCTCGCGAAACCCTCGGTGTCCTTGAGCCCGACACCCCAGGCCGCGAAGGCGGCGGTCATCCCCACCAGGCCACCGGTCACTGCGGCCGAGGTAGGGAGGAAAGCCTGGAGCAGCCCAGCAAACCCCCGGGCGAGATTGCCGATGATCAGGACGAAATCGCGCAGGGCGGTCCCGGACGCAGCAGCCATATCCGCCGCCCACCGCTTGAATCCGACGGACTTCACTCCGACCGCGACCCGGTCCAGCAGATCGCCCAGCGCAGACGCTGCGGCCCGTACGAAAGGTGTCAGCGACGGGAGCAGAGCACGCAGGATCTCGATGCCCCGGGTGAAAAGAGGCATCGTGGTTCCGCTGAGGCTGTCCGACCAGTCCTGATAGTCGCCCTTCAGCGCAGCGAAGGCCTTCGCCGTCGCCCTGGTGGCCGGCGGCAGGTCCCGCATCGCCACCGCAGCCGCAGCGTCAGCCTCGGTGGCGGCTTTCGTCGCTGCCTCGACCTCGGTGAGCGCCTTCTTGTACTCGTCCCCGCCCTTCGCGGCGAGCTTGGCCGCGAGCTGCTTCTTCAGCAGCACCTTCTCGTGGGCGGCGTCTGCCGCCTCGGCGGACGCTGCCGCGTCCTTCACCGCGTCGAGTTGCGGCTGCGCGGCCAAGGAGAAAGCCTTCACCGCGACACCGGCCGCGACCGCGCCTGCGGCAACGCTCCCCAGCGCGGTCGCGACTGCCGCCACGGCGGGAACGCCCAGCTCGACGGCCGCGACTGCTGGCACGAGCCGTTGGAGACCGGAGAGCGCTCCGCGGGCGCCTTCGCCGATGCGCTGGGAGAGGGAGCGCCCCATAGCCTCGGACTCGGTGGTGAACCGCCCGTGGAGGTCACGCAACCTTCCGTCGGCGTCGCGGGTGAAGCCGCGCAGGCGCAACTCGGCGCTGGTGAGCGTCCTGGTGTACGGCCTGTCGTTCAGGCGGAGCCCCGCGACCAACTCGCCCAAGTTGAGCACCGCGTCGCACCCCCTTTCGGCCGTGGTTCAGGGGGAGGAGCGGGCTACTGCGGTTTTGGGGGCTCGAAGTGTCTGGAGATACGGCTCTCGGCGGAGAGGAGGCCGTAGATCCGGATCTTCAGCCAGCGCCAGGACCGCCCTTCGAGCAGCCCTGGGGCACCGACGTCGATGCCGTAGACCTCGTGGAGGTCGTTCTCGATGAGGGCCCACTGTTCCAGCAGGTCGCCCCAGTTCAGGTCTGGTCGGCCGCCTTTTTGGCGGCGCGGGGCTTGGCCGGGCGGGTACTCGTACCACTCGTGGAGCCCCGTGTGCGGGTCGACTTCGCCGCAGCCGATGAGGCCCGACGTGTCTCCCGATTCGGGGCCTGGCGAGAAGGGTCGCCACCAGCAGTCCAGTAGCGCTCGGCGGTTTCACTGTCGTGTGCGATCCACAGGACAGCGGTGATTGCGACGTGCTTGAAGAACGGCCAGTCCAGACCGGCGAGCAGCTCGTCGTGACGTGGCCCGAGAGCGTCCCGGTACAGGTCCAGCTCGCGCGCGTCGTCGAGGACTTCCTGGCTCGGATCGGCTCCGGCGACGGCCAGCGCGAGGCCGCTCTCCATGACCTTCTGGATCTTCAGGCCAACTTCGGCTGAGGGGCCGGGGATGATCACATCGCGCATCGTGCCGTCCCGGAACCGCACCGGCAGGGTGAGAGCGTCGTCCTGGAAGTCGTCCAGCGCCTTGAAGCGCCCCATCAGGCGGCCAGCGGATTCGTGATCGGCGTGAGTGGGCCCGTACCGGTCCAGGTGCACTGGATCTGGTCGAGGGCTGTATACGGGCCGCCCTGCGGCTCCCAGACGGGCAGGGCGTGCCCCTCGTATGCCTCGGGACCGCCCTTGCGGTCCAGGAATCGAAGGTGGTTCTTCGAGGCGTCGCCATTGGCGAAGAAGGCGAGCCTGATCGCTTCGTGTACTGGGGAGTAAGTGGTGGAGTCTGCCGACACTTTCCGGTTGAACGTGGCTACGACTTCCCACGCCTGGCCGGTCTTGTCGTTCCCGGCCCAGCCCTCACCGTCATATTCTGACGAGTCCTCATGGTTGGGCGCGGCGCTCCACCCGAATTCGGTGATTCCAAGACAGGGCTGCCAATCGGGCTCGTCCGCCGTGCCCATGTTGATCTCCAGCTTCCAGCGCCGGGCCAGAGCCGTTTCTGTGGCGGTCTGCGGGGGCGTCGTCATGGCCCATCTCCTATTCGTGCACGTAGGGAGCGGACCGACTCGTCCGCAGGTAGTAGTTGGCGGACAGCTCCTCGCGGGAGTGCGCGTCCTGGCCCATCAGGCCCTGCGACTGCCGCCACGCCAGAGCGACCCGGACCGGCCCGAGGTAGAAGTTCTCCCGGCCGTGCAGCAGGTCGCGGACGACGTCGGCCAGGTCGAGGACCTCACGCGGGTCCGGACCAGCACGCATCCGGATCTGGACACCGGTGATCACGTCCGTGCCGCCGGTGTCCTCCACCGGGTACGGGGTGAGGCAGATGATCCGATCCGGCGCCTCCGGGACCTTGGCGATCGTGATGCCGGTCTCGCCCGCCGCGTAGACACCGGAGGCGCGGTACACGCCGAGCCCGCCGCCATCCATGAGGACAGCAAGGCCGGTGAGGAGATCGGTGGTGTAGCCCACGGACACCCCCTCGGGCGTGCCTTAAGGCCCCGCACAAGCGGGGCCAGGAAAAACGGGAGGGGTCAGCCGCGGAGCCAGACCCGCAGCGGCACGGCCATCAACCGGAGCATCGTCTCCCGCTCCGAATTCATTGCATTTTCCAAGTACTTGGCGGTCCGGCCGGGCAAGTGCTTGTAGTCCAACCGCTCATGTTGAACAACGGCGTACACGGTGTCGTAGGTGATCGCGCCGTTCAGGCCGTCCCGGGTGACGCGTCCGGAGCGCTCCAGCGTGCCCTCCTCCAGCGGCACGTGGTCGTTCGAGACGCCGAGGGTGTGCTCCAGCGCCCGCTGGAGCCCCTCGCCCGCGAGACGCTGCCCCCGGGACGTCCACAGGCGTCGGCCCTCCCAGGACATACGCGCGTACTGCGTCACTGGAGGATCACCTCCAGGTGCTCGGGGAGCGGCAGGCGTCCAGCCGTGCCGTCGTGCGTGACGATGACCGTGGTCTTCGTGCCGTCCGGCAGTGCGACCCTGGACTTCGTCGGAGCGTTCACAGCACCGTGGCGGCAGTAGAACGTCGACGAGGAGACCACCTCATCCCCGCCCGCATCGCGGACCAGACGCGTCGTCTGCTCCAGGAAGCCGCGGACCTCAACCGGCACCCCGTAGACATCGCCGTACGCTCCGGAGCCCTCGTACGGCTCGATGGTGATCTCATGCTGGAGCCAGATCCTCGGGAGCTTCATGATGAGCACACCAGCCCCAGAACGAACCGGTCCGGAGTGAGGTCCGGGGAGCGGAGCGCCTCCAGAGCCGCGTCAGCGACCACGCGCCCACCAGCACCAGGCGAGCCGGACGACGAGCTGGCCCTCGTCATGCTCGCGGAGCCCAGCTTCACCGAGCCCCAAAGCCCTGCCGCGCCCAGCTCGTCGCCGGTCTCGTCCCACCAGCGCACCTGCTCGCACACCGCCGCAGCGAACGCCGCCGCCACGACCGGATCGGCGGGCTTCCCCTCAGCGTCCACCTCGTACCGGCACAGCCGGAGGACCTGGCTGTCGAGGAACCGGGACGCGCGGGCGAGCGCCCCCTCGTCGGGCACCTCTTCCCCGGTGTACTCCAGATACTCGGCGGCCGTCGCGTACACGCGGGCCACGGCCACCCCCTACGCGCTCGCGCCGTCGTCGCCGTACTGGGCGATCAGCTCGTCGCGGGTGAGGCCGTCGATCTTCGCTTCGTCCTCGGCAGTCTGCGTGCGGGTGCGCGCGTAGGACACCCACTCCTCCTTCTTCGCGGACTTCGACGGGCGCACCGGCCCGGCCGGGGCCGACGGTTCCGGGTCCGGATCGAGGCGGGTCCAGTTCGCCAGCCTCTCCAGGCGCCCGCGCGGCGTCGGCAGGGTGACGATGTCGCCGGTGTTCTCGTTCTTGTACTGCGCCATCTGCCCCTCCTGGGGTGTCGTGGCGGAGGTGTGCGGTGGGGCGCCGGACCACCTCCGGCGCCCCACCATCCCGCCGCCCATCGCCGGGTCAGGAGGTCGCGTCCGCGCCCTTGATCAGGACGGCGCGGTTCGCGTCCAGCGTTTTGGTGCCGTACAGGCAGTCGACCGAGACGACGGTCTGCTTGTACTTGATGTCGTAGTCGTAGACGACCCGCAGCGCGAAGCCCTTGTACGACATGATCGTTGCGTCCTGGGCGCCCGGCGGGACCTCCAGCGTCCGCGTGACCAGCGCGAACGCGGTCCGGTGGAAACCGACGTTGACCTCGGTGGTGGGCTCGCCCGCGTCCGGGTCGGCGTCCGGGCCCGCGATGTTCTGCGTCATGTACGGGTCGAAGCCCGAGGTCCGGGGGCCGAACGATGCCTCGCGCAGGCCCTCGGTGTCGCCGCGCTGGTCGGCCGTCCGCCAGACCTTCTCCGCCATCCAGCGGGCCTTCGTGCGCGGGCCCACCACCACGTTCCGGCTGAGGGGCGGCACGTTCTTCGTGTCCAGGAGCGCGCCGGCCTGGATCAGGACACGGGAGTCGCTCCAGGGGTACGCCCCGTTCGGGTAGTTGTACTCCTCGCCCGCAGTGTTCTCCGCGACACCGCCGACCTCCTGCACGATGTCGTCGCGGAGGATGAGAATGTCCCGGTCGATCTTCTGGGCCATCGCCTCCATCGCCGGGTCGAGGAGCTGCTCGCCAAAGTCCTGGATCTCCAAGGTGAGCTGCTCCGTCGTCACCGTGAAGCTGACGTCCGGGAAATGGTTCAGCGTGATGGCGACCCCAGACTCGGTCGCGTTCTGCGGCACGATGCCCGTGCCGCGGTTGAACTCGGTCGCGGTGAAGACCGCGGGCTTCCGCACCGTGATGGTGTCGCCGACACGGCCAGCGAAGTCGGCCTCGTAGTCGCGGTGCACGAGCTGCGCCATGTGCGTGGTCTCGTACAGGGTGGCGAGCGCCCGCTGCGCGATGATGTCGGGGGTCAGGAAGGTGTTGGGCATCGGGGGCCCTCTCTATTCTGTGTGGCTCAGCGGCGGGCCTTGCGGCGTGCCTCGCGCTGGGCGTCGACGCCGGTCGCCCTGCTGGGCTTCTCGGTCCGGCCGTTGAAGTCGGCGGATGTGCGTGCAGGCGCCTGGCCTGCGGCTTTGAGCTTCGGATTGGCCTCGACAGCCGCCTTGATCGCGGCGTTCACAGCCTTCGCGAATCCCTCGTCGGCCGGGTCCAAGTCCTTGATCGACCGAAGGAAAGCCCGGGAGTCGGTGAGGGCGTCCGGGTCAGCGCCGAACTTCGCCGCGCCCCGGTACACCGCCAACTCGACCGCCGTCTCACGGTGAGCCGCCGTCGCACTCTCGATCTGCGCCTTGAGCGCGGCCGGGTCCGGCGGAGTCTTGTCGTCGTCCTCCACCAGGCCGAGGACCTTGCCCAGCTCCTTCATGACCTCGGAGCGGGCCTCGTCGGCGGCAGCCTTCTTGGCTCCGGTGCGGGCCTTCGCCGCCTCCGCGTTCGCCGCCTTGAGGTCTTTCTCCAGGCGGGCGATCTTCGCGGCCGGTTCCTCGTCGGCGTCCTTCTTGGCGGGGGGCTTCTGCTTGCCGTCGTCCTTGCCCGCGTCGTCGTCCTGGCCGTCGCCGTCGCCAGTCCCGCCGGCATCGTCGTCGTCCTGGCCGTCGTCATTCCCGCCGTCGCCGTCCCCGCTGTCGGATCCGGAGTCGCCTCCGTCCCCGCCGTCGGCGTACAGGTACGGGGCGAAAGGGTGGTGGCCGTACGGGTGCGCCCAGCCGCCGGTCCCGGCGTGGCGCGCGAGGGTTCGCTTCTGCATGTCGTGCACTCCTGGTGCGCGTCGAGGGGAGGCCGGCGCCTGGCCGACCCGGTGAGGGCCCCGCGCGGGCGGGACCGGTGTTCCCGGCCCGCGCCTGGCGGGCCGAAGTCAGATAGCGCGGTTGATCTGCTCGCGCGCGGGCTTTCGCCGGAGGTCTTCGTGCGCGGCCACGTGCTCGCGTGCGACGGCCTGCCACTTCCGGACGTACGCCCCGGCTCGGCGGCGCTCGACCGCGTCGAGCGCGACGGCCTGGCGCCGCTTCCACGCACGAATGTGCCGCTCAATCTCGCGCTGCCGCTGCGTGTCCGAGTACGTCGTGCCAGGCGTCGCATGATGCGGCGGCCGGGTCGTCACCCCGGGGAGGTACGCGGCCAGCGAATGGCGGCAGTTCGGGTGGAACAGGCCCGCTGCTCGGGCTTCCGTGAGGCTCCCCGCGATGTGCACGGCGACCGTACGGCGGCGAGCGAGCAGCCGGGTCGGTTGGATCGCGTGGTCCGCGCGCACCGTGTGCGGGCCCGCCTGCCCGTTGATCGTGAGAATCTCGCCCTCCCACGGGCGGCACAGTTCGCACTCCAACGGCGCGTCCGAGACGATGACGAGCGCCACGCCCAGCTCGGTGAGAGCATCTGTGTGCCCCTGGACCGCGGCGCGGGCGGTGACGGAGCGGACGGCCATCTCGGCGTACGAGGCGAGGTTCCAGGAGCGGCCGGCGGAGTCCACGAAGCCGGTGATCCCCTTGTTTGCGAACTCGTTGAGGGCCTGCTGACTCGCCTGGCGGCGGGTCATCGCACCCAGCAGTACCGTTCCGGACGCGCGCGCGATGACTCGCCGGTACGTGTCGATGACCGCGCGCGTGATGCGTACGTACAGCGGTCGCGTGTCCTCCGCCAGGCTCGCGGCCAGCCGGTCAACCACCGGAGCATTCGGCAGGACGTCGCGCGCCACCAACTCCCGGCCGATATCCAGACCGCCCATCTCCGCCACGGCCGCCTGCCGGCCGCGGTTGTAGGCGGTGATCAGCGCGCGGGCGGTCGCGCCGTCGGCGTCCTGCTGGAGCGCCGCCGAGATCTTCTCGACCGACTGCCGGAGGTCGCCAACGGAGGCCAGCTTCAGCTCCGCCCACCGAGGGCTGTCGATGCCCGCCTCAAGAGCCGCCGCCAGGCGCTCCAGAAGAGCAGTCTCGGCGCTCTCGTACAGCTCGCGAACCTCCCGGGCCAAGTCCTCCGCCATCGCTGGGGACACAGGCATGACGCCCCCTCACCTACGCCACAGCGCCAGCCTGCATCGGATCCGGGACAGCCGTCCCATCCTCCTGCTGGATACGAGCCACCTCGGCCTGGACCGCGACGTCGTCCCACTCCGGATGCGTCATCCGCACGAGCGTGTCCGTGGACGCGGCCCGCGCCCGGCGCAGCACATCCACCGTGTTGGCCAGCGTCAGCGGATCTTCCTGCACGGAGTCCTCGAACTCGATGGTCGGCCTCTGCGGGACAGCCTTGCCGCCGAAGACGTGCCGGTCCACGGCGAGCAGGGCCTCGGCCGCGTGGGAGAGCCCGGGGCGCCAGCGGAGGATTTTCCGGCCCCTGGTCGTCATGCTCCGGCGCTCCTTGGAGACGACCTCGGTCGCGGTGACCGCGACGTCCCCGCCGAGCCCGAACGTCTGCGCGGAGTAGCCGGCCGACCGCAGGATCTGGTTCACCAGGTCCTCGGCCGTCCCCTGGTGCTCAGCAACACGGATGGCGAACTGGGCCACGGTGAGCTGCTGACCGCTGTCGGCGCGGGCCAGCATGTTGATGCCCGCGAACGCCTCCTGATCCGGATTCCACGACGCGCCCCGGCCCGGCCCGGCGCTTTGTAGGTAAGCGTCAGGGACGACGATTCGCCCCTTTCCGAGCCGAATGTCCCTCATCCATGACGCGTAGGTCTCGTCGAGGGCGTCCATGAGTGGCTCGATCCCGTCGAGGTCTGACCGGCCCAGGTCCGCGAGTGACGGTTCGCAGCGCCAGCGGCGGGAGTTGGCATTCGGGATGTGTGACACGTCGAGGCCGGCGAACCCCGTCTCCACCCAGCCCTCATCGGTGACGAGCCCGGCGAATCCCTCGGTCGCCGGGTTGTCCTCCAGCGGCACCGGGCGGCCGAGCTTCTCCTTCGTGCCCAGGTAGAGGCCGTGCTGGATACCGCCCGGCTCGTGGCGCTCCAGGTGCCGCCAGATCAGGCCGTCCTCGTCGTGCACAATCTGCCAGAACGTCACCGCAGAGAGACGGCCCCACCGGAACTCCGGCAGGGCACGGTCCGCGTGCACGGCATCGAGCCAGGGCTGATCGGCGATGTCCTTGTCGTAGACGGGCCGCAGGTAGACGCCCCCGAGCGCGGCGCCCACTTCGGCCGCGGTCTGGAGCGTGGCCAGCATGCCGTCATCAACCAGGATGTCGAGGCGCTTCGTGGTCGCATCGCCGGTGACGGTCATCTTCGGCGGCTCGGAGAAGAGCAGGTCCGCGCTGCCGCCGCAGATGTCCCCAGCGATCGGCACGTGCAGCTTCGTGCGGCGTTCGCCTGGGGCTGTCGGGGTGCCCCACCACCAGCGGGCAACGCGGCCGACAACACCGCCGGCGAACTGGTATCGCTTGGCGTCCGGGCCGATGCCCGAGCCGCCGCCGTAGAGCTGCTCCAGGCGGTCCGGGTCGCCGGACCACCAGGTGTCCCACCGGGCCATGGATTCGAGCGCGGGCTCGAGGTCCCGGGGCGGCCAGGGGATGTTACCTGTGGGCAGGGGCATCGTCGTCCTCCTGCTCAGGGTGTTCAAAGGCATGGGCGGCGCCCCGCAGGAACGCGGCGATGGCCTGGCGGATGCCTTCGTCGTGGGCCGGGTCGATCTCGATCTCGCCTATCCGAAACTCTTCGGCGCTGTCGCCAACACGGAGGAACACCGGCAGGGACACGTTTGTGGGAAGGGGCATAACCACGGCCATCAGACGCGCTCCTTCTCTATCACTAGGGCGGCTATCTGAAGCCAGCTACCAGCGAGTTCGTCGAGGCGTTCCATCAGCGGCAGGTTGGTCAGCTCGATCTCCGCACGCTCCAGGAGCCGTGCTGCGTTGGCGATTGCCTGATCAGCCGTGGGCATCATGCGGCGACCTCCAGCCGGGTCGGGATGTGGGGCCGCCACAGCGACTCGGTCGTACGAACGCCATACCTCAAGGCGTCGCACGAGTGGTCGTTTTCCTTGATCGGCGCGTCGTCACCGGCCTCCGCCGCAGTGTCGTCCCAGGAGTAGCCGGGCAGCTCCTCAATGGCGCCGGTCGCGGACTCATGGATCAGCAGGTTGCCGGTGGCGAAGAGACTGGAGACCGTTCGGATGCCGTCCAGGACGGCGTTGTCGGCGGTCGTCACGCCCGTGACCCCGTCGCGGTGGAGCTGCTCGATGAAGGAGCTGGCGGAGGGGTCGACGACGGTCCACTCCGGGCTGACACCGACGGATGGCGAGTGCGGTACGGGAACCTTCGCCAGCCACTGGCGGCGGGCCCGCGAGTATTCAGCGTCGGTGAGCTGTCTGCGGGCCATGCGCGAGTCGTGCCGGTACTCACTGACCACGTACAGCCGCCGGTCGGAGCCGAGCCCGAGCAGCACGTCCGCGAAGGGGTTGACCGTGCCGTAGTCGACGGCATCGCAGAGCCAGCGGTCGATTCGCGGCAGGTCTCGCACGACGTGTTCCGCGGGGTCGAACATCTCGTAGACAGCGCCCTCGGACTGCACCCAGGCGCCGAGGATGAAGCGCCGGTACCAGAGCCCGACGTACTCCTTCTTGAGCGAGGTGACGTAGTCCTCGTCGAGCGACGGGTTGTCGTCCAGATTGAAGTGCCAGGAGCGAAGGTTCAGTTCGCCCGCCCGGTCGATGTACTCCTTCTTCAGCCAGTGACCGGGGTTGTCGGGGTTGGTGGTGCCCATCAGCTTCGCGCCCTTGACGGACAGTCGGCCGAGGAGCTGCCGGAAGAAGTCCTTCGGCAGGAGGCTGACCTCGTCGCAGTAGACCAGCGCGACGGTGGCGCCTCGGATCTTCCCCTCTGCCCGGCGGTCGTTGGCGCCGATCAGATGGACTGTACGGCCGAGGATGACCGCGGTCTTTGCCCCGGGCGTCCACACGACCAGCTTGGCCAGCGCGCCGAAAATGCCGGGGTCGACGAGGGGCTCCATGATGTTGCGGCCGATGGTGTCCAGCGTCCGGCCGGTGATGAGGATGAGGCCGGCGCGCGGCGCGGTCGCGATGGCGGCCAGCAGCGCAATCAGGCTTGCGATCGTCTTCCCGGACCGGATTGCGCCGTGCCAGATGTTGATGCGGGCTGTCGCCTCAACGATGGACGCGATCTGCTTCCGGCTCAGCGGCAGCTCGACGTTCTGGAGCATGGCGTCATGCCCCCTCGTCGGCCTCCTGGTCCTGCTGGGCCTTGTAGACCTCGGTCAGGCCGGACATGAGCTTGCTGATGAGCGCCACGCCCTCCTCGGTGCCCGTCTCGTCCTTCGGCGGCGACAGCTTGAGCGAACGGTCGATGGCGGTACCGGCGGCGGTCATGAGCGTGCGCTTCACGTCGGCCGGCGCCTCGGGGAAGGTGTGGTCCTCGTAGGTGTTCTCCTTGCCGCCGAACGACCAGACGGTGGTGGGCTCCCACATCTGCTCACGGAGCCGCTCGGCGTCGGCCTGGAGGTTCTCGGCGAGGCGTACACGTCGCTCTGCGAGGTCCATCTGCCTGACCTCTGTGGCGGCGGCGACTTGTCCGGCGCGTGCGGCGAAGGAGATTCCGCACTCCAAGGCGATGTCGCTGATTGTCCGGCCCGAGCGGCCGAGCAGCTTGGCTATCTGGTTGCGGCCCTTGCCCTGGGCGTGCAGCTCGCGGACACGCTGCCGCTCAGCGTCGGTGACGGGGGTGCCCTTTGCCACCTGTTGCCCCCTTCGCCGTTCGGGCCCGACCAGGCGCGCGAGATCGGTACGATCCGGGCACCGATAGGGAGGGGACCCCATGGCTACGTTCAACGTGCGCCCGGACATCGACGCTGCCGCCGCGAAGCTGGGCAGCACACTCGGAGCCGGGCGCGAGATCAAGCGCCTGCCGGAGGTGCTGTGGGAGGGCGAGAAGGTCGAGATGCTCGCGACGGGCATCTACGGCAAGGGCAATGGCCTGCTGGCCATGACGGACCTGAGGCTGATCTTCCTGAAGCACGGGATCACGAGCCAGCAGGTGGAGGACTTCCCGTACAGCAAGATCACCAGTGTGCAGTGGGCGGGCGGCATACTCGCCGGGACGTTGATCGTTTTCGCTTCGGGCAACCGGGCGGAGATCAAGCAGGTCCCGAAGCAGGTGGGGAAGGACTTCGCGGACAAGCTGCGGATGTACATTGCCACCGGGTCCGCCCCCGGGGCACCAGACGTTCCTGCCGCCGCGCCGACGCCTCAGCAGCAGGACCCCGCGAGCCGCCTGGCGACGCTCGACCAACTGCGGGCGGCCGGGGCGATCACGGACCAGGAGTACCAGGACCGTCGTAAGGCGATCATCGACAGCATCTGAGGGGGCACGTCGAAGGCCCCGACCAGCGGTGATGGTCGGGGCCTTCGGTGGTGTGTGGGCGTTTCCGGGCAGCCCGGATCCGTCGGCTCATAGTGCGACACGAAGGCCCGATCGCGCAACTACGCTGCGGCGGCCCCGCCGTAGGGGGTGCTCCGGCGGGGCCGCGGGCCGACGGGCGCGGGCGTGGGGAGGGCCTCGCGCATCGGGGGCTGTGCGAACTCCCGCTGCCCGCCGGGTGTGTCACGGTACGCGCCACCATGGCCGCAGTCAGCCCTCGTGCGTTGGGTTGTCGCCGTACCGGATGTCCAAGTCGTCGTCCATCTCGGCAATGTCGGGATGATTGTTGAACAGGCGCATCGCCTGAAGGCACTCCTGGATGGGGATGACGGCGCTGCCGGCGTGGTCGGCATGGAGGAGTGCGGTGTGCCGGGGGCACCCGGACGTGCCTCCGAAGTCCGTGGGCTCGAACCGGACGACGAGCCCTGTGGGGTCACCGTCGCAGGGAGTGCCGTCGAGCCGTGCGGCAGCAGCGGGGCAGGAGAACGTGATGGCCATCGGGCCATGGTGGCGCAGCGGAGCACGGCTACGGGCGGGAACGGGTGCGCGGGCTGCTCAGGCCGTGGTCCGTCCGTACGAGCGGCGCTTCTTCAGGGCCGCGATCACGGTCCGGCCGTACCAGCGGTTCGCGGGGCCGTCGGTGTTGTCCGGGGCGGGCCAGCGGGGGGTGCCGTCGGCCCGCTTCTTGGACTGGTCGGCGCGGATGGTTGCGGCGCTGATGCCGGTGGCGGCCTCGATCTCGCGGGCGGTGTAGAGCTGGCGGTTCTTCAGCTTGGTGGCGGGGCGCTGGAAGTGGTCGGCGATCACTTTGTCTACGGCGGCGCTGTCGTACAGGTAGAAGCGGCCCCTTTTGTCTATCGGCGGGGGCCAGGCGGGGTGTCGGGACCACTGGGTGCGGAGGGTGTCGTAGGCGCGGCCGTGGCGGGCGGCGATCTCGCGGAGGGTTTCCCGGCGCGGCTCGGGGGTGTCTACCATGGGGGCTCTGGCCTTTCTGTGGCTGGGTGTGGCCGGCAGGTTTTCGCGAGCGCCCTTCGGGGTGTCTGGGCTTCGGCTCGGGCCTGTCGGCCGTTGTGCTGTCTGGGGGGACGGGGGCTGCCCCCGGCTGGGTGCCGGGGGCAGCGGTGTGGGTCAGCGCTGGTCGGCGAGCCAGGCGCCGAGGTCTTCCATGTGGCTCTCCGCCATGAGGATGTTCGCGGCTACCGCGTAGCCGCGCGCCGTGGAGAAGCTGAGGGTGAGAAGCCCGTACAGGTCCAGGGCCCCGAGCCAGAATGAGCAGCTCGCGAAAAGGTGGGCCTGCTGCTCCTCCGGCATGGGCTGGTCCTCCGCGAGTTCCATGACCCTGCTGACGGCGGGGGTGGTGTCCAGGTTGCTCACCTCTCCGGTGGGGAGGGCGATCGGGACGGGGAGGGCGGCGCAGATGGCGACGAGCCCGGAGTAGGCCCGGCTCAGGTGGGCGGAGAGCGTGTGCTTCACCTGCTCTTCGTAGTCGGACATTGTGTGCCTTTCTGTTGTGGGTGTCGGTCGGGGTTCGCGGCCCCTTCCGTGTCTCCATTATGGCACATTGATAGATTGAATTGCAACACCACGACGGTGGTGACCTGCCCTCAGACGGGAACGCCCCCCGGCTGGCTGCCGGGGGGCGTGCGACCTTGGGGGTCAGTCCTGCGGGGGCTCACTTCCCTCCGGGTCGATCAGCCACTCCATGAGGTCATCGGCCGCGCCCTCCCCGTATGTGACGTTGAGCAGGGCCGCGTCCGCGTGGTGGGGCATCCCGCCCTTCGCATAGACGATGGTCAGTTCGGCTGCCGTGATCCAGCCGAGCAGAGCGGCGGCTGCGTCCATCTGCTGGCGGTCCGGGATCGGCTGCTCCCCCACGATGTGGTACGCGCGGATGACGGCGGGCAGGAAGTCGCTGATCAGCCCCTGCTTCCCCTGCGGGAGCCGGATGGGGATGGGCAGCGCGGCCAGGACTGTGTCCAGCTTCTCCGCGTAGGAGCTGAGGTGCCGCATCAGGTGCTCGACCTGTGCGTCTTTGTCGTCGGACATTGCGTTCCCTTCTGTGGGTGGCGGGTTGGGGTTCGCGGCCCCTTCCCGTGTGAGGTCCATTGTGCCACTTGAGGGATTGAATTGCAACACCACATGTTGCTGGGGTCACACCTGAAAACGCCCCCGGCTGGATGTCGGGGGCGTTCATCTCGTCAGGGTCAGCTCATCTGCTCAAGCAGCCATCCGCCGAGATCCGTGAGCGCGTCGTTCGCGATCATCAGGACCCCGAGGGCGCCCGCCGCGCGCGACTCCACGTACCCCTCCTTGATCAGCAACTGGAAGGCATCCGCCGCCGTGAGCCACAGGACCGAACCGGTGAAAAGCTGGGCGTGCTGATCCTCCGGCATCGGCTGCTCGTCCGAGATGTCGGCCACCCGGCGCACGGCCGGGATGATCTCGGTGTTGGTGACCACGCCCTGCGGGAGGGTGATGGGCACGGGGAGGTTGGCGCAGACGGCGACCAGGCCGCCGTAGGTGGTGCCGAGGCGCCGGTTCAGGGTCTCCATCATGTCGTCTTCGTAGTCAGACATTCCGGTCCTTTCCGTGGGTGATGGGTCGGGGTTCGCGGCCCCTTCCCTTGAGTCTCCAGTATGGCATTTCGAGGATTGAATTGCAACACTCGTGGGTGGAGAAATGGCCCCAAGTCCCCCAGGACTCAGGGCCATCACTCAGCAACTACCGCCGCTGCCACCCGGCCAGACGATCCCCGGACCCGACCACCGCCGTCAGCCGAACACCCGGCAACTCCTCCACCGGCACACCGACCGCATCCGCGATCTCCTGCGCCGGATACCGCTCAGGCGTATCCGCGTCCTCGGCATCCGCCACGATCTCGGCCTCGCTGCCCACCAGCAGCAGCACCCTCACGTCCACGCGCTCCACCACGGTCTCCGTCTCCTCTCGTATGTCTTCTGTCTCGTTGCTTCCGGCGCTCTCGTGCACGATGACGACCACGGTCGCGTCGTCCCGGTAGCCCTCTTCGTTCGGCTCGGCTGCGGCCACGATGGCGTCGGCCAGTGCCTGCGGTTCGTCCTGGTGAGTACGCACTAAGGCTTCCAGCGTGGTGTGCGGGATCTGGTCGTGCGCGCCGTCGCTGGTGAGGATGACCACCTTGTGAGGGATGGTCACGCTGTAAACGGTGCCGACTGTGGCCTTCGACAGTGCCGTCTTGAGCCAGTTGTCGTGCTGCTTCGCCAGTTCCAGCGGGACCCCGTTGCGGCGGAGCTGGGCGCCGACGGTGTGGTCGTCCGAGTAACGGCTCAGAACCGTGCCGTCCCCGCCGTACGCCCGGCAGTCCCCGGACCACGCCACCACGACGTCATTTCCGTCAGGGTGAACCTGGGCCGCAACAGCTACCGCATCGGCCTCCTCGCCATCCGCGCCGGGGTCAGCAACAAGTTCGCCAGCGGTGAGGAGGCCGGCCAACGGGCCGCGCCGTGCGGCGATCCGCGCGGCGACCTCGGCGAGGAGAGGCGCGGTACGACTCGTATACGGCCCGTGGCCGATACCGTCAACGACTGCGGCGCCCACGGTGCCGTCCGCGAGGACGTACACCCGCGCGGCGTCGGCGTTGTCCTGCGCGGTGCCTTCGCGGGTGGCGACACCCGTTCTGATTGTCTTGCCCATGTGGGGCTTTCTCCTCTCATAGTCCGGGACTGTCCCGGCTCCCCTCGACTCCGCCCGTACGAGACGGGCGGAGCAGGCAGCCGTCAGTCCTTCCCCACCATGTGCCAGCGCAGGCGATCCGCGTGGCGAACGATGGTCAGTCCCCCTTCCCTGTAGACGGTCGTGTTGCTGTTGTTGTTGCCGCTCTCACCTGCGGCAACAGCGGGGGCCGGGGTCGGCTCCGGGGA
>NZ_LATD01000219.1 GCF_000981895.1 Streptomyces odonnellii | reverse complement strand
GGGTGGTACGGGGGGTGGTACGGGTTGGTCCGGGGCGTACGAAGGTGCTACGGCAGGGCGTGGACGTGCGGCCCGACCGCGTTGGACCAGGCGTTGCCCGCCGTCGCGTCCCAGTTGGTGGACCAGGTCATGGCGCCCCGGATGCCCGGGTACGTCCTGGAAGGCTTGAAGGAACCGCAGTTGGTGCCACGGGCCAGGCAGTCCAGCGCGTTCTTCACGATGGACGGGTCGACATAGCCGCTGCCCGCGCCCCGGGTCGAGGCGGGCACCCCGAGACCGACCTGTGACGGGTCGAGGCCGCCTTCGAGCTGGATGCAGGCCAGTGCGGTGAGGAAGTCCACCGAGCCCTGCGAGTAGACCTTGCCGTCACAGCCGAGCATCGAACCGCTGTTGTAGTACTGCATATTGACGACGGTGAGGATGTCCTTCACGTTCAGCGCCGTCTTGAAGTACTCGCCCGCCGTCGACTGCATGTCGATCGTCTGCGGCGCCATCGTCAGCACCAGACCGCTGCCGGCCTTCGCGGAGAGCTGCCGCAGGGCCTTGGTCAGATACGTCGAGTTGATGCCGTGTTCAAGGTCGATGTCGACGCCGCTGAAGCCGTACTCCTGCATCAGCGCGTAGGTGCTGTTGGCGAAGGCGGTGGCGGAGGCGTCACTGTTGATGGTGACATTGCCCTTCTCACCGCCGACCGAGATGATCACCGACTTGCCCGCGGCCTTCTTGGCGGCGATGTCCGCCTTGAAGTCGGCCACCGATCCGTAGCCGACGGCCGGGTCGAGGTTGAAGGTGATCTGGCCGGGCGTGGCCGTCGCGTCGGCGAACGACACCGCGATGATGTCGTACTGCGACTGGACGTCCCGGAGCTTCTGGACCGCCGCGCCGTTGTTGAAGTTCTGCCAGTAGCCGGTCAGGGCGTGCCTGGGCACCGCGGGACCCGGCGGCGGGTTGCCGCCGCCCTGCGAGGTCCTGCCGGTGACCGTGGCGGAGCGCGGCGACTCGCCGGCCGCGTTGGTCGCGGTGACCTGGAAGTCGTACGAGGTGTTCGCGGCCAGCCCCGTCACGGTCGCCGACGTACCGGTGGCCGACAGGACCTTCGTACCGGAGCGGTAGACGTTGTACCCGGTCGCGCCGGACACCGCGTTCCAGTTGAGCGTCACCGAGGACGAGGTCACGGAGCCGACGGCGAGACCGCCGGGCGCCCCGGGGATCTGCGGGCCGGGGTCGGTGCCCCCGCCGCCGTCCGGGCCGAAGACCGAGAAGTCGTCCGCGTAGTAGGGGGCCTGGCCGTACCAGCCGTGGGTGTAGACGGTCACGGACCGGGTGGCGGCGCCGGTCCTGAAGGTGGTGCTGAGCTGCTTCCAGCCGGAGCTGTCCGGGGTCCAGGTCGACACATCGGTCGTACCGGTCCCCTCGGCCCCGAGATACACGTACCCGCCCTGCACCCACGCGCTCAGCGTGTACGTGGAGTTGGGCTGTACGGCGACGGCCTGCCCGCACTTGGCGTTGTCCTGCCCGGCGGGCGTGCCGCGCAGCGCGGCGGCGCCGGCGTGGACGGGGGAGCCGACCGTGGCCCCGCTGCCCGCGGAGCAGGTCCAGTTGGCGAGCCCGGACTCGAAGCCCGCGTTCCTGGCCACATTGATGTCGGCGGCCTGCGCGCTCCCGGAGAGCCCGGTCACACTCAGTGCCCCGGCGGCCAGCACGGCCACCACGCCGCCGATCCAGGTACGTATGCGACCTCTGCCGCCTGGTGCACGTTCCACTTGCTGCCTCCGCTGGTTTCGGGGATGGAGGTACCGAGAGGGGGAACGGTGGCCACCGTCGGGCGTAAAGGTGGTCCAGACCAATCGACTTGTCAAGACCTCTGGCAGAAGGTCGTATACGACGGAGCCCTCACCAGGGCGGCGCCCCGCGGCCCGTGACCGCGGGCCCCGCGCGGTACGGAGAACCCGGGTCAGTCCTCCTGGAGGCGGTCCACCGCGTACCCCGTCACAGAGCCCACCGCCAGGACCGCGTTGGACATCAGCAGGCCCTCGGCGGCCAGGTCCTGCCACTGGAGGGACAGGTTCAGACCCTGGGCCGCGACCGGGACGGTGCACGTCGCCAGGAAGTGCCGGAGCCAGGAGTCGCGGAAGGGGTCGCGGTGGACCCGGCCGGCCGCCCAGGCGGCCAGGGCTATGCAGACCGCGTTGGGGACATGGATCAGCATCAGCCGGCCGCCGAAGGTCTCCAGATTGCTGTCCGAGGCGAGATGGTCGTAGACCACCGTGGCCTGGAGGTACTCCGCGGAGACCAGGACGACGATGCCGGCCGCCCAGGCGCGTACGAGCGCGAAGACCGGCGCCCCGCGCCCCTCGTCCCGCTGGGCGCGCGCCCCCGGGTAGTCGTACCGCGTCATCGCCCCTCGCCTCCGAACAGATCGCCGTGCATCAGAACTCCGTGCCTCGAATCGCCTTGCTGGGACTGCTGTGGTGGGGTGGGGGACCGGTGCGGTGGGAAGGGGCTGTTCCGGGCCGGTCGTACGCCGGCCGTCCTCTCTCAGATCGCCGTGAACAGGAACACCGCCGTAAACCCGGCCGCCGCCAGACCGCAGCCCGCCGCCAGCAGTCCGTACCGCAGCACCGGCGACCAGCCGCCGGGACCCGCGACCGTCGCGGTGCGTTCCGGACCGGCCGGGTCGTACGCCACCGTCACCTCGTCGCCGACCTTCACCCCGCGGCCCGCCAGGTCCTCGAACTCGACCGTCCGCCCGTCCGGGGTGCGGAAGGAGAAGACATGCCGCTCCGCGTCGGAGCGGTTGTACGGTTCGGTCTCGATCCGTACGCAGACACCGGCCGCCCGGCCGCCCGCCCGCAGCGCACGTGCCATCGCCGTCAGCCGGCGTACGCAGTGCACCGCGAGCCAGCCGAACAGCAGCGCCATGGCAAGCGGAAAGAGCAGGTCACCACCAGGAATCTCCATCGCGGGCCCCCGTCTACTCGACCGTGATGGACTCGATGATCCGGTTCAGCTCGCCCTCGGCGAGCTTTCCTCCGGCCGCGTCGATCCGTACCGCGTAGGACTTCTCGGCGGAGTCGAGTCCGGCGACGATCACTCCCTGGTACCGGGTGCCCTTCTCCGTAAAGGCGAAGTTGACGCGCCGGGCCTCCTCGTCGCCGTCGGGTCCGGCGACCGTGATCTCCTCCTGCTTGCCGAGGGTCGAGCCGAGCGCGATGCCCGCCTCCGCGCCGATCGCGGCCTCCTCGGCCGAGTCGGCGTTGGTGAAGCCGAGCTGCACGGTGATGATCGCGACGGACTTGCCGCCTTCGTCGAGGGTGGCGGCCGCCGCGTTGTACTTGCTGCGCTCGGAGTCGGTCTGCGGCGTGAAGGCGGGCGGGTACGCGACCGTGACCGCGGGGGTCTTCAGCGTCTTCCAGCCGTCGGGTACGGTGCCGGCGCCCGTGCCCGTACCGCACCCCGCCGTCAGCAGGACGGCGGCGGAGAGGGCGGTGGCCAGAACCGGCCACCGGGTTGTCTTTCCAGAGACCATCACGAGTGTGCTCCTGTCGCCGCCGGGGTCAGTTCGCACAGTAGCTGTACGGGAGGTAGCTGCGGCTGTCCCCGTGGGGCGCACCGAGGAACTCCGCCTGGTCAAGGGTCTCTTCCTTCTTCTCGGTGGAGACGGAGAAGCCCAGGCTCAGCCCCAGGTTCAGTTCGAAGCCGTACTCCGCGGCGTTCGTCCTGCCGGTGTAGGTCGTCCGGCTGGACAGGCCCTCGTCGAACAGGAGCTGTCCGAACGGGTCGTCCGCGCCCGGCCGCTTCGTCGGCGCGTGGTCATCGAACATGTACGTGAAGGGCGCGGCGTTGTCGCCGTGGCCGTCCAGCCACTCCTGGGCGATACGGCGCTGCTTGTCGCCGTCGCTGCCCGGCGGGATGACGACGGAGTTGGTGACGACCTCGATCCCGGTGTTCTGGTCGCCGCCCTTCGCACCGCCGCTGCCGCCGCGCTTGTCGTCGCCGCTCTTGCCGTTGTCGCCGCCGAGCTTCGCGCCGTCCTTGGTGGCGCCCTTCTCGACCGTACGGGTCATGTCGATCCGCAGCAGCTCGCCGGTCTTCTTGTCGTGCGTGACGGTGATCGTGCCGGTCTGGGTGACCGAGCCGGAGGACTCACCGCTGAGGGGCCCGGCCTCGTATCCGACCTTGCCGCCGTACTCGATGGCCGCGCTGTACGTGTACGCCTTGGTGCCCTTGAAGTCGTTGTCCGTCCAGGTCACCTCGGGGGAGAACTTGAAGTTGCCGCCGAGGGTGCCGCTCAGCTTCTTCTCGTCGCCCGCCGACAGCTTGAGCCCGCCGGCCGCGCTGGCCTCCAGACCGACCTTGCCGTAGCTGATGTGGCGCTTGCCGAGCTTCTCGTCGATGCGCTCTCGGAGCTTCTCCTCCTCGGCCATCGGCCCCTTGCCGAAGAGATAGAGGATGCTGTTGCCGAGACCGCCGCCGCGCGCGTTGGCGTTGCGGTTGGCCAGCTCGTACGTCTTCAGCGATTCGATGTCGTCGCGGAAGGCGGCGGCCTCCTCCTCGCTGTCAAAGACCCAGGTGTCGCCGTTGGTGACCTTGATCCCCGCGCCGAGTTCCACCTTGTCGGCTCCGAACTTGCCGATTTTCGCGCCCGGTTTCCAGTCCTTCTTGGCCGCTACGGAGGCGGCGTCGGTGAAGGTCATCATCACCTGCTGGTCGTTCGCGTCGACCGTGCCGTCCTTGTTGACATCGGTGTTGGCCTGGAAGGTCGTCTGCTGGAACCCGTACTCCTCACCCCACTCGATGAAGAGGACCTTCGCCTTGGCGCCCGCCTTGTCGGTGACCGAGGAGATCTGGCAGAGCGGCGGCTCGTAGTCGGCGTCGGTCCTGGGCTGTGCCTGGTCACCGGTGCCGCCGCCCGTGGTGCACGGGCCGCTGAAGCTCACCAGACAGCGCAGATTGGTGGCGAGGGTCTCGTCGACACCCGTACCGACCATCGCGCCGGCGACCGCGGCCACCACCACGATCACACCGACGTACTCGGTGGCCGTGACACCGCGGTCGCGCCTGCTGCCCCGGACCTGACGCGGACCCAGGCCCGGGCCCGTATGCCCGCGCCGATGCCCGAAGAGGCCCTGGGCCCGCTCCGTTTCCCGTCTCATCCCGACCGTCCCCCTCGGTGGCCGCGCGCCTTTCGCGCGCGGAATCGGAATGGGAGCGTACGAGCGCGGGCAGAGCCGAGGCGTGGGTCCCTGGGCCCAACCCGGGCCCAAACCATCGGGTTTGGAGGCGAAATTCCATCGATTCGAATATTCATTGAAACATGAGTGAACAGGTGACTGCTTCGCCCGAGTTTGCCGGTGCTTGCCGCCTCAAAGTTGGGTCACCGGTATCTGAGAGGTGTTCTCCGTGCGGGGAGTCCTGGATAAAGTGCGGGGGCAGAAGCCCGGAGCAGGAGAGAACCGCGGTCGCCGGAACGCCGACGGCCGGTGCTGAACGGGGAACCAGCGTGCCGACCGCGATTGCTGTCACCAGTCCTGATCTGGTGCTGCCACCGACGGACCATCAGACGCCCACCGCGGCGCTGCTACAGTCGCCCGACGCCCAGCCCCTGGACGCGGCGCTCGCCGACATGCAAGTGCTCGTGGAACAGCACGGCTATGTGATCGGCCTCTACCCGGCCTCCATCCCGGCCGCCCACGAACGGCGGCTGCACACGGTCAGGTCGATGCTGGAGAGCGACCGGATCGCCCTGCTCAAGCTCGATCTGCCGCCACTGGGCGTGGCCGTGCTGGTGCGCCAGTTGCGGCAGTTGTCGATCTGTGACTTCAGCGCCGGAATCGTCGCCTCCGCGGCCCGGCTGCTCTCGCACTACATCTACTCCGGGGCGCTGCTCAACTCCGTCACCAAGCTCGACCGGGTGCCGGTGAGCCTCAAGTCCCATGCCAAGTCCTGGGTGCCGGGCTCGCAGTTCGGCGTCCTCGCCAACCCGGAACCGCAATTGATCAAGATCGGAAACGGTGAGCTGACCGGTCCGGACTTCGGTACACAACTGATGGTCGGAAAGGGGCAATTGCAGTCGGACTGGGTGACCTCGACACTGGCGCCCGCCTGGCGGGTCCAGGGAATTCAGGAGAGCGCCCTTCCCTCCGATTCGCCCCGGTGGTGGGGAACTTCCAAGATGATCGAGTTCGCCGCCTTCCTGCCGGACATCTCCGTTCTCTATCAGTTGGTTTCCTCCGTACGGCGAGAGGTCTGTTCCTGGTGCGGTATCGAACTGATAGGTGACCGCTGCGGATTCTGCTCGGCGCCCGTCAACCCGCCCGAGAACCAGGGGCGCGCGACCGGCGTCCAGAACCAGGGAGCGCCTATCCGGCACGGGTCATAACCCCGGGAGCGGGCAGCGGCCCCGCGCGGACACCGGCCGGCGGCGGCGCCATCGGACCGGCCCCGCCGGTCCGGCAGCCCCGTACACCGCCCGCCTCACCGGCCCCGGCTCATACCCCGAACGCTTCCGACTCCGTCTCCGTACCCCCTGCTCCTGCCCACGCACTCGTACTCATACATCTCCGAACGAGGTTGTTCCGCCCATGAATTCACGGCAACGCCGCGGCGTCATACTCCTTCTGCTCTCGGTGCTCTGCGCCTTCGCCGCCTTCGCCGGTGTTCTTTCGGTGATCAGCGACGTGAATTCGAAGGTCGGCCCCGAGGTCGCCGCGTACCGGCTGAAAGAGGACGTGGCACCGTACACCGCGCTCCAGGCCAATCAGTTCGAGAAGATCACCATGCCGAAGCGGTGGCTCTCGGACAACGCGGTGACCGACCTGGCCGTCGTCAGCGGCAAGATCGCCGTCACCCAGCTCAAGAGGGGCTCGCTGCTCCAGGACGACATGATCGTCAAGCGGCCCGCGCTCGCCAACGACGAGCAGGAGATCGCCATCATGATCGACGCCGCGACCGGAGTCGCCGGCAAGATCACCCCCGGCGACCTGGTCAACATCTTCGCCACCTTCGCCGCCGAGAACGACGGGGCCCGCGCCCAGTCCCGGATCATCGTCTCCAACGCCAAGGTCATCGACGTGGGCCGGCTCACCGCGCTGGAACCGGACCAGAACGACAGGAACCGCAGCACGGTCAGGCAGGCCGTGCCGATCACCTTCGCGCTGAAGACCAAGGACGCGCAGCGCGTCGCGTACGCCGAGTCCTTCGCCCAGCACGTACGGCTCGCGCTCCTCGCCGACGGCAGCCCGACGACGCTGCGTCCGGGGGAGAGCACCTACACCCTCGAAGGGGACAAGTGAGGGACCGAAGAACCGAAGAAGGGGACAAGTGAGGACTGATGACCACCCGAATCCTCCCGGTCGTCGGTGACACCGACGCCGCGCGGTCCATCACCACCCTGCTCAGCCAGCTCCCCGACGCGGAGCCGGCCGCGCCGGTCGGTGACTCGACCTCGCTGATCGACACCCTGGGACGGCTGGCGGCCGAGTCGATCGACGAACTGCCGGAGGTCGTGCTGGTCCATGAACGGATCGGCCCGGTACCGGCACTCGAACTGATTCGGGAGGTGGCCCTCCGGTTCCCCGCCGTCGGGGTCATCCTGGTGACCAAGGACGCGGGCCCCGGCCTGTTCTCGGCCGCGATGGACGCGGGCGCCCGCGGACTGATCGGGCTCCCGCTGTCGTACGAGGAACTGGCCCAGCGCGTCCAGGCCGCGGCCGGCTGGTCGGTGGGGGTACGGCGCCATCTCGGCCAGGGCGCCGAGGTGTTCACCGGCCCCGGCGGTACGGTCGTCACGGTCAGCGGCGCCAAGGGCGGGGTCGGCACGACCCTGATCGCGGTGCAGCTCGCCCTGGCGGCCAAGGCGTCGGGCATGAACACCGCGCTGGTGGATCTGGACCTCCAGTCCGGGGACGTCGCCTCGTACCTCGATGTGCAGTTCCGCCGGTCGATCGTGGACCTCTCCACCATCCAGGACATATCACCCCGAGTGCTCCAGGACGCGGTCTTCATCCACCCCAGCGGCATGGGCCTGCTGCTGGCGCCGGGCGAGGGCGAGCGCGGCGAAGAGGTCAACGAACGCTCCGTACGCCAGATCGTCAGCGCCCTGCGCAACCGGTACGAAGTCGTCGTCGTCGACTGCGGCACCCAGATGAACAGCGCGAACGCGGCCGCCATCGAGATGGCCGACACCACCCTCCTGGTGACCACCCCCGATGTGGTGTCGGTGCGCGCCGCCAAGCGCATGGTCCGCCTCTGGGACCGGCTCCAGATCCGCAAGGCGGAGGAGACGGTGACGGTCGTCAACCGCTACAACAGGAACACCGAGATCCAGCCGCCCCTCATCGAACGGATCACCAGCACCCAGGTCTCCCGGGTGGTCATCCCGGCCAACTTCAAGGAACTCCAGTCGGCGGTGGACGCGGGCCGCATGCAGGACCTGGAGTCCAAGTCCACGGTCAAGCAGGCGATGTGGGGCCTGGCCGGCGAACTGGGTCTGGTGAAGGTGCCGGAAGGCGGCGAGAAGCAGGGCAAGTTCAGAGGAGACCGCGGATCGGTCGGCGTCCTTCGCGGACGATCGAAGCCACAGGACTGATGAGCCGGCACACGTCGGAGGGGGCACGTTGAACCATGAACGTCCAAGGAAGAAGCGCCGGATGGCGTGAGCGCGTGAACGGCCCGGGCTACCGGCCGTACGACGACCGGGGCCAGGCGGCCGTGGAGTTCACCGGACTGGTCCCGATCATCCTGGGCACGGTCATCCTGCTCTGGCAGGCCGCGCTCGTCGGCTACACGTTCTCGCTGGCCGGGAACGCGGCGGACGAGGCGGTACGGGCGGCCACCGTCGCCGAGCCCGGCACCCGTAACGAGGCGTGCCGGGAAGCCGCGCAGGAGGACCTGCCCGGGTCCTGGACCCTCGGCCGGGTGGACTGCACACCCCCCGACGGGGATCTGGTCACGGCGGACGTCGAGGTCAACATCCCCATCCTCTTCCCCGGCTTCGACATCCCGGTCGAGGTCACCGGACACGCCTCCGCCGTGAGGGAGAACTGACCATGCCGAAGGTCATGCGGAAGCGCGCACAGCGCGGACAGCACGGCATACGTGCTGTCGTACGAGATGCCCGCGGCGCACGCGAACAGGGCCAGGCAGCCCTCGAATACGTCGGCGTGATCACCCTGCTGCTCTTCATCGCCCTCGCCGCGATCCAGCTCGGGATCGCCGCGTACGCCGTCCAGCAGGCGGGTACGGCCTCGCGCGCGGCGGCCCGTGCCGCGTCGTACAACGAGGCGACCGGCAACTACCAGCAGACGGGCAAGGCCGCGATGAGCGACTGGCTGGCCGACGAGACCGTCTTCGAGAAGTCCGAGGCGGGCGACGAGATCAAGGTCACCGCGAAGGTCAGGATCCCGGCCCTGCTGCCCGTCTTCGAGTTCCCCCGCGCGGAGAGGAGCGCCACCATGCCCCTCGACTGACCCCGGCCCGCGGCCCTCCGGCCGTACGTACCCCACCACACACCACCGGACCAGCACTCCAGCCACACCAGCAGAACCTGGGAGTTGAGGACATGAGCCTGCGGGCGCGCATCAACAGCCCCGAGCCGACGAACGGGCACAGCGAGGAGAGCCACCTCGTCGGGGTCTATCGCGCCAAGCTCCTGGAGGAGATCGACCTCGCCGAGATGTCCGCGCTCGCCGCGGCGGAGCGCCGGGCCCGCCTGGAGCGGGTCCTCAGCCACATCATCAGCCGGGAGGGGCCCGTCCTCTCCACCGTCGAACGCTCCCAGCTCATCCGCCGGGTCGTCGACGAGGCCCTCGGCCTCGGCATCCTGGAGCCGCTGCTCGAAGACGCCTCCATCAGCGAGATCATGGTCAACGGAGCCGAGCAGGTCTTCGTCGAGCGCGGCGGCCGGCTGGAGATGCTGCCGATGCGGTTCACCTCCAACGAGCAGCTCATGCAGACCATCGAGCGCATCGTCTCCACGGTGAACCGCCGTGTGGACGAGGCGAATCCGATGGTCGACGCCCGGCTCCCGTCCGGCGAGCGTGTCAACGTGATCATTCCGCCGCTCTCGCTGACCGGTCCGATCCTCACCATCCGGCGCTTCCCCAGGGCCTTCACCCTCCAGGAGATGATCAGTCTCGGCTCGCTGGACGAGCAGATGATGGTCCTGCTGGCCGGTCTGGTGCGCGCCAAGTTCAATGTGATCGTCTCCGGCGCCACCGGCACCGGCAAGACCACCCTGCTCAACTCACTGTCCGGGCTGATCCCGGAAGGCGAGCGCATCGTCACCATCGAGGACTCCGCCGAGCTCCAGCTCCAGCAGTCCCATGTGATCACCCTGGAGAGCCGGCCCGCGAACGTCGAGGGCAAGGGCCAGGTCACCATCCGCGACCTGGTCCGCAACTCGCTGCGTATGCGCCCCGACCGCATCATCGTCGGTGAGGTCCGTGGCGGTGAGACCCTCGACATGCTCCAGGCGATGTCCACCGGTCACGACGGCTCGCTCGCGACCGTCCACGCCAACAGCGCCGAGGACGCGCTGATGCGACTCCAGACCCTGGCCTCCATGTCGGAGGTCGAGATCCCGTTCGTGGCGATCAAGGACCAGATCAACAGCGCCGTCGATGTCATCGTGCAGCTCACCCGGCACGCCGACGGCTCCCGCCGCGTCACCGAGATCGCCATCGTCGACTCGCACGGCCGCGAGGAGTACCGGATCGTCTCGGTCTGCCGCTTTCTCGCCGAACCGATGGCCGCGGACGGCCGTATCCACGGGAAGTTCGAGTACTACCCCGTGCCCCGCCGGGTCGCGGAGCGCCTCTATCTGAAGAGCGAGGCCGTCCCGCCGGCCTTCGGGGTCGCCGAGTCCGAGGCGGACCTGGCCGTACGGAGGTCCGTGGCGTGACGCAGACCCCGTCCCCCGGACGCCACCGCGCCCACACGCTCCTGAACCACTCCCCGTCCACCGAGAAGGTCCCCGCACGACATGGATAATCTTCCGCTCCTGACGATGGGCGTCACACTGCTCACCTGTGTGCTCGCCGTCATCGGCGTGCACGTCTACTCGTCGGGCAAGGCCCAGCGGCAGGCGCTCGTCCACCGTATGACCCACACGGGCCAGACGGCCGGTGCGAGCGGCCGCCGCCAGCGCTTCACCGGCATCGACCGTCAGCTCCGTACGACCGCCCTGGGCAAGCGCATCGAGCGCAAGATCGCCGCCACCGGCCTCGATCTCACCCCCGGCGAGTACGTCGTCTACGTGGTGGCCGGGCTGCTCGCGCTGTACTTCGTCATCGGCGCGATATTCGCCCCCTTCTTCGGGGTGCTGGCCGCGCTGATCGGTGTGTGGGGCGGCAACGCCTTCCTCAACTGGCAGCGGACGAAGCGTACCGAGGCGTTCATCAACCAGTTGCCCGAGCTGACCCGCGTCCTGGCCAACGCCACCCAGGCGGGACTCGCCCTGCGCACGGCCCTCGCCATGGCCGCCGACGAACTCGACAACCCCGCGGGCGAGGAACTGCGCCGGGTCGCCGACGAACTCGCCATCGGCCAGACCATGGACGACGCCCTCAGCGAACTCTCCGACCGGCTGCCCTCGCGCGAGCTGGTCGTCCTCGTCACCACCCTGGTGCTCTCCAGCCGGGCCGGCGGCCAGGTCGTCAGCTCCCTGCGCAACCTCACCGAGACGCTGGAGGAGCGCAAGGAGACCCGACGCGAGGTCACCACGATGCTCTCGCAGATCAAGGTCACCGCACTGGCGGTGCCCCTGCTCGGTCTCGGCTTCCTGCTGATGATCAACGGCATGGCGGCCGGGGCGCTGGACAAGATGACGGGCTCGGTGCTGGGCCAGGCCGGGGTCGTCCTGGCCTTCGGCATGTACGCCGTCGGGTTCTTCCTGATCCGGCGCATGTCCCGGGTCCAGGTCTGAGAAGGGGGGAGAGAACATGAGTCTGCTGCTCGCGGTCGTCTTCGGACTGGCTGTCTACGGCGTCTTCCACGGCGTCCGTCTCTACCGCGCCGACGCCAAGCTCCCCGGAGACCTGGCGATCGCACTGGAGGTCGGCGCGACCCGTACCACCGCGGTGGGATCGGGCATCGACCGGCTCGGTATGCGCTGGGCCCCCGACATCCTCCGGATGATGGGCCCGAAGCGGGTCGACGCGCTGCGCCGCCGGCTCGACATGGCGGGCAACCCCGGCGGTATGACCGTCGACCGCTACGCCGCCCGCCGCGCGGTCTACGGATTCCTGGGCGTGCTGGCCGGGTTCGCCCTGCTGGTACGGGGACAGCCGGTCATCGCCATCGTCGCCCTGGCGTACGGACTGGTGTGGACCGATGTCATCCTCCGCGCGCATATCCGCAAGCGCAAGGACGACATCGAGCGCACCCTGCCCGACTTCCTCGATGTGCTCGCCGTCGTCGTCTCCGCCGGCCTCGGCTTCCGCCAGGCCCTGGAGCGCGTCGCCGAGAAGTACAAGGGGCCGTGGTCCGACGAACTCCGTATCACCCTGCGCCAGATGGACATGGGCGTCAGCCGCCGGGACGCCTTCGAACAGCTCCGCAAGCGCAACGCCTCGGAGCAGGTGTCGATGTTCGTCACCGCGCTCCAGCAGGGCGAGGAACTGGGCGCGCCCATCGTCGACACCCTGATCCAGATCGCCAACGACATGCGGCGCGCCGACTCGCAGAACGCCCGGCGCAGGGCGGCACAGGCCGTTCCGAAGACCACGCTCGTCGTCACCATGGTCATGCTCCCGGCGACCATGATCCTGATCGTGCTCAGCTTCTACTACGGCTCGGGCGTCGACTTCGGAGACATTCTCGGCCAGTGACAGCCCCGTACGCCCCGCACAGACCGCAGGACCCCGGCAGACCGTACGACCCGAACGCAGACCGTACGACCCGACCAGGAGGTGACCCACCATGGCCCAGCGGATCGCCACGCTCACCGGCAGCTTCGGCAACGATGTCCCGCGCCCGTCCGACAGCTCCACTCCGACCCGTGTGCCGACTCTGGCGATCCAGGTGAACGCCCTCCAGGCGCTCTGTCGTCAGGTGTTCGCGTTCAGGCTGGCGATGATCGCCCTCGCGGCGCCCTTCGCCCTCAACCGGACGGCACCGGGGCTCGCGATCTGGCTGGTCGGCTCGGCCGTGGTCGTCACCTTCATGGTGTCGTACGTCCTGCTGCGCGACTGGGAGCGGTTCGGGCCCTTCCTGCTGCGCCACCCGGTGCTGCTCGCAGTCGACATGCTGTTCGGCTCGCTGCTGCTGGCCACGGCGTCCCCGGACTCGACACTCGCCTACGTCACCATCTGCACCCCGCTGCTCGCGGGCCTGGTGTACGGCTGGCGCGGTGCCGCGTTCTTCGCCGTACTCCAGTCCCTGATCGTGGCCGCGGCGTACGCGGTCAACAGCGAGGCCGAGGCCGGGTTCAACGCACTGCTGCTGCCCGGCCTGTGTGTCATCGCGGGCGCGATCGGCAGCACCCTGCGCAATCTGATGCTGGGCTTCGGCACCGCCAGCCAGGCCCTGACCGAGGCCCGCGCCCGGCTCGCGGTGCACGGCGCAGTCGAGGAGGAACGGGCCAGGCTCGCCCGGGAGATGCACGACTCCGTGGCCAAGACCCTGCACGGGCTCGCCATGGCGGCGGACGGCCTGGCGGGCTCCGCGGACCGGATGGACCCGCTCACCGTCAAGCACCAGGCGGAGCTGGTCGCCCGCTCGGCACGCCGCGCCGCCGCCGAATCCCGGGAACTGCTCTCCGATCTGCGGCGCGAGTCGGGGCTGGACGGCGGGGTCGACGTACTGACCGAACTGCGTTCGCGCACCGAGGACTTCGCCCGCCGCCACGGTGTCGAGGCGACCTTCGGACGGCTCAGCCCCGTCGTCGTACCGCCCGTCCCGCACGCCGTGGCCCGGCACGCGCTGACCATCGCCAGCGAGGCGATGGAGAACGCCCAGCGCCACGCCCACCCCAGCTTTGTGACGGTCTCGGCAGGGGCCGTCGGCGATGTGCTCCGTATCAGCGTGTACGACGACGGCAAGGGCCTGCCGCCGGGCACGACCCTCGAAGACCTGCGCCGGGCCGGCCACTTCGGCCTGGTCGGCATGGTCGAGCGGGCCGCGTCCATCGGGGCCCGTATCCGCATCGGCCGGGGCCGTGCCGCCAAGGGCACGGAAGTACGGCTGGAACTGCCGCTCACCGCCCTGCGACCTACACATGAGGACCCGTGGGCCAACCAGCCCGCACCACAGCTCAATTGACACCGACCGGGCCCCGAGGGACCAGAACGACCCGCACCCCCGCACCGCACCTGTCCGACCCCACAGACCCCACACTTGAGAGGAGGCCGCAGCCATGCCGGACGACATCTCCAGCAGTTCCGGGCAGCACTGGACACAGCAGTCCCATGTATCGCAGCACACGTCCTCGCACGCCACACCGCTCAGCTCGGAACACACCGCCGGAGTCCCCGCCGCCGCGCCGTCGGCGGCATCCGGAGCACTCCCCGAGGACTTCCCCCTGAAACCGCCCGCCGCGCCGCCGATGCGCGTCGTGGTCGCCGACGACAACCCGGTGGTACGGGCGGGGCTCACCGTCCTGCTCTCCGGGCGTGACGACATCGAAGTGGTCGCGGAGGCCTCGGACGGCCGCCAGGCGTACGAACAGGCCGTCCAGCACCGCCCCGACGTCATCCTGCTGGACGTCAGAATGCCGGGCGTCGACGGGATCTCCGCGCTGCCGCATCTCGTACGGCTGGCACCGGTCATGATGATGACGTACAGCCGCGAGAGCGAGATCGTCCATGAGGCGCTGCGGCTGGGCGCGGGCGGCTATCTCGTGCACGGCGAGTTCACGGCCGACCAACTGGTGCACGCGGTACGGGATGTGAAGCAGGGCCGCGCCCACTTCACCTACTCGGCGTCCAGCGCGCTGCTGGCGACGGTACGGGGCGGCGGCGCCGGTTCCGGGGCCGGCTCCGACGAACGGGGCGCGCGCCTGCCGGAAGGCCTGGGAACGGCCTTCACCGGCCCCGGCTATCTGCCCGCGGTACCGGACCAGCCATCTGCACAAGCACATGCCCCGACCCAGGGGCATCCGCCCCACCTGCCGCCAACGTATATGCAGGCGAGGCAGGTTGACCGAGGATCGGGCACACAGCAATCCTCCTCAGAGTCTTTGCTTTCGCAAGCGAATGTGGGACATTCTCTTCAGGGGCAGCAGAACGGGCCCGTGGAGGGCCTGTACTCCGAACTGAGCCAGCGGGAGGTGGAGATCATGGATCTGATCGCGTCGGGCATGACCAATCAGCAGATCGCCGCCGCCTGCTTCATCAGCCAGAAGACCGTGAAGAACCACATCAACCGCATCTTCGCCAAGCTCAACGCGGGCAGCCGCGGCGAGGCGATAGCCCTGTGGCACGGACTCGCGCGAGGGGGGTCCGGCCATGTCTGAGCACGCACGCGGGGCCCAATCCCCGCGTTGGGCCCGTAGTTGGGCCCTGAGGCCCATGGCGAGGGGTATCTCCCCGGCGTACGTTTCTCATGTCGACAGCGACACCGGCCGGGAGGAAGCCGGGGGCGCGAACGACATCACAGACTCGTACGAGTCGGCCGGCAGACGGCCGGCCGACACCGGAGGAGAACACCATGTCGAACATCACGCTGAAGGCCGCCACCGCCGCCAAGGTCTACGTCGGCACCTGGGCGAACACGACCGTCACGGCCATGAAGGCCCGTCGGGACAAGGGTCAGGGCGCTGTCGAGTATGTCGGTGTGATCGTTCTGGTCGCGCTGATCATCGTGGCGATCGTGGGCACGGGTGTGGCCGAGGACATCGCGACCGGCCTGTCGGACAAGGTCAGCGAGATCCTCGAGGCCAGCTAATCCAGATGACCGCAAGCGATACTCGCGAGTCAGGGCAGGCCGCTCCCATCTACATCACGATGGTGGCGGGCCTGCTCTTTCTCGCGCTCGCGTTCTTCGCGGTCGGTCAGGCCGGCGCCACGCACAACGGAGCCCAGTCGGCGGCGGACGCCGCCGCTCTGGCGGCCGCCCAGGAGTCCCGGGACCAGTTCCGTGAGGACCTGCTCGGAGGCCTGCTGAACCCCGGTTTTCTGGACGACATCTTCAACGGCAATCCGCTCGGCACCTTCGACGGCTGCCAGGCGGCGGAACGCTTCGCCGACCGGAACGGCGCGGATCTGAAGCCGCCGAACGAATGTGTCTGGGCGTCGGGTGGCAGGTGGGGCTTCACGGTCCGTGTCATCACCCAGAAGCCGATGGGCGAGAGCATCCTGCCGGGTACCGCCGACCAGAAGGCCGAGGCCAGTGCCACGGCGGTCGTCGAACCCCGGTGCAGCTTCGAGCCCGCCGAGGAAGAGCCGGAGTCACCGGGTGACGGCGAGTCACCCGAGGGCGGGGACGTGCCGGAGGGCGAGGACGAGCCGGTCTCGCCGGGCGAACTCCGCTGCGATGGTGGCTTGAATTGGCTCATCGATCCGGAGAATCTCGACCTCCTCCCGGACATGGCCGATCTATTCTCCGTCCGACTGGCGCAGGACTGACCGCGAGCGAACGCAAAGGAAACTGGATTAATGAGTCTGTGGCATGGGGCGAAGGCCCGTAGGGCGGCCGGGGCCGCTCTCGCTGTGGTGGCGCTGAGCGTCTCCCTGAGCGCCTGCGGGGGAGGCGACGGCGCTACGAAGGAAGGCGCCAGTTCGTCGTCCTCTGCTCCGGGCGACGACAAGCCCAAGGAAGAGAGCGGTCCCACCGTCCCCGACACCAGCACGACCTTGGCGACGATCAACGGCAGCAACGGTTTCCAGGTCCTCGTTCACACGGCTGTCCGTGACGAGGGCGGGTTCCTGACCGTCACCGGTACGGTCAAGAACACCTCCGGCAGCAATGAGTCGGTGCCGATCCAATGGAACGGGCTGGAGTCGCAGATCAAGGCCAAGGGACGGTCGTTCGGGGGCATGACCCTCGTGGACAAGACGGAGAAGAAGCGTTACTACGTCTTGCGGGACACCGACGGAAACCCCTTGACCACGACCGGTATCACTCGTCTGGACGGGGGGGCCAGCGCGACGTTCTTCGCTCAGTTCCCGGCTCCGCCCGAGTCCACTTCGCAGGTCGACCTCCAGTTGCCGCTGATGCCCTCCGCCACGATCGAGATCTCCTGATGGGCGCCACCACAGCCCGCGCACGCAGGGTCTCCAAGCGTCCGGCGGCGACCGCCATCGCCGCCGCCGTGCTCTTCACCAGCGTCCAGTTCACCATGGCCGCGGGCGCCCGCGCCGACGAGACTCCGAGTACCCCGCCAGGTACGGAGTCGACCTCGCCACCACCCGAGGTGGACGGGAACGCCCCCGGTCTCAAACTCCGCGGCGGTGCCACGCTCGCCCCGGCCAAGGTGCTCGACATCATCTCGGTCGTCGAGTCCGAGGGCGGTGAGGAGCGGCGCGAGGACACCAACGAGAACGTGAAGTTCGCGCTCCAGGCGGAAGTCCTCTTCGGCAAGGACAGCGCCAAGCTGTCCCCGGCCGCCAACTCCCGTATCGCCGCCATCGCCGACGAGATCAAGAAGCAGGGCGCCGCGAAGGTCCGGGTCTTCGGCTTCACGGACGATCTCGGCTCGGCCGCCCATGGAGACGTCCTCTCCAAGCAGCGCGCCGAGGCCGTCCACGGGGTTCTCGACAAGGAGCTGGCCTCGGCCGGCATCACGTACGAGATCCGCGGTTACGGCGAGCAGTACCCGATCGCCGACAACAGCACCGAGGAAGGCCGCAAGAAGAACCGGCGGGTCGAGGTCTCTTTCCCGCGCGGTGAGAGTTCCCAGAACTGACTACGTGGGACTGAAGCGAATTGACGGCCCGTCAGATCCCTTGCTGAGCTGAGAAGTACAAGCCGGGCCCGGGGCCCGGTCCATGGCGAGAGCCGCGGACCGGGCCCCTTGCGTATTTGAGTCCCGGATTGGGTCCCAGGGCCCACGACTGTCCGTTAATGCGCGCATAACCTCGCTTTCATGTCGCCACTGGGGGTAGTGCGTCGTTTTCGTCTTCGCGTGCGGCGGGTCGTGCCGCGTACGGATACGCGATTGCTGGGGCTGCGCAGAGCGCAGCGGGGCCAGGGGACCATCGAGTACGTCGGGCTCGTGGTGATCGTGGCCGCGATCGTCGGCACACTGGTGGCGACCGGGGCCGGACCGACCATCGCCGAGGGCCTCAGTACACAGGTGTGCCGGATCACCGGCGGGAGCAACTGCGGTGGCGGAGGCGGCGAAAGCACCGAAGCCTCGGACGACGGGGACCACGAGGGCGACGACGGCGACGAGCGGGAGCAGGGCGACCCGGCCGACCAGCAGGGCGACCCGTCAGATCCCTCGGACCCCGGCGACCCCGGTGACCCGGCCGACCCCGTCTCCGACGACCAGGGTGAGCCCGGCGAGAAGTCCCAGACGCAGATCGACTACGAAGCCGCCCTCAAGGAACTTCAGGACGCCCAGGCCGCCGAACAGGCCGACTCCGACAAGGCCAAGGAAGCCGCCAAGGAACTCGCGAAGATCCTCGCCGACGAGCTGGGCATCACCGACGCCCTCGACTGCATCACCAAGGGCGACATGGGCGCCTGCACCGAGACCCTCGTCAATGTGCTGCTCAGCCTGGTCGGCGGCGCCGTCGGCAAGCTCGCCGCCAAATACGGCGCCCCGTGGAAGTGGAAGAAGGCCGTCGCACTCATCAAGGCCCTCAAGAAGCACGGCGGTGATCTGTACGACGGCATCAAGGGCCTGATCAAGAACCGCAAGCGCGTCAGCGAGGCCGAGGACAGACTCGCCGACGCGAAGCGCAAGCTCGACGCCGACAAACCCAAGGACCCCGAAGACCCGGAGAACCCGAAGGATCCGGACAAGCAGCCCACCACCTGCCCCGTCCGCCACAGCTTCCTGCCCGGCACCCCGGTGCTCCTCGCCGACGGCCGCCGTATGGCCATCGACCGGGTCCCCGTGGGCGCCCGCGTCCTCGCCACCGACCTGGTGACCGGTGTGACCGCGGCGCGGCCCGTCGTACGGACCATCACCACCCACGACGACAAGGACTTCACCCGCCTCACCGTCGCCACCCCCTCGGGCCCCGCGGCCATCACGGCCACCGACACCCACCCGTTCTGGCTCACCGGCCCCGGCCGCTGGACGGACGCCGCCGACATCCGTCCCGGCGACGACCTCCGTACGCCCTCGGGCGCGCCCATGCGGGTCGTGACGACCGGCCACTTCACCGAGCGCCGGACCACCCATGACCTCACGGTCGCGGGCATCCACTCGTACTACGTCTTCGCCGGCTCCGTCCCCGCCCTGGTGCACAACCAGGACATCTGCGAGCCGCTGACCCGCGAACAGCTCGACGAGGCGTACAAGGCCAACAACTCCCAGAAGGTCCTCGACCATGTCTTCAACAAGGCCGACCACGGCTTCGACGACCTGGTCCGCAAGTCGGGCGGCCGCGAGCAGGCACTGAAGAAGATCATCGACAGTCTGGGCGACGGCCCCATGACCCAGAAGCCCGGTGGCCAGCCGGGCGAATTCGAACTCAGCCGGGTCGTCGAGGGTGAGACCGTCACCATTCGCGGGCGTATGGTCAACGGGATCGCCCGGATCAGCACCGCGTTCATCCCCGCCAAGCACCCGGGAAACAGGTAACACGTCCATGGATCAGGTGGATATGGATCAGGTGGGTCAGGAGTACGCCGAGGTCAAGAGGCTTGCCCTGGAAGAGGGTTCGACCGCCCGGCTGCTCGACTACGTACAGGTCGTCTTCGGCCTGGAGTGGTTCGACGAGGAGAGCGCGGCGGTCGCCGCCGTCACCCGCGTCGCCGCCGAGCACCCCGGAGAACCCCGCGCCGCCCTCCTCTTCTCGCACAGTGCCCTGCACATCCAGCTCGACGAGGACGCCGTCCGCCGCGGCGGCGAGCTGCTGTCGCGGATCGCGGAGGACTCGCCGTACTGGCCCCTGGCCGCCGTCCAGTTGGCCGCCGTCAACGAGTGGAACGGCGTGGACCGCAGCGACCCGGAGCTGACGTTCAGACTCATCGCGGAGTCGGTGGCGCGCGCCCCCGAGCTGACCTCCAACACCTCCTGGCTCGGCCGCCTGTACGCGCGGCGCGGCGATACGGCGCAGGCCCGGCGGTATCTGGAGCGGGCCAGGGCGAACATCCTGGGGGAGCGCGAGCGGGCCGCCCTCTCCCTGGTCGAGCGCGCCTGGCACGAGTGCTTCACCGGCCGCCTCGCCTCGCCGGTCGGCATCGAGATGGATCTCGCCGCCCTCCCCTGACCCCCCTGGCTGCTGC
>NZ_LATD01000218.1 GCF_000981895.1 Streptomyces odonnellii | reverse complement strand
GACTCCACCGGCCATGTCCAGCTTCCGCCCGGCGGCCTCGTGCCCATCCCCGCGCCGCCCCCGGCCCCCGGCGGCGGCACCGGGACGGCGACCCTCGCGGTCCTGCTGATCGGCCCGGCCGGCGCGGGCAAGACGACCGTGGCCCGCCACTGGGCGACGAGCCGCCGCGTACCCACCGCGCACATCAGCCTCGACGATGTCCGCGAGTGGGTGCGCTCGGGCTTCGCCGATCCACAGAGCGGCTGGAACGACCACTCCGAGGCGCAGTACCGTCTCGCCCGCCGCACCTGCGGCTTCGCCGCGCGGAACTTCCTCGCCAACGGCATCTCCTGCATCCTCGACGACGCAGTCTTCCCCGACCGCCCGGTCGTCGGGCTCGGCGGCTGGAAGCGCCACGTCGGCCCCGGGCTGCTGCCGGTGGTGCTGCTGCCGGGGCTGGAGATCGTGCTGGAGCGCAACGCCGAGCGCAGCGGCAACCGGCGGCTCTCCGACGAGGAGGTGGCCGGCATCCATGGCCGGATGGCCGGCTGGTACGGGTCCGGGCTGCCCATCATCGACAACTCCAAGTACGACGTGGAGACCACAGCCCGGGCGCTCGACGACGTCCTGGCCCGCGCCCTGGCCAGCCCGCCGAGCTGGTGACCTGGCCGAGCTGACCTGGCCGGTCCGGGGCCGCCGAGCTGGTGACCGGGCCGGCCCGGGGCCGCTGAGCGAGCCGGGGGTACGACCGGGGCTGTGAGCGGCCCGGGGGCGCCGCCCGTACCCGACCCCCGGTCGGACGCGCTGAACCGGCCGGGCCGCGCGCCCGCTCATACGCTCGGTTCATGTCTGACGTGTTCGCTGCCCGCCGCGCCCGGCTGCGCGACCGGTGCTCCGCGGCGGGCAACGCGGCGGCACTGATCTCACGGCCCGCGAACGTCCGCTATCTCGCGGGCGGCGCGCCGCACGGTGCCGTCCTGCTGCTCGGTCCGGACGAGGACACGCTGCTCTGCCCCCGTACGCATGCGGGCGGGAACTCCGACGGACGGCTCGACGACCAGCTCAGGCTCACTGTCCTGGCCACCGCCACCGGCGACCCCGCGGTGGCGGCCGCGGGCGCGCTCATCCCGTCCGCCGTCGAGTCGCTCGCCGTCGAGGAGCACCATCTGACCGTCGCCAGGCACCGGGCCATCGGCTCCGTGGCGCCCCGGCTGCGTCTCGCCGATCTGGGCTGCGCCGTCGAACAGCAGCGGATCGTCAAGGACGAGGGGGAGATCGCCTGTCTGCGGATCGCGGCCGAGATCGCCGACCAGGCGCTGGGCGAACTGCTGGAATCGATCCTGGTGGGCCGTACCGAACGGCATCTCGCGCTGGAGCTGGAGCGGCGGCTCGTCGACCACGGCGCCGACGGCCCCGCCTTTCCGACCGCCGTGGCCACCGGCCCCAACTCCGGCCGCTGCGACCACCATCCCTCGGACCGGCGGGTCGAGGAGGGTGATTTCCTCTCCGTCAGTCTCGGCGCCGACTACCGCGGGTACCGCTGTCTGATCGGCCGTACGTTTGTCATCGGGACCTCGCCCGCCGACTGGCAGATCGAGCTGTACGAGCTGGTCTTCGCGGCACAACGGGCAGGTCGGCAGGCTCTCGTACCGAGCGCCGGCTACCGCGATGTGGACCGCGCGACCCGGCAGCCGCTGGAGGCCGCGGGGCACGGCGAGGGGCTCGCACCCCGTACGGGACACGGGGTCGGACTCGAAATCGACGAGGACCCGCAGCTCGCCCCCGCCGCCATGGGTAAACTGGACGCTTGTGTGCCGGTCACCGTCGGGCCGGGGGTCCACCTCCCGGGCCGGGGCGGTGTCCGGATCGATGACACGCTCGTCGTCCGCCCCGAGGCGGACGGCGGACCCGAGCTACTCACCATCACGACCAAGGAACTGCTCGCGCTCTAGTGTCCAGGCACCGCCGTGTGCCCCGGGCGCCGCGCACACCCGTGGTCGTCCACCAGCTTCAGTCCAGGAGATTCCGCAACCGTGGCTTCCACGAACGACCTCAAGAACGGCCTGGTGCTCAAGCTCGACGGGGGCCAGCTCTGGTCCGTCGTCGAGTTCCAGCACGTCAAGCCCGGCAAGGGCCCGGCCTTTGTGCGCACCAAGCTGAAGAACGTGCTCTCCGGCAAGGTCGTCGACAAGACCTTCAACGCCGGCGTGAAGGTCGAGACGGCCACCGTTGACCGCCGCGACATGCAGTTCTCGTACATGGACGGCGAGTACTTCGTCTTCATGGACATGGAGACCTACGACCAGCTCATGGTCGACCGCAAGGCCGTCGGCGACGCCGCCAACTTCCTGCTGGAGGGCTTCACCGCCAGCGTCGCCACCCACGAGGGCGAGGTGCTCTATGTCGAGCTGCCCGCCGCCGTGGAGCTGACCATCCAGCACACCGACCCCGGCGTCCAGGGCGACCGCTCCACCGGCGGCACCAAGCCGGCCACACTGGAGACCGGTTACGAGATCGGTGTCCCGCTCTTCATCACCACGGGTGAGAAGATCAAGGTCGACACCCGCTCCGGCGAGTACCTCGGCCGGGTGAACAGCTAACCGTGGCTGCCCGGAACAAGGCCCGTAAGCGCGCCTTCCAGATTCTCTTCGAGGCCGACCAGCGCGGGGCGTCCGTGCAGACGGTCCTCGCCGACTGGATACGGCACGCCCGGACCGACGACCGCCAGCCGCCGGTCAGCGAGTACACCATGGAGCTGGTCGAGGGGTACGCGGAGCACGCGGACCGGATCGACGAGCTGATCTCCACCTACGCGGTGGGCTGGACGCTGGACCGGATGCCGGTCGTCGACCGGAACATCGTGCGGCTCGGCACCTATGAGCTGGTATGGGTGGACGGCACCCCGGACGCGGTTGTGATCGACGAGGCGGTGCAGCTCGCCAAGGAGTTCTCCACGGACGACTCCCCGTCCTTCGTCAACGGCCTGCTCGGCCGGTTCAAGGACCTCAAGCCGGGCCTGCGCCGTGTCGAAGCCCCGGACAGGTGACGCGCCCGCTGCGCTGTGTCCTCAAGCGCCGGACGGGCCGCTGAGCCCGTCCGGCGCTTGAGGGTACGGGCGTGCGGGACGCACCGGGGGGCGGGTCCGTACGCGCATACGGGCCCACCCCCCGGAGGTGACGTTTCTGCTGTTATGTGCCGGCTTTGTCAGCCCTCTTCGTGGGCCACGGCCCGGCGGGCGTCCGCGTCGAGGACACCCCAACTGATGAGCTGCTCGGTCAGGACCGACGGCGACTGGTCGTAGATCACGGCCAGCGTGCGCAGGTCGTCCTGGCGGATCGACAGCACCTTGCCGTTGTAGTCACCGCGCTGGCTCTGGATCGTCGCCGCGTAACGCTGGAGCGGGCCCGCCTTCTCCTGCGGCACATGGGCCAGCCGCTCCAGGTCGAGAACGAGCTTCGGCGGCGGCTCGGCGGCTCCGCCGGGCGTCGTGCCAGGAAGCAGTTCCTGCACGGGGACCCCGTAGAAATCCGCCAGCTCGGCGAGGCGCTGCACCGTAACGGCACGGTCGCCACGCTCGTACGAACCGACCACCACGGCCTTCCAGCGGCCCTGGGACTTCTCCTCCACGCCATGGAGCGAGAGGCCCTGCTGGGTGCGGATGGCGCGGAGTTTGGCCCCGAGCTGCTTTGCGTATTCGCTGGACATATAGCTCCCCGGACGAAGTCTGGTAACTCACTGTGAGGTTACGCAGAGTTACTTGGATGCGTCAAGCCGAGGGACCCCGGCCCTGGTCGGAGCGGGGCTTTCCGCCGCCTCCTGACTGCCTTCCGAGGGGGTGCCACCAGGAGTTCCGCGGACGCCCTGCTAGCCTGAGTGGCGTAATTCCGACGTCCTTTAAAGTCCGTCCCGTGAGGCGGAGAAGGAGGTCCGTTTCGTATGGACACCGGCACGACAGACTCTCCGGCCGACAGCCCGGGCGCGGCACGCCCCGTTCTGGAGGCCCCCGACATCGCACGGGCCCTGACCCGTATCGCCCACGAGATCGTCGAACGCGCCAAGGGCGCCGACGACGTGGTGCTGCTCGGCATCCCGACCCGCGGGGTCTATCTGGCCCGCCGGCTGGCCGAGAAACTCGCCGGTATCACCGGACGCCCGGTCCCGGTCGGCTCCCTCGACATCACGATGTACCGCGACGACCTGCGCCTGCGGCCCACCCGCGCGCTGGCCCGCACCGACATCCCGGGCGACGGGGTCGACGGGCGCCTCGTGGTCCTCGTCGACGACGTTCTCTTCTCCGGCCGCACCATCCGCGCCGCCCTCGACGCGCTCGGCGATCTGGGCCGCCCCAGGGCCGTCCAGCTCGCCGTCCTCGTCGACCGGGGCCACCGCGAGCTGCCGATCCGCGCCGACTACGTCGGCAAGAACATCCCCACCTCCCTGCGGGAGACGGTCAAGGTCCAGCTCGCCGAGGAGGACGGCCGGGACACCGTGCTGCTGGGCCTCCAGCGGCCTGCCGCGTCCGGCGAGCAGTAGGGCGCCTCCGGCTCGTACCGACCCCGTACGGACGCCTCGGCGCGCCCGTACGCCCGCACACCCGAAGACCGGAGCACTCTCCCGATGCTGCGCCTGCCAGGGGCAAGCCCCCGCACACCCGGCCATCTCATCTCGGCGGCCGACCTCAGCCGCGACGACGCCGTACTGATCCTCGACACCGCGGAGGAGCTGGCCCGCGTCGCCGACCGGCCCATCAAGAAGCTTCCGACGCTGCGCGGCCGTACCGTCGTCAATCTCTTCTTCGAGGACTCGACCCGCACCCGGATCTCCTTCGAGGCCGCCGCCAAGCGGCTGTCGGCCGATGTCATCAACTTCTCCGCCAAGGGCTCGTCCGTCTCCAAGGGCGAGTCCCTCAAGGACACCGCCCTGACCCTGGAGGCGATGGGCGCCGACGCCGTCGTCATCCGGCACCCCGCCTCCGGCGCGCCGTACCGGCTCGCCACCTCCGGCTGGATCGACGGCGCGGTCGTCAACGCCGGCGACGGCACCCATGAACACCCCACCCAGGCACTGCTCGACGCCTTCACCCTGCGCCGCCGGCTGGTCGGCGCGGACACCGGCATAGGGCGTGACCTCGAAGGCCGGCGGATCACCATCGTCGGCGACGTCCTGCACAGCCGGGTCGCCCGCTCGAACGTCCTGCTGCTGCACACCCTGGGCGCCCGGGTCACCCTCGTCGCCCCGCCCACCCTCGTACCGATCGGCGTCGAGCACTGGCCGTGCGAGGTCTCGTACGACCTGGACCGGGTACTGCCCGGCTCCGACGCCGTGATGATGCTGCGGGTCCAGCGCGAGCGGATGAACGCCGCGTTCTTCCCGACCGAGCGCGAGTACTCCCGCCGCTACGGCCTCCACGGCGACCGGATGGGCCGGATGCCCGAGCACTCCGTCGTGATGCACCCCGGGCCGATGAACCGGGGGATGGAGATCACCGCCGAGGTGGCCGACTCGGACCGTTGCACGGCCGTCGAGCAGGTGGCCAACGGGGTCTCGATCCGGATGGCGGTGCTCTATCTGCTGCTGGGCGGCAACGAGCCCGCCGTCAACCAGAACTCCCAGGCGCGCGTCCGCACCGACTCCCACGCCCGTACCGACTCCCGTACCGAGGAGAGCAAGTAATCATGAGCAAGATCCTGATCCGGGGCGCGCGGGTGCTCGGCGGCGAGGTACGGGACGTACTGATCGACGGGGAGACCATCGGCGCGGTCGGCACCGGACTGGACGCGGGCGACGCGACGGTCGTGGCGGCCGAGGGGCGGGTGCTGCTGCCCGGTCTGGTCGATCTGCACACCCATCTGCGGGAGCCGGGCCGCGAGGACTCCGAGACGGTGCTCACCGGCACCCGCGCCGCCGCCGTCGGAGGCTTCACCGCCGTCCACGCCATGGCCAACACCTTCCCCGTGGCCGACACGGCCGGGGTGGTCGAGCAGGTCTGGCGGCTGGGCCGGGAGTCCGGCTACTGCGATGTGCAGCCCGTAGGCGCCGTGACGGTCGGTCTCGAGGGCAAGAACCTCGCCGAGCTGGGCGCCATGCACGACTCCGCCGCGCAGGTACGGGTCTTCTCGGACGACGGCAAGTGCGTGGACGACGCCGTGATCATGCGACGGGCGCTGGAGTACGTGAAGGCATTCGACGGGGTCATCGCGCAGCACGCCCAGGAGCCCCGGCTCACCGAGGGCGCGCAGATGAACGAGGGCGTCGTCTCCGCCGAGCTGGGACTCGGCGGCTGGCCGGCCGTCGCCGAGGAGTCGATCATCGCGCGGGACGTGCTGCTCGCGGCCCATGTCGGCTCCCGGGTCCACATCTGCCATCTCTCGACCGCGGGCTCGGTGGAGCTGGTGCGCTGGGCGAAGTCCAAGGGCTGGAACGTCACCGCCGAGGTCACCCCGCACCATCTCCTCCTCACCGACGAGCTGGTCCGGTCGTACGACCCGGTCTACAAGGTGAACCCGCCGCTGCGGACCGAGGCGGACGTCCAGGCGCTGCGCGCGGCCCTCGCCGACGGCACGATCGACTGTGTCGCCACCGACCACGCCCCGCACCCGCACGAGGACAAGGACTGCGAGTGGGCCGCCGCCGCCATGGGGATGGTCGGTCTGGAGACCGCGCTGTCGGTGGTCCAGGAGACCATGGTGGAGACCGGGCTGCTGGACTGGGCGGGGGTCGCCGACCGCATGTCGTTCCGCCCGGCGCGGATCGGCCGGCTCGCCGGTCATGGGCGGCCCGTCTCGGTGGGCGAGCCCGCCAATCTCACCCTGGTCGATCCGGCATACCGTGGTCCCGTGGACCCGGCGGGCTTCGCCTCCCGCAGCCGCAACACCCCGTACCAGGGCCGTGAGCTGCCAGGACGCGTCACCCACACCTTCCTCCGGGGCCGCGCCACGGTCGTCGACGGGAAGCTGGCGTGACAACTGCGATGCTGAACCTCCTCTCCGTACAGCGGGTCTCGCTGCCTCTGGGCGGGCCGTTCGCCGACCCGCTGGCAGCGCCGCTCGCCGCCGAGCAGAAGTCGGCGGAGGTGACCGACTGGGCCGCCCGGCTCGGCTGGGTCGCCGGGCTGCTGCTCTTCATCGCGCTGGTGTACTGGCTGATGCGCCAGGGCTGGAAATGGCGCGCCAGCCTCCAGTCCGATCTGCCCGAGCTGCCCACCGCGCCGGACGACCCGGGTACGGCGAAGCTGACGATGGCGGGCCGCTACCACGGGTCCACGACCGCGGGGCAGTGGCTCGACCGCATCGTGGCGCACGGCCTGGGTGCCCGCAGCCGGGCGGAGCTGACACTCACGGACGCGGGGCTCGATGTCGTACGCCCCGGTGCGAACGACTTCTTCATCCCGGCCGCGCGACTGCGTGAAGCACGGCTCGACAAGGGCATCGCGGGCAAGGTCCTCGCCGAGGGCGGCCTGCTGATCGTCACCTGGGAGCACGGCGGCAGGCTGATCGACTCGGGCTTCCGCTCCGAACGCTCCGCCGAGCACACCGCCTGGGTCGAGGCCGTCAACTCCCTGAGTGTCGACTCCCCGAGCCGGGCGGCCACGAGCGTCACGGCCCCGGCCCCGGCAAGCGCCACCACTGCCTCACACGCCCCGACGGAAGGCCCCGCCCGATGACCACCTCCCCCCGGGGCACCGCCCGCGCCAAGGCGTCTCCCGCCGTACTCGTCCTGGAGGACGGCCGCAGCTTCCGCGGCCGTGCCTACGGGGCCGAGGGGGAGACCTTCGGCGAGGCCGTGTTCTCCACCGGCATGACCGGCTACCAGGAGACCCTCACCGACCCCTCGTACCACCGCCAGGTCGTCGTGATGACCGCCCCCCACATCGGCAACACGGGCGTCAACGACGACGACCCGGAGTCCCGCCGGATCTGGGTGTCCGGCTATGTCGTACGCGACCCCGCGCGCACCCCGTCCAACTGGCGCGCGCGGCGCTCGCTCGACGAGGAACTGATCGCCCAGGGCGTCGTCGGCATCAGCGGCATCGACACCCGCGCCCTCACCCGCCATCTGCGCGAGCGCGGCGCCATGCGCGTCGGCATCTTCTCCGGCGAGGCGCTGGCGGACGAGGCGGCCCTGCTCGCGCGAGTGCGGCAGAGCCCGGAGATGACGGGCGCCGACCTGTCCGCGGAGGTCGCCACCGACCGTACGTACGTGGTGCCCGCCGTGGGCCGCAAGCGCTTCACCGTCGCCGCGCTCGACCTCGGCATCAAGGGCATGACCCCGCACCGGATGGCCGAGCGCGGCATAGAGGTGCACGTCCTGCCCGCCGACGCCACACTCGACGAGGTGTACGCGACCGCCCCCGACGGCGTGTTCCTCTCCAACGGCCCCGGCGACCCGGCCACCGCGGACCTCACCGTCGTCAAGGGCGTGCTGGAGCGCGGCACCCCGCTCTTCGGGATCTGCTTCGGCAACCAGCTCCTCGGCCGCGCGCTGGGCTTCGGCACGTACAAGCTGAAGTACGGCCACCGGGGCATCAACCAGCCCGTACAGGACCGGACCACCGGCAAGGTCGAGGTCACCGCGCACAACCACGGCTTCGCCGTCGACGCCCCGCTCGACCGGGTCTCCGACACCCCCTACGGCCGCGCCGAGGTCTCCCACGTCTGCCTCAACGACAACGTGGTCGAGGGCCTCAGGCTGCTGGACCGGCCGGTCTTCAGCGTCCAGTACCACCCCGAGGCGGCCGCGGGTCCGCATGACGCCGCGTACCTCTTCGACCGCTTCGTATCCCTGATGGAGGACCAGCGTGCCTAAGCGCACCGACATCCAGTCCGTCCTGGTCATCGGTTCAGGACCGATCGTCATCGGCCAGGCCGCCGAGTTCGACTACTCCGGCACCCAGGCCTGCCGCGTGCTCAAGTCCGAGGGCCTGCGCGTCATCCTGGTCAACTCCAACCCCGCCACGATCATGACGGACCCGGAGATCGCCGACGCCACCTATGTCGAGCCGATCACCCCCGACTTCGTCGAGAAGATCATCGCCAAGGAGCGCCCCGACGCGCTGCTGCCCACCCTCGGCGGCCAGACCGCGCTGAACACCGCGATCGCGCTCCATGAGGCGGGCACCCTCGACAAGTACGGCGTCGAACTGATCGGCGCCAATGTCGAGGCGATCCACAAGGGCGAGGACCGCGACCTCTTCAAAGAAGTCGTCGAAGCCGTCAACGCCAGGACCGGCCACGGGGAATCCGCGCGCTCGGTCATCTGCCACTCCCTGGACGAGGCCGTGGCCGGCGTGGAGACGCTCGGCGGCTATCCCGTCGTCGTACGGCCCTCCTTCACCATGGGCGGCGCGGGCTCCGGCTTCGCGTACAACGAGGACGAGCTGCGCCGTATCGCCGGACAGGGCCTGATGCTCTCCCCGACCACCGAGGTGCTCCTCGAGGAGTCCATCCTCGGCTGGAAGGAGTACGAGCTGGAGCTGATGCGGGACAAGCACGACAACGTCGTGGTCGTCTGCTCGATCGAGAACTTCGACCCCATGGGCGTGCACACCGGCGACTCGATCACCGTCGCGCCCGCGATGACCCTCACCGACCGCGAGTACCAGATCCTGCGGGACATCGGCATCGCCGTGATCCGCGAGGTCGGCGTCGACACCGGCGGCTGCAACATCCAGTTCGCGGTCAACCCCGAGGACGGCCGGGTCATCGTCATCGAGATGAACCCCCGGGTCTCCCGCTCCTCCGCGCTCGCCTCCAAGGCCACGGGCTTCCCGATCGCGAAGATCGCCGCCCGGCTCGCCGTCGGCTACACGCTGGACGAGATCCCCAACGACATCACCGAGAAGACCCCGGCCTCCTTCGAGCCCACCCTCGACTATGTCGTCGTCAAGGTGCCGCGCTTCGCCTTCGAGAAGTTCCCGGCCGCCGACGCCAGCCTCACCACCACCATGAAGTCGGTCGGTGAGGCCATGGCCATCGGCCGCAACTTCACCGAGGCGCTCCAGAAGGCGCTGCGCTCGCTGGAGAAGGCGGGCAGCCAGTTCTCCTTCACGGCCGACCCCGGCCTCGCGGTTCCCGGTGCCAAGGACGCCCTGCTGGAGACCGCCAAGGTGCCCACCGACGGGCGGATCAACACCGTGATGCGGGCCATCCGCGCCGGTGCCACCCCCGAGGAGGTCTTCGAGGCGACCCGGATCGACCCCTGGTTCGTCGACCAGCTCTTCCTGATCAAGGAGTACGCGGACGAGCTGGCCGCCGCGGCCGAACTCTCCCCGGACCTGCTCGCCGAGGCCAAGCGGCACGGCTTCTCCGACGCCCAGATCGCCGGGATCCGGGGGCTGCGCGAGGATGTCGTCCGCGAGGTCAGGCACGCCCTCGGTATCCGCCCGGTCTACAAGACGGTCGACACCTGCGCCGCCGAGTTCGCCGCGAAGACGCCGTACTTCTACTCCTCGTACGACGAGGAGAGCGAGGTCGCGCCGCGCGCCAGGCCCGCCGTGATCATCCTCGGCTCGGGCCCCAACCGGATCGGCCAGGGCATCGAGTTCGACTACTCCTGTGTCCACGCCTCCTTCGCGCTGAGCGAGGCCGGCTACGAGACCGTGATGGTCAACTGCAACCCCGAGACCGTCTCCACCGACTACGACACCTCCGACCGGCTCTACTTCGAGCCGCTCACCCTGGAGGACGTCCTGGAGATCGTGCACGCCGAGACGCAGGCAGGACCGGTCGCGGGCGTCCTCGTACAGCTCGGCGGACAGACCCCGCTCGGTCTCGCGCAGGCTCTGAAGGACAACGGCGTGCCGATCGTGGGCACGCCTCCCGAGGCGATCCACGCAGCCGAGGACCGCGGGGCCTTCGGCCGGGTCCTCGCCGAGGCCGGACTGCCCGCGCCCAAGCACGGCACCGCCACCACCTTCGCCGGGGCCAAGGCCATCGCAGACGAGATCGGCTATCCGGTCCTGGTCCGCCCGTCGTACGTGCTGGGCGGGCGCGGCATGGAGATCGTGTACGACGAGGCCAGGCTCTCCTCGTACATCGCCGAGTCCACCGAGATCAGCCCCAGCCGGCCGGTCCTCGTGGACCGCTTCCTCGACGACGCCATCGAGATCGACGTGGACGCGCTCTACGACGGTACGGAGCTGTATCTCGGCGGGGTGATGGAGCACATCGAGGAGGCCGGTATCCACTCCGGGGACTCGGCGTGCGCCCTGCCGCCCATCACCCTCGGCGGCTTCGACATCAAGCGGCTGCGCGCCTCCACCGAGGCGATCGCCGAGGGCGTCGGGGTGCGCGGGCTGATCAATATCCAGTTCGCGATGGCCGGGGACATCCTGTACGTCCTGGAGGCCAACCCGCGCGCCTCCCGTACGGTCCCCTTCACCTCCAAGGCGACCGCCGTGCCGCTCGCCAAGGCCGCGGCCCGTATCTCCCTGGGCGCCACCGTCGCGGAACTGCGCGCCGAAGGACTGCTGCCCGCCCATGGCGACGGCGGCACGCTGCCGCTGGACGCGCCCATCTCCGTCAAGGAGGCGGTGATGCCGTGGTCGCGCTTCCGCGACATCCACGGGCGCGGAGTGGACACCGTCCTCGGCCCGGAGATGCGCTCCACCGGCGAGGTCATGGGCATCGACTCGGCCTTCGGGACGGCGTACGCCAAGTCGCAGGCCGGGGCGTACGGGCCGCTGCCCACCAAGGGCCGGGCCTTCATCTCCGTGGCCAACCGGGACAAGCGCTCCATGATCTTCCCGGCGCGGGAGCTGGTCGCCCATGGATTCGAACTGTTCGCCACGTCCGGCACCGCCGAGGTGCTCAGGCGCAACGGCATAAGCGCGGTCGTGGTGCGCAAGCAGAGCGAGGGCGTGGGCCCGGCCGGAGAGAAGACCGTCGTACAGCTCATCCATGACGGAGAGATCGACCTGATCGTCAACACTCCGTACGGGACCGGCGGCCGGCTGGACGGCTATGACATCCGTACGGCCGCCGTGGCCCGCGGAGTCCCCTGCCTGACGACCGTCCAGGCGCTGGCCGCGGCGGTGCAGGGCATTGACGCGCTCAACCACGGCGAGGTCGGTGTCCGGTCCCTCCAGGAGCACGCGGAACGGCTCACCGCGGCGCGTGAGGACTGACCGTGTACAGGATCTTCTTCAGGCTGGTCTTCCGGTGGATGGACGCGGAGCGGGCCCATCATCTCGCCGTCCGCTGGATCCGGCTCGCGGCCCGGCTCCCCGTCCTGCGTACGTTTGCCGCCGCCGCACTCGCGCCGCGCTTCCCGGAACTGCGCACCGAGGCGTTCGGACTGCGGATGCACGGCCCCTTCGGGCTCGCAGCCGGCTTCGACAAGAACGCCGTGGCCGTCGACGGCATGGCCATGCTCGGCTTCGACCATGTCGAGATCGGTACGGTCACCGGCGAGCCGCAGTCCGGCAACCCCAGGCAGCGGCTCTTCCGGCTGGTCGCCGACCGCGCCCTGGTCAACCGGATGGGCTTCAACAACGAGGGCTCGGCCGCCGTGGCGGCACGCCTGGCGGCGCGCAGAGCGGTCTTCAGGACCACGGTCGGCGTCAACATCGGTAAGACGAAGGTCGTCCCCGAGGATGAAGCGATCGCCGACTACGTCCTCTCGACCGAGCGGCTGGCCGGCCACGCCGACTATCTCGTGGTCAATGTCAGCTCGCCCAACACCCCCGGGCTGCGTGCCCTCCAGGCCGTCGACCTCCTCCGGCCGCTGCTGACGGCCGTACGGGAGGCGGCCGACCGCACCGTCACCGGCCGCCGGGTCCCGCTGCTGGTCAAGATCGCGCCCGATCTGGCCGACGAGGACATCGACGCCGTGGCCGACCTCGCCGTCGAACTCGGTCTTGACGGGATCATCGCCACCAACACCACCATCGCGCGCGAGGGACTCGGCCTGGTCTCGGACCCCGGGCTGGTCGCCGAGACCGGCGGACTGTCCGGCGCGCCCTTGAAGGCACGCTCGCTGGAAGTCCTGCGCAGGCTGTACGGGCGGGTCGGCGACCGGATCACTCTGGTGGGGGTCGGCGGAATCGAGAACGCGGAGGACGCCTGGCAGCGCATCCTCGCCGGTGCCACGCTGGTCCAGGGCTTCAGCGCCTTCATCTACGAAGGCCCCTTCTGGAGCCGCTCCCTGCACAAGGGGCTCGCGGCCCGGCTCAGGGCCAGTCCCTACGCCACGCTCGCCGAGGCCGTCGGCGCCGACAGCCGGAAGGTGACCGTATGACCGCCCCGGAAACGCCAGCACCGGAAACGCCTGCACCGGAAACGCCCGTACCGGAAACGCGTGCACCGGGAGCGCCTGCCTCGCAGACGCCTGCACCGGAGACGACCGCAGCGAAAAGGCCCGCACCGGAAGGTGACCAGATGACCGAGGGACCGTACGGCGCACGCCCTCAGGAGCCCTTCGGCGCCAGGCTGCGCCGCGCCATGGACATCCGCGGGCAGCTCTGCGTCGGCATCGACCCGCACGGTTCGCTGCTCAGGGCCTGGGGCCTCGGTGACGATGTCGCGGGCCTGGAGCGCTTCACCCGTACGACGGTGGAGGCCCTGGCGGACCGGGTCGCCGTACTCAAACCGCAGTCCGCGTTCTTCGAGCGCTTCGGGTCGCGCGGAATCGCGGTGCTGGAGAAGGCCGTGGCGGAGGCGCGCGCGGCCGGGGCACTGGTCCTGATGGACGCCAAGCGCGGTGACATCGGCTCGACCATGGGCGCGTACGCGGCGACCTACCTCGACAAGGACTCGCCGCTCTTCTCGGACGCGGTCACGGTCTCCCCGTACCTCGGTTTCGGATCCCTGCGTCCCGCCCTGGACGCCGCCGCCGTCTCGGGCGCCGGGGTCTTCGTCCTGGCGCTCACCTCCAACCCGGAGGGCGCGGAGGTCCAGCGCGCCACCGCATCCGACGGCCGGTCCCTGGCTCAGCTCATGCTCGACCACATGGCCGCGGAGAACGCGGGCGCGGAGCCGCTCGGCTCGGTCGGCGCGGTCATCGGCGCCACCCTTGCCCACGCCGGCGCGGACCTCGCGATCAACGGTCCGCTCCTCGCCCCCGGAATCGGCGCGCAGGGCGCGACCCCGGCCGGGCTGCCGGCTCTGTTCGGCTCCTCGGTCCGCAATGTGGTACCGAGCGTCAGCCGGGACGTGCTGCGCCACGGTCCGGACATCAGTGCCCTCAGGGCGTCCGCGGAGCGCTTCGCGGACGAGGTGAGGGCGGCGGTAGAGGCGGTCTAGGTTCTGTCCGGCGGGTCTTTCGCGCCGCCGGGGCGGGCCGCTCACCTCGTCCACCGCCCAAAAAGTTGGGCAAAATGCCCAAAATGTCACCCCTGATCGATGCTGACCAGGACTTTTCGTCTGTTCTCGCTGACTCCGGCGGCCCTGGCCGCTAGTCTCCGTCGAGAGCCAACGTGCAGTGCGTTGCCCGTTGCTCGCCTGGTGTGGGGCGAATAGGTTCCTCACCGGTCCGTATCCGACAGTTCGACATCCGAGGTGACGTAGGCGTGGCTCTTCCGCCCCTTACCCCTGAACAGCGCGCAGCCGCGCTCGAAAAGGCCGCCGCGGCTCGCCGGGAGCGGGCCGAGGTCAAGAATCGACTCAAGCACTCCGGCGCCTCCCTCCATGACGTGATCAAGCAGGGTCAGGAGAACGACGTCATCGGGAAGATGAAGGTCTCCGCACTGCTCGAATCCCTGCCCGGTGTGGGCAAGGTCCGCGCCAAGCAGATCATGGAGCGGCTCGGTATCTCCGAGAGTCGGCGTGTCCGGGGTCTCGGCTCCAACCAGATCGCCTCCCTTGAGCGCGAGTTCGGCGGCACCGGCGCCTGACGTTCCCGGAGACTCCCGGGAACCTGGATAATCGCTGCATGGCAGCAGAAGTACGACCGCGGCTGACCGTGCTCTCCGGCCCCTCCGGGGTCGGCAAGAGCACGGTCGTCGCGCATATGCGCAAGGTCCACCCCGAGGTATGGCTCTCGGTGTCGGCCACCACCAGAAAGCCGCGTCCCGGTGAACGCGACGGCGTCCAGTACTTCTTTGTCTCGGACGAGGAGTTCGACAAGCTGATCGCCAACGGCGAGCTGCTGGAATGGGCGGAGTTCGCGGGCAACCGGTACGGCACCCCGCGGCGGGAGGTCCACGACCGGCTGGCGGCGGGCGAGCCCGTACTGCTGGAGATCGATCTCCAGGGCGCCCGGCAGGTCAAGGAATCGATGCCCGATTCCCGGCTGGTCTTTCTGGCACCGCCGAGCTGGGACGAACTGGTGCGCCGGCTGACCGGCCGGGGCACCGAATCGCCCGAGGTGATCGAACGACGGCTGGAGGCGGCGAAAGTGGAACTGGCCGCCGAGTCGGAGTTCGATACGACGCTGGTCAACACCTCCGTCGAGGACGTCGCGCGTGAGCTGCTAGCCTTGATGGCAGTTGAATGATCTTTTTCCCTGATCTCCCTGAATTTTCTTCGGAAGGCTAGAGAGTGTCCTCTTCCATCACTACGCCCGAGGGCATCATCAACCCGCCGATCGATGAGCTGCTTGAGGCCACGGACTCGAAGTACAGCCTCGTGATCTATGCGGCCAAGCGCGCGCGTCAGATCAACGCGTACTACTCGCAGCTCGGTGAGGGCCTGCTTGAGTACGTCGGTCCGCTGGTGGACACCCATGTCCACGAGAAGCCGCTTTCCATCGCCCTGCGCGAGATCAACGCGGGACTTCTGACCTCCGAGGCCATCGAGGGCCCGGCTCAGTAAGTCGTACTTTCTCTGCTTTATCCACAGGCCCGGCAGCGCGCTGCCGGGCCTGTGGTGTGTCATGTCCTTGGGCGTGTGCTTGGCGTGTGCTCTGAGTTTCGTACGTACGAGAGGTGAGGGGACGCGGTGGAAGAGAAGGCGGAGAAGCCGAAGGTCGTGCTGGGGGTCGCGGGCGGGATCGCCGCGTACAAGGCGTGCGAGCTGCTGCGCAGGCTCACCGAGTCGGGCCATGACGTACGGGTCGTGCCGACCGCGTCCGCGCTGCACTTCGTCGGGGCCGCCACCTGGTCGGCGCTGTCCGGGCATCCCGTCTCCACCGAGGTCTGGACGGATGTGCACGAGGTGCCGCACGTACGGATCGGGCAGTCCGCCGATCTGGTCGTCGTCGCCCCGGCCACGGCGGATCTGCTGGCCAGGGCGGCGCACGGGCTCGCCGACGATCTGCTCACCAACACCCTGCTGACCGCCCGCTGTCCGGTGGTCTTCGCCCCGGCCATGCACACCGAGATGTGGGAGCACCCCGCCACGCAGGAGAATGTCGCGACGCTGCGCCGCCGGGGGGCGGTCGTCATCGAGCCCGCCGTCGGGCGGCTCACCGGCGTCGACACCGGCAAGGGCCGGCTGCCGGACCCGGAGGAGATCTTCGAGATCTGCCGCCGGGTTCTGGCGCGGGTGGTGCGGGAAGCGGATCTGGCGGGCCGCCATGTCGTCGTCAGCGCGGGCGGTACGCGCGAACCGCTCGACCCGGTGCGCTATCTGGGCAACCGCTCCTCGGGGAAGCAGGGGTACGCCCTGGCGCGTACGGCGGTGGCCCGCGGGGCCAGGGTCACCCTGATCGAGGCGAACACGGGGATGGCGGACCCGGCGGGTGCCGATGTGGTCCATGTGGGGACGGCCGTACAGCTCAGGGAGGCTGTCCTGAAGGCCGCGGCGGAGGCCGACGCCGTGGTCATGGCGGCGGCGGTCGCCGACTTCAGACCGGCCGTGTACGCCGAAGGCAAGATCAAGAAGAAGGACGGCGAGGAGCCCGCGCCGGTGGCCCTCATCCGTAACCCGGACATCCTCGCGGAGATCTCGGCCGAGCGTGCACATGCCGAGCAGGTGATCGTGGGCTTCGCGGCGGAGACGGACGACGTCCTGGCCCATGGGCGGCAGAAGCTCCGGCGCAAGGGGTGCGATCTGCTGGTCGTCAATGAGGTCGGGGAGCGCAAGGCCTTCGGAGCGGCGGAGAACGAAGCGGTGGTGCTGGCGGCGGACGGCGGGGAGACACCGGTGCCGTACGGGCCGAAGGAGGCGCTCGCGGATGTCGTCTGGGACCTGGTGATACCGAGACTGGGCAGGGCGCCGGGCGTTGGGACGGGGGCCTGAGCCCAGGGGGCCGAGGCGGGCTCGGGAGCGGAGGCGGAGCCAGGAGACCGGTGCGGGCTGCGAGGCGGGGCCTGAGCCAGGG
>NZ_LATD01000217.1 GCF_000981895.1 Streptomyces odonnellii | reverse complement strand
GGTGCTGGGCCTTCCGCCGGGGCTGGGCCTTCGGCCGGGGCGGGCGTGATTCCGGGGGCCGGCGCGGGGTCCGGATCCGGGTCCGGTTCCGCGGTCGGCGTGATGACGGCCAGGATCTGATCCATGGCGACGGTGGAGCCCGGGGTGACATCCAGCTCGGTGACGGTCCCCGCGTGCGGCGCGGAGATCACATGCTCCATCTTCATCGCCTCGACGACGAGCAGGCTCTGCCCGGCGGCGACCTCGTCGCCCAGCCCCACCTTGACGACGGTGACCGTCCCCGGCATGGGTGCGACCAGCGAGTCCACCCCGCCTCCCCCGGCGCCCGCGCGCAGAGCGGCCTCGACCGGGTCGAAGTCCCGCACCTGCCAGCTCTCCCCGTCCCTGCCGAGCCAGTCGCCGGCCCGGTGGAAGGTATGGGTCACCTCGTCGACGGTGACCGTGACCCGGTCGGGCTCCACCTCGTACCTGTCCCCGGGCCGTACCCGCTGAGCAACGGGTTCGAGTCCCGGCACCCGCAGATGGTGTGTCACGGGGACGGGCGTGCCGCCCATGCGCCAGCCGTTCGGTACAGAGAAGGGGTCCACCCAGCCCTCCGGCGCTGCCGGCCGCAACTCCGCCTGCCGGACCGCTGCCGCCGCCGCGTACACCTCCGGCGGGACCCCGTCGGGCAGCAGGGAGTCCGCCGCCCGCTCCACCAGGCCCGTGTCCAGCTCGCCCGCGACGACCGACGGATGGGCCAGCAGCCGGCGGAGGAACGCGGCGTTGGTGGTGACGCCGAGAGTGACCGTCCCGGCCAGAGCCGCGCGGAGCTTGCGCAGCGCGGTGGGGCGGTCATGGGCGAAGGCGATGACCTTGGAGAGCATCGGGTCGTACGTACTGCCGACCTCGGCGCCCTCGGAGAGGCCCGAGTCCGTCCGTATCCCCGCGCCCTGCGGCTCGCGCAGCGCCAGGACCGTACCGCCGGTCGGCAGGAACCCCCGCGCCGGGTCCTCCGCGCAGATCCGGGCCTCCACGGCATGGCCAGTCAGGGTGATGTCGGCCTGGGCGAAGGGCAGTTCCTCACCGGCCGCGACCCGGAGCTGCCACTCGACCAGATCGAGGCCGGTGACCAGCTCCGTGACCGGGTGCTCCACCTGGAGACGCGTGTTCATCTCCATGAAGAAGTACGACGCGGGGTCGCCGCCGGGCACGATGAACTCGACCGTCCCCGCGCCCGCGTACCCGCAGGAGCGCGCCGCCTGGACCGCCGCCTCGCCCATGGCCGCCCGGGTCGCCTCGTCCAGCAGGACCGAGGGCGCCTCCTCGATGATCTTCTGATGGCGGCGTTGCAGCGAGCACTCGCGCTCGCCGAGATGCACCACGTTCCCGTGCGTGTCCGCCAGGATCTGGATCTCGATATGGCGCGGCCGGTCCACCCACCGCTCCACCAGCAGCGTGTCGTCCCCGAAGGAGGACCGCGCCTCGCGCCGGGCCGCCGCGATCTCCTCGGCCAGCAGCGATTCCGTACGCACCAGGCGCATGCCCTTGCCGCCGCCGCCCGCCGACGGCTTCAGCAGCACCGGCATACCGATCTCCGCGGCCGCCGCGGCCAGTTCGGCATCGGTCAGTCCGCTGCCGGAGGAGCCGGGCACCACCGGCACCCCCGCCGCCCGTACCGTCTCCTTGGCGCGGATCTTGTCGCCCATCAGCTCGATGGCGGAGGCGGGCGGCCCGATGAAGACCAGCCCCGCGTCGGCGCAGGCGCGCGCGAACGCCTCGTTCTCCGCGAGGAAGCCATAGCCCGGGTGGACCGCCTGCGCTCCCGTACGCTCCGCCGCCGCCAGCAGCCGCCCGATGGAGAGATAGCTCTCGGACGCCGCCGCCGGGCCGATACGGACCGCCGTGTCGGCCTCCCGTACATGCCGGGCGTCCGCGTCGGCGTCGCTGAAGACCGCGACCGAGCGCACCCCCAGACTCCGCAGGGTGCGGATGACGCGGACCGCGATCTCGCCGCGGTTGGCGATCAGAACCGTGTCGAACATTCCCACCCTCACATCCGGAAGACGCCGAAGCCGGGCGCCGTGCTGTCCCGCTGGGGCAGTGGGGCGTTGGCACACGCGGTCAGGGCCAGACCCACCCCCTGCCGGGTCTCCAGCGGGTCGATCACTCCGTCGTCCCAGAGGCGCGCGGTCGCGTAATAGGCGTTCCCCTGGGTCTCGTACTGTGCGCGGATCGGCGACTTGAACGACTCCTCGTCCTCCGCCGGCCACTCCTCGCCGCGCCCCTCCATCTGATCGCGCTTGACGGTCGCGAGCACGGAGGCGGCCTGCTCGCCGCCCATGACCGAGATCTTGGCGTTGGGCCACATCCACAGGAAGCGGGGGGAGTAGGCCCGGCCGCACATGGAGTAGTTGCCCGCTCCGTACGAGCCGCCGATGACGACCGTCAGCTTCGGCACGCGCGCGCACGCCACGGCCGTGACCATCTTCGCGCCGTGCTTGGCGATCCCGCCCGCCTCGTAGTCCCTGCCGACCATGAAGCCGGAGATGTTCTGGAGGAAGAGCAGTGGGATGCCGCGCTGGTCGCACAGCTCGATGAAGTGCGCGCCCTTCTGGGCGGATTCGGAGAAAAGGATGCCGTTGTTGGCGATGATCCCGACGGGGTGCCCATGGATCCGTGCGAACCCGGTCACCAGCGTCGTACCGAACTCGGCCTTGAACTCGGCGAACCGTGAGCCGTCGACGAGCCGCGCGACGACCTCGCGGACGTCATAGGGCGTACGGGAGTCCACCGGCACCGCTCCGTACAGCCCCGCGGGATCGGCCTTGGGCTCCTCGGCCGGCTCGACGGGCCAGGGGAGGGGGCCCCGGGCCGGGAGGGTGGAGACGATGGTGCGCACGATCCGCAGCGCGTGCGCGTCGTCCTCCGCGAGATGGTCGGTGACGCCCGAGACCCGGGAGTGGACTTCGCCGCCACCCAGTTCCTCGGCCGTGACCACCTCGCCCGTGGCCGCCTTCACCAGCGGCGGCCCGCCCAGGAAGATCGTGCCCTGCCCGCGTACGATCACCGCTTCGTCGCTCATCGCCGGGACATACGCGCCGCCGGCCGTGCAGGACCCGAGCACCGCCGCGATCTGCGGGATGCCCGCGCCGGACATCCTGGCCTGGTTGTAGAAGATCCGCCCGAAGTGGTCCCGGTCGGGGAACACCTCGTCCTGCATGGGCAGGAACGCGCCCCCGGAGTCGACGAGATACAGGCACGGCAGCCGGTTCTCCAGGGCCACCTCCTGGGCGCGGAGGTGTTTCTTCACCGTCATCGGGTAATACGTGCCGCCCTTGACCGTGGCGTCATTGGCGACGATCACCACCTCGCGGCCGCTGACCCGGCCGATCCCGGCGATCACCCCGGCGGCCGGGGCCGCGCCGTCGTACATCCCCTCGGCCGCGAGCGGCGCCAGCTCCAGGAAGGGCGAGCCGGGGTCGAGCAGCGCGTCCACCCGGTCGCGCGGCAGCAGCTTGCCGCGGGCCGTGTGCCGGGCGCGGGCCTTCTCGCCGCCGCCGAGCCTGGCCGCGGCGAGCCGGGCCCGCAGCCCCGCGGCCAGCTCTTCGTGCGCCGCCTCATTGATCCGCCAGGACTCTGCGGCCGGATCCGCGGCGCTCGCCAGCACCGGTGCCTGCTGCATCGCTCGAAGCTCCCTTCACCGGGCTCGCTGGGTTAGCGAGCGTTAACGTCGTTGCCTTCAGGTTAACGACCGCTAACAGCCCTGTCTAGAATGAATTCTCATGAGCACCAGGACCGCCGCCCCGACCCGCCGCGAGCAGATCCTCAAGCAGGCCGCGCGCCTCTTCGCCGAGCGCGGGTTCCACGGCGTCGGCGTCGACGAGATAGGGGCGGCGGTCGGCATAAGCGGCCCCGGTCTGTACCGCCATTTCGCGGGCAAGGACGCCATGCTCGCCGAACTGCTCGTCGGCATCAGCGGCCGACTGCTGGACGGCGGCAGACGGCGGGTGCGTGGAGCCGGGGAGACCGCGGACCCGGCCGCCGTACTGGCCTCGCTGATCGACGGCCATATCGACTTCGCCCTCGACGACCGCCCGTTGATCACCCTCCACGACCGCGAACTGGACCGGCTCAGGGACACCGACCGCAAGCTGGTGCGGCAGCTCCAGCGCCAGTATGTGGAGCTGTGGGTCGAGGTCGTACGGCAGCTCTACCCCGAAGTCCCCGAGTCCCAGGCCCGAGGCGCGGTCCACGCCGTCTTCGGACTCCTGAACTCCACCCCTCATCTGGGCCCCCACACCCCCGGCCTTCCGACTCGCACAGCAACAGAATCCCTGCTCCGCCGCCTGGCCCACGGCGCCTTCGCGGCCCTGGGCAACGGCGACGGCTCTCCGTGAGGCGCGGCGCCGGCTCTCCGTGACCCGGGGCGACGGTTTCCGTGAGGCGGGGGACACGGCTCTCCGTGAGGGCGGTTCCGGGGACCTGTGGGCCGTTCGGGCAGCGTCCGGTGCCGTTCGGAGCTGTCCGGAGCTGCCCGGAGAGCAGGACATCCGGCGCGGGGAGTGGGGCTGACGGCACAATGGGCTCATGCCGATACCCAGCCGCGCCGCCCTTGTCGACCACCTCGTCCGTACGCGTATCGCCGGAGACGTGGCCACCCCCCGCGACAACAACCTCTCCCACTACCGCAAGCTCGCCAACGGCGACCGCCACTACTGGCTGGGTCTTGAGCTGGGCGAGCGCTGGACCGACGAGCAGGACGTCCTCGCCGTGATGGCCGAGCGGTGCGGCGTCAATGACGACCCCGAGCACCGGGTCGGCCAGGACACCATCGACCCCGAGCTGACCGTCGATGCCCTGGAGCGGATGGCCGCCCGGCTGCGCAAGGCCGCCGCCGCCAAGGAGCGCGTACTGTTCGCGACGGGCCACCCGGGCGGGCTCCTGGACGTACACCGGCAGACCGCGGACGCCCTCAGGGCCGCCGGCTGCGAGATCGTCCGGATCCCCACCGGGCTCACCGCCGACGAGGGCATGGTCTTCCAGTTCGCCGACGTCGCCATGCTGGAGCGCGGCGCCACTCTCTGGCACACCCATTCGCCGGAACCGATGCGCGCGATCCTGGACGGGCTGGAGCGAGACGGCAGACCGCAGCCGGACCTGGTGGTCGCGGACCACGGCTGGGCCGGGTGCGCCGCCCAGCGCGGGCTCGACTCGGTCGGCTACGCGGACTGCAACGACCCCGCCCTCTTCCTGGCCGAGGCCGAGGGCACGATGGAGGTCACGGTCCCCCTGGACGACCATGTCACGGACCCGCGCTTCTACGACCCGATGACGGCCTACCTGCTGAACGAGGCCGGTCTCCTCTGACGCCTCCCTCTGACGCCTCTCCCCGGCTCGTCCCGGCTTCCTTCGGCCCTACCGCCCCATCGCCCGCTACAGCCCCATCGACTTGGCGATGATCATCTTCATGACCTCGCTGGTGCCGCCGTAGATACGGTTGACCCGGTTGTCCGCGTACAGCCGGGCTATCGGGTACTCGTTCATATAGCCGTACCCGCCGTGCAACTGGAGGCACTTGTCGATCACGCGGTGCGCCACCTCCGTGGTGAAGAGCTTCGCGGACGCGGCCTCGGCGGCGGACAGCTCGCCCAGATCATGCGCTTCCAGCGCGCGGTCGACCACCGCCTCCGCCGCGTCCACCTCGGCCTTGCACGCGGCCAGCTCGAACTTGGTGTTCTGGAAGGACGCCACGGACTTGCCGAAGACCGTCCGCTCCTGGACGTACTGCTGCGCGAACCTGACCGCCGCCGCTGCCTGGGCATAGGCACCGACGGCTATCCCGAGGCGCTCTTGCGGCAGATTCTGGCCGAGATAGGAGAAGCCCTTGTTCTCCTCGCCGAGCAGGTCCCCGACCGGCACCTTGACGTCCGTGAAGGACAGCTCGGCGGTGTCGGAGATCCTCAGCCCCAGCTTGTCGAGCTTGCGGCCGACCGCGTACCCCTCCGCCTTCGTGTCCACGACCAGCAGCGATATCCCATGGCGACGGTCCTCGGCGGACGGTGGCGCGGTACGCGCGCAGACGATCACCCGGTCCGCGTGGACACCGCCCGTGATGAAGGTCTTCGCGCCGTTGAGCACATAGTGCGTGCCGTCCTCGGACAGCCTGGCGGTCGTCTTCATCCCGGCCAGATCGGACCCGGTGCCCGGCTCGGTCATGGCGATGGCGTACATCGCCCTGCCGCTGACGAAGTCCGGCAGCCAGCGCTTCTTCTGCTCATCGGTCGCATACGCCTTGAGATATGGCAGGCAGAGCGCGACATGGACGCCCGAGCCGCCGAAGGAGACACCGGCCCGCGCGGTCTCCTCGGTGATGACCGCCTGGAACTTGAAGGACTCCTCGCCCGCGCCGCCGTACTCCTCCGGCACCTCGATACCGAAGATGCCCAGCTCACCGAGCTTGTAGTAGAAGTCGCGGGGCGCCTGGCCCGCCGCGTACCACTCGTCGTGGACGGGCACGACCTCCGCCTCGATGAAGGCGCGGATGGTCTCCCGGAACGCCTCATGGTCCTCGTTGTAGACGGTACGACGCACCGTAAGCCCCCTCTGTCCGTTCAACTCCGGCCGACCCGCGCCGACTCGGCTAAGCGCTTGCTCAGATCTAGTGGGAAGTTACCCGGGGGTCACCGGAGCTGTCCAGGGCTGTGGACAGAGCCTGTGGATAAGTGCCGCGCGGCCGTCGCGCATGTCACAGTCACAGGGAGCGCAGCGCGAACCACAGCTCCATCCGCACGTCGGCGTCGTCCAGGTCGGCGCCGAGGAGGGCCGCGCAGCGGGCGATGCGCTGGCGGACCGTATTGCGGTGCACGGCCAACGCCACCGCCGTACGGTCCCAGCTCCCGTGCAGCGAGAGCCAGGTGCGCAGGGTCTCGGCCAGCGCGGGGGAGCCGTCGAGCGGCGCAAGCCGGGCCCGGGCGTGGGCCGCGGCCTCCTCGGGCGCTACCAGCCCGGCGAGTCCAGCCTCGTGGTGGCGTACGAGCGGGGTGCGGGTGGCCTCCGCGCGGCGCAGCGCGCGCCCGGCGCGGAGGTCGGCGGCGGCCAGATCCGCGGGACCCACGGGGTCACTGACACCGAGGATCCAGCCCGGCTGGGCGGTGACCTCGCGGTCGGTGAGGATACGGACCGCCGCGCCGTCCGCCTCGACCAGCGCGCTGCCCAGGGCCGCCGCGAGCGCGCCCGCGGCGAAGGGGGTGGCACCGCCGCGCGCGTGGACCACGGTCCAGGGCCCGGCGCCGAGCAGGGGAGCGGCCTCGGCGGGCGTGGCGCCGAGGAGCAGCCTTACGAGCGCGGCGGAGCGGCCGGCCTCGGCCGCGCTCCGGTGGGACGCCGCGAGAAGGGAGAGCAGGACGACGGCGACACCGGTGATGGTGTGATCCCCGGGCTCACGGCCTCCGGCCGCCACGGCGACGCCGAGAACGAGGCCATGGCCACCGGCGAGGGGGTAGGCGGCGAGATGAGTGCCGTCGACGGTGTCGGCAGCGGAGGAG
>NZ_LATD01000216.1 GCF_000981895.1 Streptomyces odonnellii | reverse complement strand
CCCGCGTTCACCAGCACCCTGAGCCGCCCCTGGTCCCGCTCCCACACCGACAGCGCCCCGAAGCTGCCCCCGAGCGCCTCCATCGCGCCCCGCGCGGCGGCCCGCCAGGACGCGCTCTCCGTCGGGGCCGCCGCCATTGCCTGAGAAAGTTCCACTATGGCGCGCAGTCGCCCGTCCACTCCCATTACCCCAGCTTAGGACGGTACGGGAGAAATTGATCATTGAAGCGAGCGGGCGGTGATCACGCGTCCCGTACGAGCGAACCGGGCGCCCGCCGAGTCACTCCCCCGGCCACTCCGGCTTCCGCTTCTCGTTGAAGGCGGCGACGCCTTCCGCGCGGTCCCCGGAGAACGCGACCGACCGCCACGCCGCGTCCTCGACCTCCAGTCCGGCCCGCAGATCGAGCCCCTGCCCGAGCCGCAGCGCGCGCTTCGCGGCCCGCAGGCCCACCGGCGAGTTCGCGGCGATACGGCCCGCCAGCGCGAGCGCCTCGTCCCGGTCGGCGCCCTCGTCCACCAGCAGGTCGGCCAGGCCGAGCCGTTCGGCCTCCTCGGCCGCCACCCGCCGTGCCGTATAGACGAGTTCGGCCGCCCGCGCGGCCCCGACCCGGCGCGGCAGGAGCTGCGTACCGCCGCCGCCGGGGATCACCCCGACCGACACCTCGGGCAGCGCGAGCACCGCCGTACGGTCCGCGACGATCAGATCGCAGGCGAGCGCCAGCTCGAACCCGCCGCCCAGCGCGTAGCCGTGCACCGCCGCGATCACCGGCATCGGCAGTTCGAGCACCCCGGTGTACGCGGCCCGCGCGCCCGGCCGCTGGCGCACCAGCTCCGCGTCGGTGAGGGAGTTGCGCTCCTTGAGGTCCGCGCCGACGCAGAAGGCGCGCGCGTGGGTGGAGGTCACGACGGCCGCCCGTACGTCCCGGTCGGCGGCGAGTGCCGCGCACGCCGCGGCGATGGACGCGGCCATCGCGGTCGAGACGGCGTTCATCGCCTGCGGCCGGTCCAGGACCAGTTCCGCGACATGCCCGCCAGGGCCGTGCCGCCGTACGACGACGAACTCCCCGAACCGCTCCGCGCCGTCCTCCGCGACGGCCCCCACGCCTTCGCCCGCGATCTGCTCGGCCTCGCCCATGACCACACCCTCCCGGTTAACGACGGTTCACCGGAAGCCGATCCTAGAGCGTGCCGGACCACACAGCGCTAGCTGCTCCGCCGTCCCAGCAGCCACGGTTCCACCACGCCCAGCCCGCGCACCGGCCGCTGCCACATCGGCTGGAGCGCGAAGCGGTACGAGGGCGGCGCCTGCCCCTGCTTCTCGGCCTCCGCCGCCGTCTCCGCCGCCTCCGCCTCGGACGCCGGGGCCTCGCGCGTACGGATCAGCTCCTCCGCGAACGCGCCGTCCACCAGCACCGTGTCCTTGGGCGCGATCGAGGTGAGCCTGCTGGCCAGGTTCACGGTCGTACCGAAGACATCGCCCATCCTCGTGGTGACCGTCCCGAACGCGATCCCCACCCGCAGCGCCGGCATCGAGTCGTCGTGGGCCATCGTGTCTATGAGCCGCAGCGCGATCTCCGCCGCCGTCCCCGCGTCGTCCGCCGCGTACAGGACCTCGTCGCCCAGGGTCTTGATCAGCCGGCCGCCGTGCGCGGCGACGAGATCGGCGCAGGTCGTCTCGAACGCCTCCACCAGCTCGCCGAGCTCCTCCTCCTCCAGCCGCCGGGTCAGCCGGGTGAACCCGACGAGGTCCGCGAAGCCGACCGCGAGCCGCCGGTCGACCATCTCCTCGTCGTCCGCGGCCTGCACGACCCGCCCGGTGGCGGCGGCGAGCTGGCGCCGCCAGACATAGACGATGAACTCCTCCAGCTCCGGCAGGAGCAGCTCCACCAGCGGATATGTGACCTCTGTACGGGTCATCCCCGGCTCGGGCGGCTCGGTGAGCCCTTCCAGGAACGAGTCGATCTGCCACTCCGCGAGCCGGGCCGTGGTCTGCCCCGTCGACCTGGCCACCTGGATCGCCATCGGCTCGCTGAGCAGTCCGGCCTCCACCAGACCCGCGAGCCTGCGCAGCGCCAGGACGTCCGCCTCGGTGAGGGCCTTGGCCTGGCCGATGTCGGCGAAGCCCATGGCCCGCCAGAAGCGGGAGGCGAGGTCCATGGAGACCCCGGCGGTACGGGCCGCCTGGAAGGGGGTGTAGCGGCGCTCGGCGCCGAGGATGAGCTGTTCGAGGCGGATGGCGAGGGGGTCGTGCGTCGGCTCGGCCGTGTGGTTGACGACATGGTGGGGGGTAGGGTATCCGGACCGTTCCGACGGGCGCCGCGCGTCCTCGCCGGAAGTCGCGTCGTCGACGGTCACCAGCCGCCTCCTGCCCGTTCCCTGCGCACTGTCCTGCCGATCTGTCGTGGACCGCCTCAACGATACGGCAGGTGTGCCCTGGCTCACGTCCCACCCACCAGCCTATTTATACGTCCGGGAGGCCGCCGGTGTGCCCGGTTCGGGTGGGCTTTTGTCTCCTCCGTACGTGTCCTTGGTACGGCTCGTACACGCCCTTGGTACGGCTCCGGGTGCCGCGCCGTTCAGCCCGCGCGGTCCGCCGCGCGTCAGTCCGCAGCGCGCAGGTGCACGATGTCGCCCGCGCCGACCGCGTGCCGCTCGCCGTCCGCGGTCCGTACGACAAGCCGGCCGTCGCCGTCCACCGCCACCGCCTCACCGGCCAGTTCGCCGCCGCCGGGAAGCTGGGCCCGTACCGTACGCCCCAGCGTCGCGCAGCCCGCCGCGTACGTCTCCTGGATCCTGGACAGCACCGGATCGCCGCCCGCCGCGCGCCACTCCCCGTACCAGTGCTCCAGCGAGCGCAGCACCGCGCGCAGCAGGATGTCCCGGTCCAGCGACGCGGCGCCCGCGAGGGCCAGGGAACCGGCCGTCGGTACGGGCAGTTCCGCCTCCCGCAGCGAGACGTTGAGGCCGATGCCCACGACGATCGCGTCGTCGCCCACCCGCTCGGCGAGGATCCCGCCCGCCTTGCGCTCCTCGCCGGCGACGGTCACCAGCAGGTCGTTGGGCCATTTGAGGGCCGTGTCCACGCCCGCCGCCCGCGCCAGGCCCGTCGCGACGGCCACTCCGGTGAGCAGCGGCAGCCAGCCGTACCGCGCGACCGGCACGTCGGGGCCCGGTTTGAGCAGTACGGAGAAGAACAGCCCGGAGCGCGCGGGCGCCGTCCAGCGCCGGTCCAGCCGCCCCCGCCCGGCGGTCTGCTCCTCGGCGACCAGCACCGCGCCCTCCTCCGCGCGGCCGGCCCCGGCCCGCAGGGCGAGGTCCGAGTTGGTGGAGCCGGTCTCGGGGACCACGTCGGCCGAGGTCCACAGGGCGCCGGGCCTGACCAGCGCCCGGCGCAGAGCGGTAGCGTCGAGAGGGGGGCGGTCCAGGTCGGACCAGCGGCTCACGGGGGTGTGGGAGTCGTTCATGCAAGCCACCCTAGGTGTGGGGAACACCGCACTGCCGAACGGTATCGGCGCCGATACGCTACGGATCAGTAGCGCCGGAAGAGATCAGCAGCACAGAGATCAGCAGCACCGGAACAACCGCATCCGTGACCCCGCAGGGAGCCGCATCCCGATGTCCGAGCCGGAAAACGCCCCCGGAACCGCAGCAGGATCCACCGAGGGATCCGCGGCCCTGTCCGCCGCCGGGTCCGCCGCCCACACCACCGCGGACCGGATCGCGGATCTCCAGCGCCGCATCGAGGAGGCCACGCACGCCGGTTCGGCCCGCGCGGTGGAGAAGCAGCACGCCAAGGGCAAGCTGACCGCGCGCGAGCGGATCGGGCTGCTGATGGACGAGGGGTCGTTCGTCGAACTGGACGAGTTCGCCCGGCACCGCTCCACGGCCTTCGGCATCGAGAAGAACCGTCCGTACGGCGACGGTGTGATCACCGGGTACGGCACGGTCGACGGGCGCCCGGTCTGTGTCTACTCACAGGACTTCACCATCTTCGGCGGCTCGCTGGGCGAGGTGTACGGCGAGAAGATCGTCAAGGTCATGGACTTCGCGCTGAAGACCGGCTGCCCCGTCGTGGGCATCAACGACGGCGGCGGCGCGCGGATCCAGGAGGGGGTGGCCGCGCTCGGGCTGTTCGCCGAGATCTTCCGCCGCAATGTGCACGCCTCGGGTGTGGTGCCGCAGATCAGCCTGATCGTCGGCCCGTGCGCGGGCGGCGCGGTCTACTCCCCGGCGATCACCGACTTCACGGTGATGGTCGACCAGACGTCGCACATGTTCATCACGGGCCCCGATGTGATCAAGACGGTGACCGGCGAGGACGTGGGCTTCGAGGAGCTGGGCGGCGCCCGTACGCACAACACCACGTCCGGGGTCGCGCACCATATGGCGGGTGACGAGAAGGACGCGATCGACTACGTCAAGTCCCTGCTGTCGTACCTCCCTTCGAACAATCTCTCCGAACCGCCCGCGTTCCCCGAGCCGGCCGATCTCACGACGACCGCCGACGACCGCGATCTCGATGTGCTGATCCCGGACTCCGCGAACCAGCCGTACGACATGCACACGGCCATCGAGCGGGTGCTGGACGACGGTGAGTTCCTGGAGACGCAGGCGCTGTTCGCGCCGAACATCATCACCGGCTTCGGCCGGGTCGAGGGCTTCCCGGTCGGCGTGGTCGCCAACCAGCCGCTCCAGTTCGCGGGCTGTCTGGACATCAACGCCTCGGAGAAGGCGGCACGTTTTGTCCGTACCTGCGACGCCTTCAATGTGCCGGTGCTGACCTTCGTGGACGTGCCGGGTTTCCTGCCGGGCGTGGACCAGGAGTACGGCGGGATCATCCGGCGCGGCGCCAAGCTGATCTACGCGTACGCCGAGGCCACGGTCCCGCTGATCACGGTGATCACCCGCAAGGCCTTCGGCGGCGCGTACGACGTGATGGGCTCCAAGCATCTCGGCGCCGACCTCAATGTGGCCTGGCCGACCGCGCAGATCGCGGTGATGGGCGCGCAGGGCGCGGTGAACATCCTGCACCGCCGTACGATCGCCGCGGCCGGTGACGAGGAGGCGCAGGAGGCGGCGCGCGCCGGGCTGATCCGGGAGTACGAGGACGCGCTGCTCAATCCGTATGTGGCGGCGGAGCGCGGCTATGTCGACGCGGTGATCATGCCGTCGGACACCCGGGCGCATATCGTGAAGGGGCTGCGGCAGTTGCGTACGAAGCGGGAGAGCCTGCCTCCGAAGAAGCACGGGAACATTCCGCTGTAGGAAGGGAGCCGCACATGATCAAGGTTGTGGTACGGGGGAATCCCACCCGGGAGGAGCTGGCAGCCGCGCTGGCGGTGGTCCGGGCGCGCGCCGCGGCGGCGAACGCGCCGGCGGAGGCCCCGCCGGAGCCCCCTGCCGAGTGGGCGTCCCCCACCCGTATCGCCCGCCGCCGCAC
>NZ_LATD01000215.1 GCF_000981895.1 Streptomyces odonnellii | reverse complement strand
GGCCAGGCGCGGCCGTAGCTGCGCACCTCGGACTCAAGGGTCTCGAAGACGCTCAGTGCGGGCGGGGTGATGGTCACAGGAATCTCCTGCCGATGGGGGTGACCGATGGGGGTGACCGATAAAGGTGAGGAGGGAGGGTGAGGGACGGGCGGGGTGTGCCGGTGCGCACTGGGTCCGGGTGCCGGCTCGTACCCGTACGGCTCGGGCTCTCGCTCCCGTACGGTTCGGGCTCGCTCACGGCTCTGACGTGCGGCACTCGTGCGACGGCCGACTCGCGTAGAGCCTCGCTCGCGTACGGCTGAGGGGCGGCTCGGCCCGGTCCGGTGGTGACCCGGCGTGCTCAGGGCGTGGGCCGGGCGTGCCCGGTGGGCCGGGTGGCCCGCGCGGGCCCGGGGAGCGGGGAGAGCGGACCGATCCGGTACAGCACCTCCGGCTGGTGCGCCCCGTCGCCGTCCCCGTCCGGGAACATCCCCCCGTCGAAGAGGACCTCGCGCTCCAGCACCGCGCCATGGCGTGCGGCGAACGCGGTGAACAGCCGGTCCGAGGCCGCGTTGTCCGGGGTCACGGTCGTCTCGATCGCCGATACCCCGAACTTCCGCACCACCCGGGCGGTCAGCGCGTCGAGCAGGGTGCCGGCGAGCCCGCGCCCCCGCTGCTCCCGGTCGACTGCCACCTGCCAGACGACCAGGGCGGCGGGACGCTCGGGACGGATGTATCCCGTGACGAAGGCGATCGGTACTCCTCCGGCGTCACGGGCGACGACGGATGTGGCGGCGAAGTCGCGGCACCACAGCAGGTAGCTGTACGAGGAGTTGAGGTCCAGGACCTCGGAGTCACGGGCGATACGCCAGATCGCGGCTCCGTCCTCCACTCGTGGGGCGTCGATCGTCGGGGATGGGGGGAATTCGCTTCGGGCGCCTGCAAAGTCTGCTTGTGCGGCGGTCATAGGTATTGAATTTACCCAGCGAAAACAAAAGATGCATCTTGAGCAGGGGTTGGGCAAGAAGCGGACTTGTGTTATCGCGCGTGCGCGGCTGCCTCTGCGCGCCCGGGTAAAGATGGGTAGAATGTCCGCAGATTTCCGGGCGATACGACACCGATACGGTGCCGCCTGTGGGGTCGGTCACATCTCCGTAACGCTCGCGAAATTGCGGTGTTTAGGGTCGGGAGAAGCGGGCAGGCGAATGGGGGAAGCTGTCCGTGATAAATAACCAGCGCTTTTTGTGCTTTCGGTGCGCGTGTATTCGGTATTCAAGAGCAGGACAAGGGCGAGGCAAGAGCAGGAATTGATGTCGCCCGCGATTTCCGGGCCGCCGGTCCCGGCCGGCGGAAGGTGCCCACGGCCTCTTCCGGTGCCGCCCGGGCCTCGTACAGTGCTGCCCATGAGCGATCACACGGTGCTGCGGGTGAAGGGGCGGGTGCTCGTCGGGCCCGAGGAGGTCAGGGACGAGCTGTGGGTGGTGGGCGGCAGGATCACCTACGAACGCCCGTCCGGCGCCGCCGCCCGTGATGTCCGTACGGTCCAGGGCTGGGCGCTGCCCGGTCTCGTGGATGCCCACTGCCATGTCGGTCTGGACCACCACGGTGCCGTCGACGCCGCGACCAGCGAGAAGCAGGCGCTCGGTGACCGGGACGCGGGCGCCCTGCTGCTGCGGGACGCGGGATCGCCCGCGGACACCCGGTGGATCGACGACCGCGAGGATCTGCCGAAGATCATCAGGGCGGGCCGCCATATCGCCCGTACCCGCCGTTACATCCGTGAGTTCGCCCATGAGATCGAGCCCGAGGACCTGGTCTCGTATGTCGCCCGGGAGGCCAAGCGCGGCGATGGCTGGGTCAAGCTCGTCGGCGACTGGATCGACCGGGACGCGGGCGATCTGACCGCCTGCTGGCCGCGCCGCGAGGTCGAGGAGGCCATCGCGGAGGCGCACCGGCTCGGCGCCCGGGTCACCGCGCACTGCTTCGCGGAGGTCGCCCTGCGTGATCTCGTCGAGGCGGGGATCGACTGCGTCGAGCACGCGACCGGACTCACCGAGGACCTCATTCCGCTCTTCGCGGAGCACGGTGTCGCTATCGTCCCGACCCTGGTGAACATCGCGACGTTCCCGCGGCTCGCGGCGGGCGGCGCGAGCAAGTTCCCGCGCTGGTCGGCGCATATGAACCGGCTGTACGAGCGCCGCTACGACACCGTGCGCGCGGCGTACGACGCGGGCATCCCGGTCTTCGCCGGTACGGACGCGGGCGGCGGGCTGGCCCATGGACTGGTGGGCGCCGAGGTGGCGGAGCTGGCGAAGGCCGGTATCCCTCCCGTGGAGGCCATCTCGGCGGCGGCCTGGGGTGCCCGGCGCTGGCTGGGCCGGCCGGCGCTCGACGAGGGCGCTCCGGCGGATCTGGTGGTGTACGACGAGGATCCGCGGGCGGACGTACGGGTGCTGACCGCGCCGCGTCGGATCGTACTGAACGGGCGCGTGATTGACGGAGCGTGACGCGGGGGCGGCCGACGTCGTTGAAGTGCCTTATGTGCGCTCGTCGGTCGCCCTTCGTGTGCGCTTCGGTGACGGGTCGGCGTACGCCCCCTGACCTCGTCCGATCGTGTTGTCGGTGAGGCGTTGAGGAACGCATGTGCCACAAGAATCGAATATGGGCCCGGAAACCCCACTTTGGAGTGAACTCACCCCAGGTGTCTGCCAGTTCACTCTTCGTGCGTAAAGATTCCGGTGTCTCGGTCGCCACCGCCGCGTGTCCCCGTTCGGCGGACCGGCGACGCCAAGTCTCTTGTGGGGGTTCCACATCGTGAACAGCAATACCTTCCGCATGCCCGTACGCCGGTGGGCCGGTGTCATGGCCGCCGCCGCGCTGACGGCCGGGCCCGCGCTCCTCGCCGTACCCGCGCAGGCCACCGAGGGCCCTGGCAGCGGTTCGGGCGGCGCGGGCGGCAGCGGCGAAGGGCGGGCGAGCGCGGTCGTACTGAAGACCGGCCTCGATGTGTCCCTGCTCAACAAGACCGTCCGAGTGCCGCTCAGGGCCGCGCTCAACGAGGTGCAGGCGCCCGCCAGTTCGGAGAAGACCGCGCTGACCGTCACGCTGGACGGCGTCGACGGCGGCCGGCCGGTGAGCGTGCTCCGTGCCGATGTGGCGACCGCGAAGGCGACGGCCGACGAGGGCAGGGCGGAGGGCTACACCAACCTCGCCCATGCGAAGGTCCATGTCCCCGGGCTGCCGCTGCTCTCGCTGATCGAGATCCAGGAGGTCACCTCCAAGGCGGTCTGCGAAGCGGGGAAGCGGCCGGTCGCCGAGTCGAATCTGCTGGGCCCGGTGACGGTCCTCGGCAAGCGGCTCACGCTCTCCACGGCCGGTACGACCCGTGTCGAGGTGCCGGGCGTGGGCGAGGTGACGCTCGAACTGTCCAGGACGAGCACCACGTCCCGTACGGCCGCGGCCGCCGCGCTCGAACTCAACGTGTCCCTCAACCCGCTCAAGCTGAATGTCGCGGAGGTCGAGGGCACGGTCACGCTCGCCGGAGCCACCTGTGAGTCACCGGCGGCACCGGCGGCACCGGAACGGCCGGTCGACCGGGCCGTTCAGCCGGAGCGGCCCGAGCAGCCGGATCTGAAGCCGCAGACCGCGGCGGAGCCGGCCAAGCCGAACCTCGCCGAAACGGGCGGCAACTCCATGACGCCCTGGCTGGCGGGCGGCGCGGCCCTTCTGCTGACGGCAGGCGGCGCGACGCTGGCCCTGACGAGGAGTCGCGCGAGGCGCTGACCCGGTCGGTCCTCGGGCGCCGGACGGGCTGAACAGCACAGCAGTCCGTCCGGCGCCGCGCGCCTCGCTCCCAGCAACCCGGCAACCCAGCAGCCCGGCAACCCAGCGGTTCAGCAGCCGACCGCGATCAGCGACTCAGCAGCCGACCGCGGTCAGCGACTGGTCCAGGGCCTGGAGGAACCGGTTCGTCGTGGTGCGGTCGCGGACCGCCAGACGCAGCCAGTCGGTGTCGAGCCCCGGGAACGTGTCGCCCCGGCGGGTCGCGAAACCCAGGGTGCGCAGCCGCGCCCGTACCGCGTCCGCCCGGGTCATATGGGCGAGTACGAACGGCCCCCGCGCCGCCTCCACGGTCCGTATCTCCTCGAACTCCGCCAGCCCGGCCAGCAGATGGGCGCGCTCCACCGCCGTCCGGCACGCGGCGCTCTCCGCCTCCGCGAGCGCCTCGGGCGACATGCACGCCTCCGCCGCGGCCAGCGCCGGTGTCGAGACCGGCCAGAGCGGCTGGGCCCGCCCCAGCGTCGCCACCGTCTCCGGTTCGGCCAGGACATAGCCGATCCGCAGCCCCGCGAGCCCCCAGGTCTTGGTGAGGCTGCGCAGAACCACCAGCCCCGGCACATCCGTACGCCCCGCCAGCGCCTCCGGCTCGCCCGGCACCGCGTCCATGAACGCCTCGTCCACCACCAGCGTCCGGCCGGGACGGGCGAGCTTGGCTATCGCGTCGGCCGGGTGGAGCACGGACGTCGGGTTCGTCGGATTCCCGATCATGACCAGATCCGCGTCCTCCGGAACCGCCCCCGGATCGAGCACGAAACCGTCCGCCACGCCCAGCAGCACCCGCCGCACCGAGTGCCCCGCGTCCCGCAGCGCCGACTCCGGCTCGGTGAACTGCGGATGGACGATCACCGGCCGCTTCACCGGCAGGGCACGGGCCAGCAGCACGAACGCCTCCGCCGCGCCCGCCGTCAGCAGCACCCGCTCCACCGGCAGCCCGTGCCGCGCCGCGACCGCCTCCCGCGCCGCCCGCCCGTCGGGGTACGCGGCGAGCCCGCGGAGCGAGTCGGCGATACGGGCGCGCAGCCACTCCGGGGGAGTGCCCGTACGCACATTGACCGCGAGGTCTATCAGCCCCTCCGCACCGTCCCGCATCTCGACATCGCCGTGATGGCGCAGATCATGGAGATCACCGCGCGTAGACATGGCGGCCATTCGGGTGATCGCCGGACATGGATATGTCCATGCCGGACACGGACACGGACATGAGGGCCTGGCAGGGCCGGTGCGGGCGCGGCCCCCTCGTGTGGGGCGCGACGCTCTCGATGGGCTGGTCGACGCGGGTCACCGGGCTCCCTTCCGAATGCCACCGGGGTACCGGGGCGTCATGGTGCGGCGCGCGGTCGCGCGTGCCCGCTGTTCTTTACCGTCAACGGTTTTCGTCGGTCAACTGTTCACCGGTGGCAGCTTGTCGCCACTGTCGGTCGGCCGCTCTCACCAGCCGGCCACATTCATCCACTGTTCTCTCACCGACCGACCGCTGTCATCGGCCGGTCTCTGTCGTCGACACCGACATCATCTCCGCCCCCGGCGGTTCCACTCCGCACCGGCCCCTGTACGCCACCGCACAGGTGACCGCCGCCGGCCGGCCCTCGGGACGCGACGTCCGTTTCGGTACGAGGAGTACGCCCCCGCCCGCGAGCGCGGCGGCCTCCGCGACCGACGCCGTACCCACCGCCGCCAGCGGCGCGCTCGACGGATGGGGTACGGGGATGCCCGCCAGTAGAGCAGCCGCGTACCCCCGTACCGGTACGCCCAGTTGTCCGGCGGCCCCGGCGATCGCGGGGGTATCGGCCTTGGTGTCGACGGTCGCCAGCTCCACGACCGAGCCCGGCGCGAGCCCGGCGTCCCGCAGAGTCTCCTCGATCAGCCCGAGCACTTCCCCGACGGAAGCGGCCCGGCTCGCACCGACCCCCACCACCAGAGCCCGGTCCGCGGGCGGCGCGAGTCCCGGTGGCGGCATGAGTCCCGCCGAGGGCGCGGGTTCGGACGGGGGCGTGAGTCCGGGTGGGGCCGCGTGTACCGGAAGCGCCCCGGGGCGTGGCAGCGGCGCGGGGCGCGGATGTGCGGAAGGGCCGTCCGATCGGCTATGCAGGGGCGCATGGCCGTGTTCGTCGCGCTCGGCGCGTTCCTCATGACGCTGTTCGGCGGCTGGACGGCGCAGCGCGTCACCGACCGCCGCCATCTCGTACTGGGCCTGGCCGGGGGCCTGATGCTCGGTGTCGTCGGACTGGATCTGCTGCCGGAGGCGATGCGTGCCGCGGGGCAGGAGTTCCTCGGTGTGCCGCGGGCGCTGCTGCTCTTCGTGGGCGGCTTTCTCGTAGCCCATCTGGTGGAACGTTTGCTCGCGGTTCGTCAGGCCTCCCACGGCGCCGCCCCGCAGCGGAGCGCCCCACAGGAGAGCGCCGTGCAGGAGGGACCCGTACCGGAGGCGGTCCCGCCCGGGGCCGCCGCGTACCCCGCGGTCCGTCGCGAAGGCCCCGGCGCGGCCCGTAGCACCGTCCCTGGCGCTGCGGCCCGGAGCAGCGCTGCGGCCCGGAGCACCGCCCGTGCCACCGTCGGCGGCGGCGCCGCTGTCCGCGTGCCTCAGATCGGGCTCACCGCCGCCGCGGCCATGGTGGGCCACAGCCTGATGGACGGGATCGCCCTCGGTGCCGCCTTCCAGGTCGGCGGCGGCATGGGCGCGGCCGTCGCACTGGCCGTCATCGCCCACGACTTCGCCGACGGCTTCAACACGTACACGCTCACCAGCCTGTACGGGAACGACCGCCGCAGAGCGGTTCTGATGCTGGTCGCGGACGCGGTCGCGCCGGTCCTCGGCGCCGCCTCCACCCTGCTCTTCCATCTGCCCGAGGAGGCGCTCGCCGGCTATCTCGGGTTCTTCGGCGGCGCCCTGCTCTATCTCGCCGCCGCCGAGATCCTGCCCGAGGCGCACCACGAGCATCCCGCCCGCTCCACCCTGCTCTGCACGGTCCTGGGCGTGGCCTTCATCTGGCTGGTGGTCGGAATCGCCGGCTGACAGGGCATGGCCCGGCGACACGGCATGGCCCGGTGACAAGGCATGGCGCGCCGAGGGTGCGGGGTGCGCCGACAAGGGGGCGCTCGCCGACAGGACATGGACGGCGGGCAGGGCGGCGCTCGCCGACAACGCAGCGCTCATACCGCGCACCGCGCCACGAACCGGCGTGCCATCTCCGGCGCCGCCGCCCAGTGCGTATGCAGATAGCTGGCGTGCACACCCCGCTGTACGAATCCCTCCACCCGGCGGTCCGGGTGCACCACGCCCCAGGCCGGAGCGTCCCCCGCGCCCGGTGCCAGCACCGTCCGGTGGAACTCGTGCCCCCGCACCCGGGTCCCGGCCGGCGCCAGCGCGCTGTCACCGACCGCCACCGCCTCCCGGTAGCCCAGCGTCAGCCGCTCCGACATCCGCGCGTCGGCGGCCAGCACCCCGCACATCGGCTTCCCGTCCAGCGACCGCGCCAGATAGAGCAGCCCGGCGCACTCGGCCGCCACGGGCGCTCCGGCGTGCGCCAGCTCCGCCACCGCCTTCCGCAGCGGTTCATTGGCGGACAGCTCCGGCGCGTACACCTCGGGAAAGCCGCCACCGATCACCAGCCCCCGGGTTCCGGCCGGGAGCCGCTCGTCCCGCAGCGGGTCGAACGGTACGACGTCCGCGCCCGCGGCCGTCAGCAGCTCGGTGTGTTCCGCGTACGAGAAGGTGAACGCGGGCCCGCCGGCCACCGCGATCACCGGCCGCCCGTGCCCCGCGGGAACGACCGGCGCGCCCGCCGGCTCCCACGCCGTGGTGTCCAGCGCGGGCGCGCTGCGCGCCAGGGCCAGCAGCGCCTCCAGATCGCATCCGGCCCTGACCCGCGCGGCCAGTTCGCGCGTCGAGGCGACCGCCTCCGCGCGCCGCTCGGCGACCGGCACCAGACCGAGATGGCGCGAGGGCGTCCCCACCTGTTCTGTACGCCGCAGCACGCCCATCACCGGCACGCCCGACTCGTCCAGCGCGTCGCGCAGCAGCCGCTCGTGCCGGTCGGTGGCGACCTTGTTGAGGATCACCCCGCCGATCCGTACCTCCGGGTCCCAGGAGGCGAAGCCGTGCACCAGCGCGGCCACGGAGCGGGACTGCGACGAGGCGTCCACCACCAGCACCACCGGGGCCCGCAGCAGCTTCGACACCTGAGCGGTGGAGGCCAGTTCGCCCTGCCCGGACGCACCGTCGTACAGCCCCATCACGCCCTCGACGACCGCCAGATCGCAGCCCGCCGCGCCATGCGCGAACAGCGGCCCGATCAGTCCGGGACCGCACATGTACGCGTCGAGATTCCGGCCGGGGCGCGCCCGCCCGCCCGAGGAGACCGCCCGGCCGCCGGAGGAGACCGCCAGGGCGTGGTAGCCCGGATCGATGTAGTCGGGCCCCACCTTGTGCGGTGATACGGCCAGACCGCGCTCCGAGAAGGCCGCCATCAGCCCCGTCGCGACCGTGGTCTTGCCGCTGCCGGACGAGGGCGCGGCGACGACCAGGCGCGGGACGGTCACCACTCGATGCCCCGCTGGCCCTTCTGGCCCGTGTCCATCGGGTGCTTGATCTTGGTCATCTCGGTGACGAGATCCGCGAAGCCGATCAGCTTCTCAGGGGCGTTGCGCCCGGTGATCACCACATGCTGGGTCCCGGGACGGTCCCGCAGCACCTCGATGACCTCGTCGGTGTCCACCCAGCCCCAGTGCAGCGGATAGGCGAACTCGTCCAGGACGTACAGCTTGTGGGTCTCGGCGGCCAGATCGCGCTTGACCTGCTCCCAGCCCTCGCGCGCCGCCTCCTCGTTGGAGAGCTGGCTGTCGCGCTGCACCCAGGACCAGCCCTCGCCCATCTTGTGCCAGACGACGGGGCCGCCCTCGCCGCTCGCGCCCAGCACCGTCAGCGCCCGCTCCTCGCCGACCTTCCACTTCGCGGACTTGACGAACTGGAAGACCCCGACAGGCCATCCCTGGTTCCAGGCGCGCAGTGCGAGCCCGAAGGCCGCCGTCGACTTGCCCTTGCCCGGGCCGGTATGGACGAACACGAGCGGCCGGTTGCGGCGCTGGCGGGTGGTGAGACCGTCGTCCGGAACGGTTTCCGGCTGTCCCTTCGGCATTACGCGGCCCTCCTGGTGCGTCCGTTGCCTGCTGCTGTGTCTGCGCTGCCTGCTGTGCGTGCGCTGCCCGCTGGTGTGCCGGCCCGCTGTACGTCCGGCTGTACGGTCCGGTGTACGGCCTGCTCCCCGCCGCCGTGCCGAGCATCGCCGCGCATGTCCCGCTGTACGTCCCTGACCAGGCCGGCGATGCTGTCGGCCCGCAGCTCGTCGAGGGTGATGGCCGCGCCCCCGAGCGCGGTGGCCAGCGAACCGGCCAGGCCGAGCCGTACCGGCCCCGACTCGCAGTCCACGACCACCGAGGCCGTCCCCTCCGCCGCGTGCAGCCGGGCCGCGCGCTCCGCCAGCGCCACCGGACCGGGGCCGCCCGTCGCCCGCCCGTCCGTCACCACCAGCAGCAGGGGCCGGCGCGCGGGATCCCGCATCCGCTCCACGCGCAGTACGTCATGCGCCTTGAGCAGCCCGGCGGCCAGCGGGGTGCGCCCGCCCGTCGGCAGCGACTCCAGCCGGGCCGCCGCCGCGTCCACCGACGAGGTCGGCGGCAGCGCCAACTCGGCCTCCTTCCCCCGGAAGGTGACCAGACCGACCTTGTCGCGCCGCTGGTAGGCGTCCAGCAGCAGCGAGAGCACCGCGCCCTTCACAGCGCTCATCCGCCGCCTGGCCGCCATCGACCCGGACGCGTCGACCACGAACAGCACGAGATTGCCCTCACGCCCCTCGCGGGTCGCCTGCCGCAGATCGTCGCGGCGGACCACCAGACCGGGGCCGCTGCGCCCGCGCGCCCGCTGGTGCGGCGCCGCCGCCCGTACGGTCGCGGAGAGATGCAGGCTGGTCAGGGCGCCCCTGGGGGTGCGCGCTCCGGTCGTCCTGCCGTGTTCGGTACGGGCCCGGGAGCGGCGCCCGGCGGCGCCCTCGCCCAGACCCGGGACGCTCAGCGCCTTCGTACGGAACGGCTCGGCGGCCCGGACGGCGGACTGCTCACGGGCACCGGCTCCCGCGCCCTGCGGCCGGCCCTGCGGCTCGGCCTCGATGGGCGTGTCGTCCCGTTCCGGCGTGGACTCCTGCGGTGTGTCGGCCCCTTCGGATCCCTGGGGTTCCTCAGCCTCCGGTCGCGGCGGGATCCCACCGCCGCCGGACCCGTCAGGACCGCCGTTTCCGGGGCCGTCGCCCGGATCGTCGTCCCCGCCGTTGCCGTCCCCGTCGCCGCCGTCCTCCGCCTTGCCGTCCTCTTCCGCCTGGTGTTCCGCCTTGGGGTCTTCTTCCTCGAACTGCTCGAGCGTGTCGTCGAGTTTGTCCTCGTCAAGGCCCGGCGCGTCGAAGGGGTTGCGCCGCCGCCGGTGCGGCAGCGCCAGCAGCGCGGCCCGCCGTACGTCCTCGGCGTGTACGTCCGTACGCCCCGCCCACGCGGCCAGCGCCGCCGCGGTCCGCGCCATCACGATGTCCGCCCGCATCCCGTCCACTTCGAAGGCGGCACAGGTCGCGGCTATCCGCAGCAGCGCGGTGTCCCCGAGCCGCACCTCGGGCAGCAGGGCACGCGCCGCCACGATCCGCTCCCGCAGCGCGGTCTCCTCACCGGCCCAGCGCGCGGCGAACGCGGCCGGATCGTCGTCGTACGCGAGCCGCCGCCGTACGACCTCCACCCGCTGCTCCGGCTCCCGCGAGGCCGCGACCTCCACGGTGAGCCCGAACCGGTCGAGCAACTGCGGCCGCAGCTCGCCCTCTTCGGGATTCATCGTCCCGACGAGCAGAAATCGCGCGGCATGCCGTACGGAGACGCCCTCGCGCTCGACATACGAGGCGCCCATGGCGGCGGCGTCCAGCAGCACGTCGATCAGATGATCGTGCAGAAGGTTGACCTCATCGACATACAGCACACCCCGGTGCGCGTCCGCGAGCAGCCCCGGCTCAAAGGCCTTCACGCCCTCCGCGAGCGCCCGCTCGATGTCCAGCGCCCCGACGAGCCGGTCCTCGGACGCGCCGACGGGCAGCTCGACCATCCTGGCGGGCCGCGACACGCCCGGCTCGCTCCCGTGCGGCCCGTCCGGGCAGCCCGGGTCCGGCGCGGCGGGATCGCAACTGAACCGGCATCCGGGCACCACCGCCAGCTCGGGCAGCAGCGCGGAAAGGGCCCGTACGGCCGTGGACTTCGCCGTGCCCTTCTCGCCGCGTACGAGCACACCGCCGACGGCGGGACTGACCGCGTTCAGCACCAGCGCCAGCCGCAGATCGTCCATTCCCACCACGGCGGTGAACGGATAAGGGGTGTTCATATGCTGATCGCTCCTTCGAGTGCGACGATGCCGGTCACGAGCGCGGCGGTGCCGGTGGGCGGCACCGGTACGGGGGCGGTCATGGGGCGCCCGGGGGAATGAAGGGCAGCCCGGCCGGTGCCCCCTCCTCGATCAGCCGCAGCAACGCGTCCGTGTCCGCGTGCTCCTCGATGAGGTCACCGAGAAGGTCGAGCTGTTCCTCACGCAACGCGCCGAAGCTGGTGCCGGGAGCGGGGACGAAGCGCCGGCCCGCCGCCCGCGCCACCTCCGTCAGGAAGCGCCGCCGGAACGCGTCGCTCTCCAGCGCCCCGTGCCAGTGCGTGCCCTGGACCGGTCCCATCCGGCAGCCGTCCAGGGCCCGCCCCTGCGCGTCGCGGACAAAGGCGTCCCCGCCCCGTACGTCCGCGACGCCGTGATGGATCTCGTACCCCTCGACCGCCTCGCCGAGAGCGATCCCGGACGGTCTGGCCAGGGTCTTCGCGGGCTCGAACCGCACCCGTACGGGCAGCAGCCCCAGCCCCGCGACGGCGCCCGCCCGGGACTCCACCTCGTCGTCGATGTGCTCGCCGAGGATCTGGTAGCCGCCGCAGATCCCCAGTACGGGGCGCCCCTCGGCGGCCCGCCGCGCCAGGGCGTCGGCGAGCCCGCGCTCGCGCAGCCAGGCCAGCGCCCGCACGGTGCCGCGGGTGCCCGGCACCACCACGAGGTCCGCGTCCACCAGCTCCTCGGGCCGGTCCACGAACCGGACCACGACCCCCGGTTCCGCCGCCAGCGCGTCCACATCGGTGAAGTTGGACATCAGCGGCACGGCGCAGACCGCGACCCGCAGCACCTCCTCGCCGTACGGGGGCGCTGCCGGTGCCCCGCCGCGCACGGCGGCACCGCCCCGGGAGACCCGCAGCCCGTCCTCCTCGTCGATACCGAGGCCGTGGCGCCAGGGGAGCACCCCCAGCGTGGCGCGTCCGGTCAGCCCCCGGAGCATCTCTAGGCCCGGCTCCAGCAGCGACACATCGCCCCGGAACTTGTTCACCAGATACCCCGCGACCAGTGCCTGGTCCTCGGGGCTCAGCAGCGCGGTCGTACCGAAGAAGGAGGCGAAGACCCCGCCCCGGTCGATGTCGCCGACCACCATCACGGGCAGCCGCGCGGCCCGTGCGATGCCCATGTTCACGATGTCCGTACGGCGCAGATTGATCTCGGCGGGGCTGCCAGCGCCCTCGCAGATCACCGCGTCATGCGTGGCACGCAGCTCCTCCAGGCACTCCAGGACAGGCCCGAGCAGGGCTTCCTGGCGCCCGCCGCGCAGTGCCCTTCCGGACGGCGCGTCACCGTCCGCCCCGGTCCCGCCCGCCCCATTCGTCCTGCCTGTCCCGTCCGCTCCATCCGTTCCGGCTGTGCCGAAGAAGCCCTTGGCGCTCAGCTCACCCACCGGCCGCCCCATCAGCACCACTTGGCTGCTGCGGTCCCCACCGGGCTTGAGCAGCACCGGATTCATCAGCGCGGTCGGCTCCACCCGCGCCGCCTGCGCCTGCATCGCCTGCGCCCGCCCGATTTCCGCGCCCTCGCGCGTCACAAAGGAATTGAGCGACATGTTCTGCCCCTTGAAGGGCGCGACCTTCACCCCCCGGCGTACCAGCCACCGGCAGATCCCCGCCGTGACGACGCTCTTGCCCGCGTCGGAGGTGGTCCCGGCCACCAGCAGGCCACCGCCGCGCCCGCCCCGGCTCATCCGCGCCCCCATCGGTCCGTCGAGCCGATGGGCGTACGGGCCGCCGCGCCGGATCCGGAAGCGGAGTCGGACGCGGATCCGGAGGCGGTACGGCGTATCGCGCCGTACGCGAAGCGGCCCGCGACACAGGCCGCGAGGGCCAGCCCGCTCACCCGGCGCGATAGCCGTACCGCCCGCTCGATGTCGGTTGTCCTCACAGGCCGCCCCTCGCCGTTCAGTACGGGCCGGTGCTCCACCCGCCCGCCGTACGCCAGCGTCCCGCCGAGCCGTACGCCCAGCGCGCCCGCGAACGATGCCTCGACCGGGCCCGCGTTGGGGCTCGGATGCTTCCGCGCGTCCCGCCACGCCGCCCGCAGCGCCCCGCGCGGGTCGTCACCGGCCAGAACGGCCAGCGCGGCGGTCAGCCGGGCCCCGGGCCAGCCCGCCAGATCGTCGAGCCGGGCCGACGCCCATCCGAACCTTCGGTACACGGCCGACTTGTGACCCACCATCGCGTCCAGGGTGTTCACGGCCCGGAACCCCACGAGCCCCGGCACCCCCGCGACCGCACCCCACAGCAGCGCGCCCACGACGGCGTCCGAGGTGTTCTCGGCGACGGACTCCACGACGGCGCGGGCCATCTCCGGCCCGTCCAGACTCTGCGGATCGCGCCCGCACAGGTGCGGCAGCCGCTCCCTGGCCAGCTCGATGTCCCCGGCGTCGAGCGCCGAGCCGATGGCACGCGCCTCCCGGCCCAGGGACGTACCTCCGACCACGGACCAGGTGGCCACGGCGGTCAGCGCGACGGAAGCGGTACGGCCCGCCCTCGCGCCGCCCATGCCCTCAGCGGCCCGGGTGGCGAGGAGCGCGAGGCCGACGGCGCCTCCGGCGCACACCAGTGTGTGCAACGCGCCCCAGCCGCGGTGGTCGTGCCACAGCACCCGCTCGACTGCCCCCGCCGCCCGGCCGAACGCGGCCACCGGATGGCCCCGGCGCGGATCGGCGAACAGCCGGTCGCCCAGCAGGCCGGCGGTGGCGCCGTACGCGAAGATCCGCTCGGCGGCCGAACCGCCACCGCGCATGGCGGACACACCGCTGCCAGGCATGGCGACTTGTCCTCACTCAGGGTCCGCGCCCCGGCTCGACGTGGTGCGGCGGCGAGAGTTCCTGGCTCCTGGGACAGGGCTCCCAGTGACAGTGGCGGGACCGCGCCGGATTCGCACCGGCTTCCTCTTCTGCCGCCGTAAATGGCCCCGGAAGTCCACCACGCTGCGCAAACACCCGTCAACTCATCCTTGACCTGCGACGGGACAGTGTGCGAAGCCCCACACCGGCCACGGTCCGGCCGCGAGCGGACCCGGAGCGGACCTGCGGCAGACCCGGAGCGGAACAGAGCCGGAGCGGACCTGCGGCAGACCCGGAGCGGACCGGACGGCGGTCAGGCCACGATCAGCCGGATCCCGTACGCCACGGCCGCCACACAGAGCGCGAAGCAGGCATACGCGCCCGCCCGCGCCAGACCCGCCGTACCCGCTCCGCCCTGCCCGGCGGTGGTGGCGGTGGCGGACTCGTGCCTGGCGAGCCCGACGACGCCCAGGGTGAACAGGCCCACGAGCCCGACGGTCGCCGCCAGACTGACCCCGAAGACGGAGCCGAGCGCCGCCCAGTCGATCTTCATGCCCATCTCTCTTCCTTTTCTTCCCCGCGCCGTGGGGGCCTCAGACCCGGGCGGTGCGCGCCGGTTCGCCCGTGCTGCCCGGAGGCGCCGGGATGGTGGTCGACAGATCGCCCGCGGACGCGGGGGAGGGGGTGACGGCCGGGGCGGTCCTGGCCCCCGGCTCCCCGGTCACGGTCTCGTTGACATTGGTGTGGTCGACCGGGCGACGGCGCGCGGCGAGCCAGATCGCGCCGGAGAGTACGACCAGCAGTGCGGCGACGACCGATACACCCCAACTGCCCTGCCCCGTCAGGAACTCCGCGCCCGCGGCGACCACTCCGGCGGCGGGCAGTGTCAGTCCCCAGGCGGCGAACATCCGGCCCGCGGTGGACCAGCGGACCGTACCGCCCCGGCGCCCGAGCCCCGCGCCCATCACCGCGCCCGAGCAGGACTGTGTGGTGGAGAGCGAGAAGCCCAGATGGGAGGAGGCCAGGATGACGGTCGCGGCACTGGTCTGGGCGGCGAAGCCCTGCTGCGGCCGGAGATCGGTGAGCCCGGTGCCCATGGTGCGGATGATGCGCCAGCCACCGAGGTACGTACCGAGCGCGATCGCCGTACCGGCCGAGACGATCACCCACAGCGGCGGGTTGGAACCGGGGGCGAGCACACCGCCGGTGACCAGCGCCAGCGTGATGACCCCCATGGTCTTCTGCGCGTCGTTGGTGCCATGGGCGAGCGAGACCAGCCCGGCCGAGGCGATCTGTCCGGCGCGATAGCCCTTGGCGGTGGCCCGGTCGTCGGTGCGGCGGCCGATCCGGTACGTCAGCCTCGTCGCGAGCAGGGCCGCCAGACCGGCGACAACGGGCGCGGCCAGCGCGGGAATCAGTACCTTGGTGACGACGACACCGCCGTTGACCCCGGAGGTGCCGACCGACATCAGGGTCGCGCCGATCAGTCCGCCGAACAGCGCGTGCGACGAACTCGACGGCAGTCCGAGCAGCCAGGTGAGCAGGTTCCAGAGGATGGCGCCGACCAGCGCCGCGAAGATCACTTCGGTCCTGATGCCGTTCTCGTTGATGAGCCCGCCGGAGATCGTCCTGGCGACCTCCACGGAGAGGAACGCCCCGGCCAGATTCAGCACGGCCGACATGGCCACCGCGGTCCGGGGTTTCAGCGCGCCCGTCGAGATCGTCGTCGCCATCGCGTTGGCGGTGTCATGGAAACCGTTGGTGAAATCGAACACGAGCGCTGTCACGATCACGATCCCGAGCAGCAGTGTGATGTGTTCCATGTACCGGATACCCAGGCAATCGTGTGAGGTCGGTGGCCTCGGTGAACGTAGGGAGTCATAGTGAACGGGAGGTGAACTCCGGGCGCCTTTGCGGTGTCCTGGATCGGCGTCACGTGCCTCCGTTCGAGTGACCCGGAGAGCGGCGCGCGTCCGGTCCCGTGCTGCTGGCAGGATCGCCGTATGACCGATCAGCAGACACAGGACGCGATCGCCCGCGCATGGCGGGATCTGGTGGACACCGCTCGCAGAACGGCCGCGGAGGGACTGGTCGTTGGCACCTCGGGCAATGTGTCCGTACGGGTCGGGGAACTGATTCTGGTCACACCCAGCGGAGTCCCGTACGAGAGGCTCGGGCCGGGGGACGCCGTCGGGGTCGATACGGACGGCCGCCAGGTCCTCGGCGAGTTCACCCCGACGAGTGAGCTGCCACTGCATCTCGCCGTGTACCGCAGCACCACCGCGCAGGCCGTGGTCCACACCCACGCGGTGCACGCGACCGCCGTCTCCACGCTCGTGTCCGAACTGCCGCTGATCCACTACATGTCGGCGGCGCTCGGCGGACCGGTCCGCGTCGCTCCGTACGCCCTGTACGGCACGGACGAACTGGCCGAGGGGATGCTCGACGCGCTGCGCGGGCGCAGCGCCTGTCTGCTCCAGAACCATGGCACGGTCACCCACGGCGCCACCCTCGCCCAGGCCTACGACCGCACCGCCCAGCTCGAATGGATGGCCCGCCTCTGGCTCACCGCCAGCTCGCTGCCCGGCCGCACGCCCTCCCTGCTGTCCGAGGAGCAGCTCGGCGAGGTGGGCGAGAAACTGAAGGGCTACGGCCAGAAGCCCTGACCCGAACCCGGCGCAGCCCGATCCGGACCCGCGGGAGTACGGGCGCGCTCCGCGCTCGCGCCACCCC
>NZ_LATD01000214.1 GCF_000981895.1 Streptomyces odonnellii | reverse complement strand
CCCCCAAGCCCCCACCCCCAAGCAAAAGCGCCCGGTCCGTGATCCCTCACCGACCGGGCGCCTCGCGCCTGCTGTACAGCTCGCCTACGGGAAGTTCCCGCCGCCGTCCTGGCCGCCGTTCCCGTTGCCGCCGCCGTTGCGGCCACCGCCACTGATCAGTCCCGGCTGCGGGCCCCCGGGAAAGACCGGGTCCTCGCCCCCGTTGCCGCCCCCAGGTCCGCCGTTCTGACCGCCGTTGTCCTGGCCGCCGTTGTCCTGACCCGCGTTGTCGTTGCCCGGCTTGTTCGGGTCCTCGTCCCGGCCCTTCGGCGCGTCCGGGATACTCACCTCGGTGAAGCCGAGAGCCGGCCGCCCGTCCAGCGCGCCCGACATGGCGTCCTTCCAGATCGGCCCCGGAACCTCGCCACCGAAGACCTTCTCGTGCCACTCACCGCCGATGGTGATGTCGACCATCTTCTTCGAGTGCCGCGGGTCCCCGACCCATACCGCGCCCGACATGTTGGGCGTGTAGCCCACGAACCAGGCCGCGTACCGGAAGTCCGTCGTACCGGTCTTGCCCGCGCTCGGCCGGCTGCCGAGGCCCGCTTCCTGACCCGTACCGTCCTCCACCACGCCCTTCAGCAGCGTGTTGACGGTGTCCGCGGTCGTCTCGGACATCGCGCGGTCGCACTTCGTCTTCGGCACCGGCATCGGCTTCTTGTTGGGGCCGGTGATCGACTCGATGGCGACCGGGGTGCAGTACATGCCCCGGCTGGCGAAGGTGGCGTACGCCGAGGCCATCGTCAGCGGCGAGACCTCCTGCGTGCCCAGCGTGATCGAGGGGACCTGCTGGATCTTCTTCCCGTCGGCCCGCTTGACGCCCATCTTGTCCGCCAGCTCGGTCACCGGGCAGACGCCGATCTGGCTGATCAGCTCGACGTAGTACGTGTTGACCGACTTGGCGGTCGCTTCCTTCATCCCGTAAGGACCGACCTCGGACTCGTTCTCGTTCTCGACCGGGACGTCCCGGTCGGTCCAGGGGCCGTCGCAGGTCTGCACCGGCGTCGGGTACGTCATCTTGTACGGGGCCGGGTACGTCTGCGTCGCCGGAATGCCCCGCTCCAGCGCGGCCGCCGCGACGATCGGCTTGAAGGTCGACCCCGGCTGGTAGCCCGCGCCGCCGCCCATCTTCTGGTCGACGGACAGATTGATCTGCGTCTCGTTCTTCCCGAAGCCGTACGGCCTCGACTGGCCCATCGCCATGATCTTGCCGGTCCCCGGCTCGACGATGGTCAGCGCCGTCGCGACCGCGTCGCTCTGGAAGACATGGTCCTTGATCGAGTTCTGCGCCGAGTTCTGCGCCTGCGGGTCCAGGGTCGTACGGATCGTCAGCCCGCCCTGGTTCCAGACCTTGGCGCGCTCCTCGCGGTCCTTGCCGAAGACCGGATCGGTGAGGAAGACCGAGCGTACGTAGTCGCAGAAGAAGCCCGCGCCGCTGACAGCCGTGATGCAGCCGTTCTTGGGGCGGCTCACATTGAGCTTGATCGGCGTGGCCTTGGCGCGGTCCGCCTCCGACTGGGAGATGTCACGGACGTCGGCCATCCGCTGGAGCACGGTGTTGCGCCGCTTGGTGGCCTCCTCCTCGTCGTTCACCGGGTCGTACCGGCTCGGCGACTGGACGATGCCCGCGAGCAGCGCCGCCTCCTCCAGCTTCAGATCCTTGGCGGCCTTGGAGAAGTAGCGCTGGGCGGCGGCCTCGACGCCGTACGCCTGCTGCCCGAAGAAGGTGATGTTCAGATAGTTCTCCAGGATCTTCTTCTTGCCCAGCTCCTCCTCGACCTGGATCGCGTACTTCAGCTCCTGGATCTTGCGGCCCAGGGTCTGCTGGGTGGCGGCGGCGACCTTCTCCGGGTCGTCGCCCGCCTCTTCGACGAAGACGTTCTTCACGTACTGCTGGGTCAGGGTGGACGCGCCCTCGGAGACGCCGCCCGACTGCGCGTTGCGGTTGACCGCACGCAGCACGCCCTTGAGGTCGATGGCCCCGTGTTCGTAGAAGCGCGAGTCCTCGATCGCGACGATCGCTTTCTGCATGTACGGGGAGATGTCCTTGAGCGGTACGACAGTACGGTCGCGCGAGTAGACCGTGGCGATACGGCCGCCCTGCGAGTCCAGGATCGTGGTCCGCTGGCTCAGCGGCGGGGTCTTGAGGTTGGCGGGAATCTCGTCGAATCCCTCGACGGTTCCCTTGGCTGCGAGCCCCAGCGCGCCGAAGGCCGGCAGAGCGATTCCTGCCAGGACCGCTCCCGCGAGCACGCTGACACCGAGGAATTTGGCGGCCTGCTGGGTCCCGGTCAGACCCCCGCCCGAGCGCTTCTTTGGCATGAGGGCAGCCTACGTTCTCATTCGCCGGACACGCGTCAAGGCTCTGGCCTAAGCTGTGCTCAACTGTCACAGCAGAGTGGTTGCGCATCAAGCCTCCGACATGAACTTCCGGTGAACCCGAAACGCGGGAAGCGATGTCCGGTACGCCCCGGCCTGTAGCCGGGTGCCCGTTGTGACTCAAGCGAAGTGTCCGGCTATGTCGGATAAGCCGGTTATGCCCCGGGGTCACTCCCCTGGGTGATCTGCCGCGTACGCATAGTCCGTTCGGGCCATTCAAGATTGGGCCCGAAGGGGGTGTTGCGCTGTGCCCGCCTTCCGTAACGTCCTCAACTGGCAGCGGTGAATATGCCGCTGCCGCCGTGGGGGAGCCTCAATTCGGGAGAGGACGGCGCCAGCATGGGCTGGGTAACCGACTGGAGTGCGCAGGCAGCTTGCCGCACTACCGATCCAGATGAACTGTTCGTGCAGGGTGCGGCGCAGAACAGGGCCAAGGCGGTGTGCACCGGATGCCCGGTGCGTACGGAATGCCTGGCCGACGCGCTGGACAATCGCGTCGAATTCGGCGTGTGGGGTGGAATGACCGAGCGGGAGCGCCGCGCACTGCTGCGCAGGCGACCGACCGTCACCTCGTGGCGCCGGCTGCTCGAGACCGCGCGCACGGAGTACGAACGCAGCGCGGGCCTGCTGCCCGTGGGCTTGGAGGATGACGAGACGTACGAGACGTACGCCGCCGTCGGGTAGCCGCCGAGCGGCGGCCGGTCCGACCGGATGATGCCGACCCGCAGGTCAGCAGGCCAACAACGCCGGCGGGTGGGGCGAGTGCGGTCCGGTGACGATGTGGTGCAGGGGGCGGTCGAACCGTACGGCCGAAACGGTTCTCCCTGGCTGACCAAGAACTCGGCCGACCAAGGACTCAGCCGACCATCCGGTTGGCCAAGAGACCCTGTCAGCCAAGAGACCCGGTTGGCCGAGAGACTTAGCTGACCAAACGACTCGGCCGAACAGGAGACCAGCCGAGCAAGAGGCCCCTTCTTGTCGCTTCTTGCGCCTGTTGTCGCAGGAGGCTCGTCTCGTCATTCGTAATTCGTACGCGTACAAGCACGTCCAAGGCTGTCGCGGCTCGATCAGCCGCGTCGCCCCTACGACGCCTCGCCGCTCAGGTCGTAGCACGACCGTCGGCGAGACGATCGCCGACGGCCCTGAGCCCTGCGAGGTCGTGAACATCGCCCGGCAGGGCGGCCACTTCGGCCACCGCCACCTCGGGATGCAGTGCGGTGAAGCGGTCGCGCGTCCGCCGCTCACGCGCGAGGACCTGCATACGCTCGGCGTGCAGGTGCAGCAGACCCGCGGTCAGTTGTTCCACAGTTGTGACAGAGCGTGCGTCAGAAGCCTGCGCGAACGTGGGATTCGACGCGGGCGCGGCGGGGTCGGGCGAGGCGTGATCTTCGGGGGATTCTGCGGCTGCGGCGGCTTCCGTGGCCTCGTACGTCCCGGAGGCTTCGGGAGAAGAGCCGTCCGGGGCAGCACCGCCACGCTCAACAGCCTTCCCAGCCTCCTGATCCACAATGCGGCCGTCCTCAAGATTTTCTGCCGCGGCCCTTGCCCGCTCGGCCGACAGCCGGGCGGCGCCGCTGCCATGGACCCGGTTGAGGACCAGCCCGGCCAGGGGCATCTCCTCGGCCGCCAGCCGCTCCACGAAGTACGCGGCCTCCCGCAGCGCGTCCCGCTCCGGAGCCGCGACCACCAGAAAGGCCGTGCCCGGCGCCTGGAGCAGTCGGTACGTGGCGTCCGCGCGCGTGCGGAAACCGCCGAACATCGTGTCCATGGCCGTCACGAACGTCTGCACATCGCGCAGGAACTGACCGCCCAGCAGCTTGCCGAGCGTCCCCGTCATCATCGACATACCGACATTCAGGAACTTCATCCCGGCCCGCCCGCCCATCTTCGCGGGCGCCATCAGCAGCCGGATGAACTTCCCGTCGAGAAAGGACCCGAGCCGCTTCGGCGCGTCCAGGAAGTCCAGCGCCGAGCGTGACGGCGGCGTGTCGACGATGATCAGGTCCCACTCGTCGCGGGCCCGCAACTGCCCCAGTTTCTCCATCGCCATGTACTCCTGTGTGCCCGCGAAGCCGGCCGACAGGGACTGGTAGAAGGGGTTCTCCAGAATCGCCCGCGCCCGGTCCTTGTCGGCGTGCGCCTCGACGATCTCGTCGAAGGTCCGCTTCATGTCGAGCATCATGGCGTGCAGTTCGCCGGGGCCCTCCACGCCCTTCACCTGGCGCGGGGTGTTGTTGAGCGAGTCGATCCCCATGGACTGGGCCAGCCGGCGGGCCGGGTCGATGGTGAGGACGACCGCCTTCCGGCCGCGCTCCGCCGCTCGTACGCCCAGAGCCGCCGCGGTCGTCGTCTTGCCGACACCGCCGGAACCGCAGCACACGATGATGCGGGTGGCCGGGTCGTCGAGGAGCGGATCGATGGCGAGCGGGGCGGCAGCCGGGTGCAGGGTCATGCGAGGACCTCCCGGTCCTTCGGGTCCAGGGGCAGATGGGCCAGGTGTACGTCGTACGACAGGAGCAGGCGGTGCGACACGGGTACGCGGCGCGACGCGGTTATGCGGTACGACGCGCGTACGCGGTACGCCACGAGTACGTGCGCCAGAGGTAGGCGCGACAGGGGTACGTGGGACATCGTGCGGGAGTGGCACGTACGGCGGCGGGAGCGGCGGGAAGGGCGCGTACGGAGGCGGGAGCCGCTGGAGCCGGGCGTACGGCCGGACGTACGGAGCGGATCTCCCCTACGTCCGTCGCAGGCAGCGCCGTCGGCGCCGGAACCGCGGCCGGCCCAGGAACCCGGGCTCACGAGAAGGCCTTCCCCAGGCTCCGCAGCTCCGCCGCCAGCCGGTACAGACCCGCGAGGTCCATTCCCTCCCCGATCAGCGGCAGTTCGTACGTGGGCAGCCCGAGCTTCGCCAGTACGCCCCGCTGCTCGCGCTCCAGCTCCACCCGCTGTGCGTGCTCCGCGGCCTGTTCGAGCAGCGGCCCGACCAGCTTGGTCGGCGCGCTGAGCCCGGCGGCCGCGAGCGTCTTCGCGACCTCCTTGCGGCGGTCGCCCGCGGCGGCCCGGACGGCGGCCTCGTCGAGGAGATGCGGACGCACCATGTTCACGATCACCTTGCCGACGGGCAGCTCCGCGCCCTTCAGCTCGGTGATGCCGTCCGCGGTCTCCTGGACCGGCATCTCCTCCAGCAGCGTGACGAGATGCACCGCCGTCTCCGGCGACTTCAGGACCCGCATGACCGCCTGCGCCTGATTGTGTATGGGGCCGATCTTCGCCAGCCCCGCCACCTCGTCGTTCACATTCAGAAAACGGGTGATACGACCGGTCGGCGGCGCGTCCATCACCACGTAGTCATAAGTGAAACGTCCCTGCCGGTCCCGGCGCCGTACCGCCTCGCACGCCTTCCCGGTCAGCAGCACGTCCCTGACGCCGGGCGCGATCGTCGTGGCGAAGTCGATCGCGCCGATCTTCTTCAGCGCCCGGCCCGCGCTGCCGAGCTTGTAGAACATCTGGAGATAGTCGAGCAGGGCGCGCTCGGCGTCGATGGCCAGCGCGTACACCTCGCCGCCGCCCGAAGCGACGGCGATCTTCCGCTCCTCGTACGGAAGGGCCTCCGTCTCGAAGAGCTGCGCGATCCCCTGTCTGCCCTCGACCTCGACGAGGAGGGTGCGCTTGCCCTCGGTCGCGAGGGCGAGCGCGAGGGCGGCGGCGACCGTCGTCTTACCGGTACCGCCCTTGCCGCTGACGACCTGGAACCTGCTCACGTATTCGAGCCTAACCAGTGGGGCCGCGGGCTACGCACGAGGCCGCCACGCGGGGCGGCTACAGTCGGGCCCATGACCAAGTGGGAATACGCGACCGTGCCCCTTCTCGTGCACGCGACCAAGCAGATTCTGGACACCTGGGGCGAGGACGGCTGGGAGCTCGTCCAGGTCGTTCCCGGGCCGAACAACCCCGAGCAGCTCGTGGCCTATCTGAAGCGGGAGAAGACAGCGTGAGCGGAGCCGTCGAGACGGCCCTCGCCGGACTGGGCCTGAAGCTGCCCGAGGTCGTACCGCCCCTGGCCGCCTATCAGCCCGCCGTCAGGACGGGTACGTACGTCTACACCTCGGGGCAGCTCCCGATGGTGGAGGGCAAGCTTCCGGTCACCGGCAAGGTGGGCGCCGAGGTCAGTCCTGAAGAGGCCGTCGAACTCGCCCGTACCTGCGCGCTCAACGCGCTCGCCGCGGTCAAGTCGGTCATCGGCGACCTGGACCGTATCGCCCGCGTGGTCAAGGTCCTGGGCTTTGTCGCGTCGGCCCCCGGCTTCACCGGGCAGCCGGCCGTCCTGAACGGTGCGAGCGAACTGCTCGGGCAGGTCCTCGGTGAGCGTGGCGTGCACGCGCGCAGCGCCGTGGGCGTGGCGGTGCTGCCGCTGGACGCTCCGGTCGAGGTCGAGATCCAGGTCGAGCTGATCCCGGAGGACTGATTTCACCCGGGTTTGTTCCCGGGTGTCTTCCCGGGTTCCTCCTGGGCTCCTCTTGGGTTCCTTCCGGGTTCCTGCTCGACGGTGGTTCCGCTCGGTACGCGCGCGGTACGACGCGACGCGTACCGGGCGGCTGTCTTTCCTGGGGCTGCTGGGGCTGCTGAGGCTGCTGAGGCGGGCGGCCCGGGCACGGCCGGGGCAGCCGGCTCTGCCGGGCACGGGTGTCAGACGGGTGTCTTACGGCATGAGCATGAGCGCTTCACCGAGCATGAGTTGCCCCACTGCGCCTGAGTTCCCCTCGAACCTCACCGCCCCAGCGCATAGCATCCGGCCATGCCGAATGGTCAGTGGTACCCGCCCGAATGGCCGAAGCGGATCCGCGCCCTCGCCGCCGGTGAGATCACTCCGGCGGAGCCCCGGCGGGCCGCGACGGTGATGCTCCTGCGCGACGGATTGCCCGGCTCGACGGGTACGGACACGGGTCCCGGCGGTGCCGGCCCCTACGTACATATGCTGCGCCGCCGCGCCTCCATGGCCTTCGCCGCGGGCGCGTACGCGTACCCCGGCGGCGGAGTCGATCCCAGGGACGACGACCGGCTCGTACGGTGGGCGGGGCCAGCCCGTGACGTATGGGCGCGCCGGCTCGGCGTCGACGCCGCCTCGGCGCAGGCCATCGTGTGCGCGGCGGTACGGGAGACCTACGAGGAGGCCGGAGTCCTCCTGGCGGGCGAGTCCGCAGAGACGGTCGTGAGCGACACCACGGGCGACGACTGGGAGGCCGACCGGGCCGCCGTGGCCGCCCACGAACTGTCCTTCGCGGAGTTCCTGGACCGGCGCGGGCTGGTGCTGCGCAGCGACCTGCTGGGCGCGTGGGCCCGCTGGATCACACCGGAATTCGAACCGCGCCGCTACGACACCTGGTTCTTCGTGGCCGTGCTCCCGGCCGGGCAGCGTACGAGGAACGCCTCCACGGAGGCCGACCGTACGGTGTGGATCCGACCGGCCGAGGCGACACGGGCGTACGACAGGGGTGAGCTGCTGATGATGCCGCCGACCGTCGCGATGCTGCGTCAGCTCCAGTCGTACGGTTCGGCCGCCGAGGCGCTCGCCGGGGCCGGCGGCCGGGACATGGCGCCGGTGCTGGCGACGGCGCGGCTGGAGGGCGAGGAACTGGTACTGAGCTGGCCGGGACACGACGAGTTCACCAAGCGCGTGGACCCGGCGGGACCGGCCGGGCCCGCTGGATCTGCCGCGTCTGCTTCGGAACCGGTGGAGGGGGCGGGGACCGGGCC
>NZ_LATD01000213.1 GCF_000981895.1 Streptomyces odonnellii | reverse complement strand
CAGCCCCCGCGCCCCAGACCGCGCCGAGCAGCAGCGCCGTACCGCCCCGGCCGTGCAGTTCGAGGCCCGCCTCGAACGCGTTCATCCCGAGCAGCGACACCGAAGCCCGGGCGGAGACCTCCGTGAGCCACACCAGGACCGGCAGAGTGACCGCCGTGATCACCCCCAGCCGCAGGGCGCACCTTCCGGCGAACACGGCGGCGCCCCGCCGGGCCGCGTCCGGATCGGCCCGTACGGTACGGACCGCCGCCAGCACCCCCGCGCAGAGCATCATCACCGCGACGGACGCCACCAGCAGCCAGATCCGTCCGTCCAGCTCGGCGAGCCCGCCGACCGTCAGCGGCTCACCGCCCGAGGGCCGCAGCACCTTGTCGAGCGGGTCGGGCAGCATCGCGGCCGGCGGCCCCGACGCGCTGCCGTCCCAGGGCACGAACAGCCCGAGCGGAATCCCCAGCCACACCCCGTTCGGTGCCGCGAGCAGCGCCGCGCCCGCGATCCGCCGCGGATGGTCGTCGCCGATCGCCGCGTACCCGGCGGCCGCGAGCCCCGCGAGCACCGCCACCAGCATCACCGTGACCAGCGCGGAAGCCGCCGGCTGTACGATCCGGCGCGCCCGGTCCCAGCCGTGCGGCAGGGGCGTACGCCCGGAGACCAGCAGGGCGACGGCCAGTACACCGAGCACCCAAACCAGGGCGCCCGTCAGCGATTCGGCGATGTCCACCCGGAACCCCACGGCCGCCTGCGCGTCGACCACATCCCCGACCCGGTCGGGCAACAGCCCTCCGAGGCCCGGGACATCACCCAGCTTTCCGAGGCCCGGCACCTCGATGCCGCCGATCCCGGAGCCGCCACCACCCAGTCCGGGCATCCGACCGAGCCCCAGCCCGTTGCCGTCGATCGCGATGACATCGCGCCCCGCCCACGCCAGCCCGCCGACCAGGCCGACGAACAGTACGGCCACCGTCCCGGCCCGTACGGCGAGTTCGGTGACGGACACATTCGCGCCCGCGCGCCGCAGCGACCGCAAGAAGAAGAACGAGAGGATCAGCGCCCCCGTGAGCCCCACACCCAGTGGCGTGAAGTCGACCGCGGTCCGCGCCTCCAAGCCGTCCAGACCGTACACGGCCACATCACCGGAAGGCGTGACCGAACCCCCCGCGCCCAGCACCACCACCGCCGCGGTCATCGGCCCCAACGAGCCCGCCGCGTCCGCCTCCAGAAGGCGCAGCCCGAGGGCCGCGACACCCGCCATCCCCATCAGTGCCCAGCTCACGGCGGCGAGCGAGGCCACCAGCACATCCGTCCAGCGGACACCGCCGCTGCCCCGCGCGTTCATCAGGATCCCCGCCCCCCCCCGGTGGGTATGTCCGTCTTCTGGTTGTTCCGCGTATTCACGCATGATCCGTGGGCACTCATACGCGGTTACCACTCTCCGGGTACCTTTCTTCCGCGTCAACGGTCCTTCCTCCGCACGCTGTTACGCGCTTGTGGCAGGCGTTCACGAGGCCCGGCTTTCAAAGACAGGAGCGCGCCTGAAATAGTTCCCCACGATGTTCGCCATCCCTGGACTCCCTGCGACGGGGGCAATCGGGGGACAACAAGTGGGGCATGGAGTGCCGGAACTCGTACTGGAATTGAACGGAAGGACCTGGACGCTCGATCCCTCCAGGTCATACACCCTGGGCCGCGATCCGCAGGGCGACCTCGTGATCGACGACGCCAGGGTCTCGTGGCGCCACGCCACCCTGAGCTGGAACGGCCGGGGCTGGGTCATCGAGGACCACGGCAGCACCAACGGCACCTATGTGCAAGGCCGGCGCATTCAGCAGTCGGACATCGGTCCCGGCTCGGCGGTCCATCTAGGAAACGCCACCGACGGACCCCGGCTGAGCCTCAGCGGCGGAGCGGCGGGCGCGGGCGCGTACAGCGGGCAGGCACCCGCCCAGGCCCAGGGCACGCAGCAGGGCTGGCAGCAGCAGGACCCCGCGCAGCAGCCCGTACCCCAGCAGCAGATAGCCGGCGGGCAGGTGCCCGGCCGGCAGGTTCCCGCGCAGCAACAGGGCTGGCAGCAGCAGCCGCCCCAGCAGCACGGCCAAGCGCCGCACCAGCAGGGCCCGCACCAGGGCGGCGGCCCCGCCGCCTTCCCGCAGCAGTCCCCGGCTTCCGGCGGTGCCGCGGGGGCCCCGCCGGTCTACGGGGACCGCAGCCCGACCACCTTCCACCAGGTCGCCCTCGGCCGGGTGATGCGCATCGGCCGCGCGCTGGAGAACGAACTCGTCGTCGCGGACCTCCAGGTCTCGCGCCTGCACGCCGAGTTCACCGCGACCCCCGACGGCCGCTTCGAGATCCGTGACCTCGGTTCCCACAACGGCACCTATGTCAACGGCCAGCCGATCGCCAAGTCCGGCACCGTACTCATCGGCCCCAACGACATCGTCGGCGTCGGCCACTCGACGTTCCGGCTGGTCGGCGACCGGCTCGAAGAGTTCGTCGACACCGGTGAGGTCTCCTTCTCCGCCCGCCATCTCACGGTGACGGTCGACGGCGGCAAGCAGATCCTCAAGGACGTCTCCTTCGGTGTCCCCGAGAAGTCGCTGATCGCCGTCATCGGCCCGTCCGGCTCCGGCAAGTCGACACTGCTCAAGGCGCTCACCGGCTACCGCCCGGCCGACCAGGGCGATGTCCTCTACGACAATCGGAATCTGTACAAGCAGTTCGCCGAGCTGCGCCAGCGCATCGGTCTGGTCCCGCAGGACGACATCCTGCACAAGGAGCTGACCGTCAGAAAGGCGCTCAAGTACGCGGCCAAGCTCCGCTTCCCCGGCGACACCGCCGAGGCCGAGCGCGAGGCCCGTATCGACGAGGTGCTGCGCGAGCTGAAGCTCGACATCCACAAGAGCAAGAAGATCACCTCGCTCTCCGGCGGCCAGCGCAAGCGGGTCTCCGTCGCCCTGGAGCTGCTCACCAAGCCGTCGCTGATCTTCCTGGACGAGCCGACCTCCGGTCTGGACCCGGGCATGGACCGCGATGTCATGCAGCTACTGCGCGGCCTCGCCGACGACGGCCGTACGGTCCTCGTCGTCACCCACTCCGTGGCCGAACTGGCGCTCTGCGACAAGCTGCTGGTGATGGCGCCCGGCGGTTCCGTGGCCTACTTCGGCCCGCCCGAGGAGGCCCTCAACTTCTTCGGCTACACCACCTGGGCCGATGTCTTCTCCGCCTTCGAGAACTACCGCGACTACGACTGGGCGGGCCGCTGGCGTGGCTCGCAGCACTACCAGATGTACGCCGCGGACATCGACGCGGTCGCCGCGCAGTCCGTCCACATGCCGCCGCCGCAGCAGATGCGCCCGCCGAAGCCGCAGAGCTGGGGCGCCCAGTTGCTGACGCTGATCCGCCGTTATTCCGCGGTGATCGCGTCCGACAAGGGCTTCATGGCGCTGATGGTGATCCTGCCGGCCGTGCTCGGCGTGGTCAGCGTTGTGATTCCGGCGAAGTTCGGCCTGGGCCCGCCGGAGGCGCCGTCCAGGTTCAACGGCGACGCGGGCACCATCATGCTGATCCTCGCGGTCGGCATGTGTTTCTCGGGCGCGGCCAACTCCGTACGAGAACTGATCAAGGAACGGGTGATCTACGAGCGGGAGCGGGCCACCGGCCTGTCACGTTCCGCCTATCTGATGTCCAAGGTGATCACGCTCGGAGTGATCACGGCCATCCAGGGCGTCATCATCTGCGGTATCGGCTTCGCCACACGGGCGCTGCCCGAAGAGGGCCTGCTCATGCCGCCCGCCGTTGAGATCTGCCTGGTCGTGATCGCCCTGGGCTTCACCTCGATGATGTTCGGCCTGGTCATCTCCTCGCTGGTGAAGACCGCCGAGAAGACGATGCCGCTGCTGGTCATGTTCGCGATCGTCCAGGTCGTCTTCACCGGCATCCTCTTCCAGGTGTACGACTCGCCGGGGCTGGAGCAGTTCGCCTGGCTGATGCCGTCCCGCTGGGCCATCGCGGGCGCCGGTTCGACCCTCGACCTCGCGCATCTGATGCCGCCGTGGGACCAGGACAACCCCACCAATCTGGACCCGCTGTGGGAACACTCGGCGAGCCAGTGGGGCATGAACATCGGGATCCTGCTCTTCATCGGTGTGGTCTGCGGGTTCGCGGTGTCGCGGCTGCTGCGCCGTCATGAGCCCGAGGTCATGCGCAAGTAGGGCCCACGCACACCGCACACCACCACACCACCACACCACCACACCGAAAACACCGCATGTCACACACCGCACGCTGAACACGCCTGAGGGCGGCACCCTGTTGAGGGTGCCGCCCTTTGGCGTCGGTGCGCGGACATCGCGTCGGCGCGCGTCGGCGCGCGTCGGTGCGGGCTCGATCAGTGCCCGATCAGTGCCCGGTCAGTAGGCGCTGTTGACGTTGTCCATCGAGCCGTACCGGTCCGCCGCGTAGTTGGCGGCGGCCACGATGTTGGCGACCGGGTCGTAGATGTTGTTCGGCGTGCCCTTGACGTGGTACGCCTTGAAGGTCGGCGGTATGACCTGGAGCAGGCCCTTGGACGGGATGCCGTTCTTGGCGTTGATGTCCCAGAGGTTGATCGCCCACGGGTTGCCGCTCGACTCCCGCATGATGTTGCGGTGCAGCCCCTCGTACGAGCCGGGGATGCCGTTCTTCTTCATGATCGACAGCGCCTCGCGGATCCAGCCGTCCAGGTTGTTCGGGTAGGTCGCCTTGTCCGCGGCCTTGGTGCCCGCCGCCTTGATGGCACTGATCTGCTGCTTGGCCGTGCTCGCCTTCACGGTCGTGGCCTGCGCGCTCACCTTGGCCGCCGCCGCTGCCACCGGTCCGGAGGAGGCGTTCACGGGGGCTGCGGAGGCGTCGGTGGGGACCAGCGAGAACGTGAGGGCCGCGACTCCGGCGGCCGCCACGCCTGCGAGCGTTGCCTTGCGGGTCGTGGTCGTGTCCAGGCGGAGATCAGCGATGCGTGACGAGAACATGGATGACGTACCTCTTCGGATTGCGGGGAGTCGCGAAGGCCGGTTGGCCAGCCAGCTCGGCGGCGACGGACGCAATTCTTAGCGGCGGCAAAATGCGCTGGCAAAGGTGTGACGTACGACCCTGAGTAGTGGTGCAGGGCACTTGCCGGGCGGCAAGATGCCCGTTTATGCCACTCTCACACCCCTTTGTCTGTCGACTAGTGGTCTTCGTAAGTGATCCACGTCCTATGCGCGGGCTCACACTCGGGATAGATCAACATGACACGAAGTTGCTTCAGCAATGCGAAGTGTGAGTACTTTCCGGCGGCAGCAGAAGGTGGACGTCCCCGAACTCGTGCCACAAGTAGCGCTGCTTCAGCGCCTCCTCGTATCCGCGGGTCAGCGCCTCGTGGCCGGCGATCGCCGCCAGCATCAGCAGATGTGAGGCCTCCGGTTCATGCAGCCCGGTGAGCAGCCCGTCCACGGCGCGAACCCCGTGCCGGGGTGTGATCACCAGATCCGTCCACCCCGAGGCGGCCCGCACCATTCCGTCGGGTCCGGTCGCCGACTCCAGGGCCCGTACCGCCGTCGTACCGACCGCGATGATCCGCCCGCCCACTGCCGCGCCCGTCACCTCGTCCCCTTCCCTGTCCATTCCGCTGCCTGTTCCTCCACCCGTTCCTCCGGCCGGCCTCGCCGCCCTGACGGCGTTCACCAGCCGCGCCGTAGCGCCCGGCACCTCGAAGCGCTCCGGGTACGGCGGCTCGTGCGCCTCCGCCGAGGCCACCCCCGTGTGCAGCGTCAGCGGCGCGAACAGCACTCCCCGTCTCACCAGCTCCGCGACCAGCGCCGCAGTGAAGGGACGGCCCGCGCTCGGCATCTCCGCGGAGCCCGAGCCGTCGGGGGAGGGGAGCGCGAAGACCGTCTGGTACGCGGACAACGGCTGGTCCCGCTCCGTGTACCCGTACCGGATCGGCCGCCCGTACCGGCGCAGCAGCCCGGGCACATCGGCGTACGAGACCCGTGCCCACCAGAGCCGCACCCCCTCCGGGTCCAGTGGCTCCTCCAGTACGAGGTGCTCGCCGCCCGGCAGCCGTACGACCGCTCCGGGCGGACCTCCCGGCCGGGGCACCGTCGTACCGGCACCCGCTCCGGCAGCCGCCGCACGCAGTTCGCGCAGCTCGACCGCCCACCGGCCGTCCTCACCCCGCGTCGAGAAGTGCACCACCACCCGCTGCCCGCCCAGCCGCCCGTTGACCGCCGCGGGCAGGGTCGTCGACGTATTGACCACCAGCACATCGCCCGCCCGGAGCTGTCCCGGCAGCTCACGGAACGTGTGATGCGTCACCTCCGTACCGCGCGAGACCAGCAGCCGCACATCGTCCCTGCCCGAACCGCGCTGCTCCGCCGGGACCCGCGCCGACAACTCCTCCGGCATCCGCAGCCCCGCCGGGACGCTCACTTCGGGTCCAGCAGACCGGGTGCGGCGTAGCGGCCGCTCGCCGGCCGCCGCTCCAGCAGCCGCAGAAAACCGGGCACCACCGACTCCGGATCCGGGCGCGGGTCCGGGTCGTCCGGCACGGCCGCCGCGTACAGATCCGTCGCCATGTCCCCCGGGTCCACCGTCCACACCCGCAGCTCCGGCTCCTCGACCGCGAGTACGGCGGCGAGCTGATCCAGCGCCGCCTTCGACGCCCCGTACCCGCCCCAGGTCTCGTACGCCTCCGCCGCCGCGTCCGAACTGACCGCGATCACCGCGCCCGCCGCAGCCGCGCGCAACAGCGGCAGTGCCTCCTGCACCAGGCCCAGCGCCGCCACCACATTGGTCTCCAGCGCCGCCCGCAGCCCGTCGAGCGGCAGGGTGTCCAGCCGTACGAGCGGCTCCGCGCCCAGCGCGCTGGCATTGCTCACCAGCAGTTCGAGCGCTCCCAGCTCCGCGGCGGCGGCCACCAGCTCCGTACGGTGCCCGGGGTCCGTGACATCCCCCGCGAGCGCCACCACCCGGGTCCCGTACACCCGCGCCTCCCCGGCCGCCGCCTCCAATACCCGTGCGGACCTGGCGTCCAGCACCAGATCCCAGCGGCTCCGCGCCAGCGCCACGGCCAGCGCGCGCCCCAGCCCCTTCGAAGCCCCCGTGATGATCGCCGTCGGCATGGCAGCCGCTCCTCCCGTGTCACCGGCGCGCCCCGATGCCCGCCGGTGCCGCCCACCGTAGGAACGCCGCGGTCCGTGCCGCCTCGGACGCGGGCCCGGTCCGGCCAGGGCACTTCGACCTAAGGCCGACGGGCGGACCGGGGCGGACAGGACCTAGGCCATCGGCCCCGATCGGAGGCAGTCCTGGGGCCGATACGGGCCCTATCGCCCGCCGGTACGGTGAAACCATGAGTCACCGACCCCGCTCCGGACTCGCCGCCGTGAGCACGGCGCTCCTCGCGATGAGCAGGCATCTGGAGGTGCGCGACGTCCTCAAGACGATCGTCGCGTCGGCCCGTGAACTGCTCGACGCCGAGTACGCGGCGCTCGGCGTCCCGGACGACCACGGCGGCTTCGCCCAGTTCGTGGTGGACGGTGTCAGCGACGAGCAGTGGAAGGCCATCGGCCCGCTGCCCCGCCAGCACGGCATCCTCGCGGCGATGCTCCACGAGGAGAAGGCCGAGCGCCTCGCCGATGTGCGGAAGGACCCGCGTTTCGAGGGCTGGCCCTCCGCGCACCCCACCATGTCCGACTTCCTCGGGCTGCCGGTCAGGGACGGTGAGGAGACGATCGCCGCGCTCTTCCTCGCCAACAAGCGCTGCCCCGAGCCGCCGTCCTCCCGTACCGAAGGCTGTGGATTCACCGAGGAGGACGAGGAACTCCTCGCGATCCTCGCCCAGCACGCCGCGATCGCCCTCACCAACGCGCGGCTGTACGAGCGCAGCCGCGAGCTCACCATCGCCGAGGAGCGTTCGCGCCTCGCCCATGAACTCCACGACGCCGTCAGCCAGAAGCTCTTCTCGCTCCGGCTGACCGCTCAGGCCGCGGCCGCTCTGGTGGACCGCGACCCGGCCCGCGCCAAGGGCGAACTCCAGCAGGTCGCCGCACTCGCCGCCGAGGCCGCCGACGAACTGCGCGCCGCCGTGGTCGAGCTGCGCCCCGCCGCCCTCGACGAGGACGGCCTGGTCAACACCCTCCGTACCCATGTCCAGGTGCTCGACCGGGCCCACTCGGCCAAGGTGACCTTCGACACCTCGGGCATACGGGCCCTGCCCGCCGCCCAGGAAGAGGCACTGCTGCGGGTCGCCCAGGAGGCCCTGCACAACGCGCTGCGGCACTCCGGAGCCGACCGGGTCGAGGTCGACCTCGCCCGCCGCGGGCAGGGCGCGGTCCTCAGCGTCACCGACGACGGCAAGGGCTTCGAGCCGCGTGCGGTCCGCAGGGCGGGACGCCATCTCGGGCTGGTCTCGATGCGCGCCAGGGCGAGCGGCGCCGGCGGCAGACTCACGGTGGAATCGGCGCCCGGACGGGGCACCACGATCGAGATGGAGGTGCCCGGTGGCTGACGAGCACGGGAACGGTGTCCGGCATGCGGCAGGGCGCGCGCAGGCCATTCGCGTCCTGCTGGTCGACGACCACCAGGTGGTCCGCCGGGGCCTGCGTACGTTCCTGGAGATCCAGGACGACATCGAGGTCGTGGGCGAGGCCTCCGACGGCGGCGAAGGGGTCGCCCGCGCCGAGGAACTGCGCCCCGATGTCGTGCTGATGGACATCAAGATGCCCGGCATGGACGGTATCGAGGCGCTGCGCAAGCTCCGTGAACTCGGCAATCCGGCCAGGGTACTGATCGTCACCAGCTTCACCGAGCAGCGCACGGTCGTCCCCGCCCTGCGCGCCGGCGCATGTGGCTATGTCTACAAGGACATCGATCCCGAGGCACTGGCCGGCGCGATCCGCTCGGTCCACGCGGGCCATGTGCTGCTCCAGCCCGAGGTCGCGGGCGCGCTGCTGGCGCAGGACGACCCGGGCACCGGCCAGGGCAGGGGCACCTCACTCACCGACCGGGAGCGCGAGGTGCTCGGCCTGATCGCGGACGGACGCTCCAACCGGGAGATCGCCCGGGCGCTGGTGCTCTCCGAGAAGACTGTCAAGACCCACGTTTCGAACATCCTGATGAAGCTGGACCTCTCGGACCGTACGCAGGCGGCGCTCTGGGCCGTCCGACATGGGGCGGCGGGCTGAACGAGCCGAACCGGAGCGTCGTCCTCCGGTCTGAGATTCATACCGTCGTGTGTATGTCACCCACACGGCGCATCCTGATCGCCGCGCGGGCGTTCTTCATGGCGTAACCACGGCGTACTGCCGCGGTCATTGATCACGCGATTAAGGAACATTCCATGAAGGTTGCCAAGAAGGCCGCTCTGGTTCTCGTCACCGCCGGCCTCGCGGCGGGCGCCTCCGCCGGCGCCGCGTTCGCCACGGACGGCGGCGCCCACGCCGGCGGCGCGGCCACGCACTCCCCGGGTGTCGGCTCCGGCAACACGGTCCAGATCCCGGTCCACATCCCGGTGAACGCGACCGGCAACACCGTCAATGTGATCGGCCTGCTGAACCCGGCGTTCGGCAACGCCTCGGTCAACCACTGATCCCAGGCGAGTGAGCCGAAGGGGCGCGGTCGGTGCCGAGAGGGAGAGCGCGCGCAGGTCCGTGAGGTACGAGCGGACCGAGCACGGTCGACCGTCGGCACCGACATGCAGCGCCCCGGAGGCGAACCGAGCCTCAATCGTCAAGGGACTCCTGTCTCTGCCGTTCCTCGACGTACGCGTTGTACGAAGCGACCTGCGCCCGCCGGGCCACCCGCTCGACCGGGCGCAGGGCCGCCCCCCGCGCCGCCATCTCCGCCGCGCTCACCGCACCGCCGTGCCCGTGCTCGTACGCCAGCGAGACCAGCAGCCCGATCCGCTGCGCCAGCTCCAGCACCCGCATCGCCCGCGGCGGATACCCGGGCGCCAGCACCTCCCGGCCCCGCTCCGCCCGCGCCCGGTACGCGCTCAGCGCCGCCTCCGCCATGGGACCCGAGGCCGCCACATCCAGCCGTGACAGCACCTCCGTCGCCTCCCGCAGCGCCTCCGCCAGCTCCCGCTCCGCCTCCCCGAGCGAGGGAACGTCCGCCGGGGGAGCCTCCCGTACCGGCAGACAGTGCCAGAGCACCTCGACATGGCGGTCCCCGTCCGGGCCCACCGCCGTCACCTCGGGCACCAGACCGTACGGAGCACCCGTGGCGATCACCGCCTCCTCGGCCTCCAGCGCCCGGGCGTTGAACTCCGGCGGCCCGCTCAGCCCCAGCGGATGCCCGGGCGCGGGCAGCGCGACCCGGTACCCGGTCACGCCGAGCGCCCGCAGCCGCCCCAGCGCCAGCGTCAGCCCGACCGGACCGGTCTCGCCCGGCAGCCCCTCCACCCGGTGCAGGGCGTCGTCGCCGACCATGGCGGCCACCGCGTCGTCCGGCGATACAAACCCGGCCAGAAGGGCGTTTCCCCAAGCGGCCAGCAGTCCTGAGCGTGGTTGCGAAAGCATGGCCCCAGCCTAGGGAACGGACCTCGGGCCCGGACCACTCGACCGGTGGCGTAGATTTTCCTGGGAGCTGCGCCTACAGGCGCAACCCGGAACCTCAAGACGATTGCATGAGGAGACAACGCGCTCATGAGCGATGTACTGGAGCTGGTGGACGTATCCGTGGTCCGCGACGGACGCGCTCTGGTGGACGATGTCTCCTGGTCGGTCAAGGAGGGGGAGCGCTGGGTGATCCTCGGCCCCAACGGTGCCGGCAAGACCACCCTGCTCAGTCTCTCCTCCAGCTATCTCTTCCCGACCACCGGCTCGGTGACGATCCTCGGCGACCGGCTCGGCAAGGTGGACGTCTTCGAGCTGCGCCCCCGTATCGGTATCGCCGGTGTCGCCATGGCCGAGAAGCTCCCCAAGCGCCAGACCGTCCTGCAGACCGTGCTCACCGCCGCGTACGGCATGACCGCCACCTGGCGCGAGGACTACGACGAGGTCGACGAGCAGCGCGCCCGCGCCTTCCTCGACCGGCTCGGCATGACCGAGTACCTCGACCGCAGGTTCGGCACCCTCTCCGAGGGCGAGCGCAAGCGCACCCTCATCGCCCGTGCCATGATGACCGACCCCGAACTGCTCCTCCTCGACGAGCCCGCGGCCGGCCTCGACCTCGGCGGACGCGAGGATCTGGTACGGAGACTGGGCCGCCTGGCCCGTGACCCGTACGCCCCCTCCATGATCATGGTCACCCACCATGTCGAGGAAATCGCACCGGGCTTCACACATGTCCTCATGATCCGCCAGGGCAAGGTCCTCGCCGCGGGCCCCATGGAGACCGAACTCACCTCCCGCAATCTCTCCCTCTGCTTCGGCCTCCCCCTCGTCGTCGAGCGCGTCGGCGACCGCTGGACCGCCCAGGGACTGCCGCTGAGCTGACCGGATATCACCCCTGTCCCCGCAGGGATCGCCGGACCTACCATGACCAGGTGGATATCGAACCGTGGGTGTGGTGGCTGATCGGCGCTGTCGGTCTGGGTATTCCGCTGGTTCTGACGGCGATGCCCGAATTCGGAATGTTCTCCGCCGGAGCGGTCTCCGCCGCAGTCACCGCGGCGCTCGGCGGCGGTGTGGTGGCCCAAGTCCTCGTGTTCGTCGTGGTGTCCGTCGCGCTCACCGCGGTGGTACGGCGTTTCGCCGCCCGGCAACGAGGCTCCAACCCCGGTGCCGCCACCGGAATCGACGCGCTGAGAGGCCGTCAGGCGATCGTCCTCGAACGGGTCGACGGCCGTGGAGGCCGTATCAAACTGGCCGGTGAGATCTGGTCGGCACGCACCCTCGACGCGGACATGGCCTTCGAACCCGGCCAGCAGGTCGATGTCGTCGAAATCGACGGTGCCACAGCCGTGGTGATGTGAGCCAACCCCGGGGAACCCTCCCCACAGAGGCACTTGGTCTGAGAAACTCGATCATCAGAACATCCGGCGGCGAAGGGCCCGAGATACGCGATGCCATCAATCATCATCGTCCTGGTCATCCTGGTGGTGCTTGTATTCATCGCCCTGATCAAAACGATCCAGGTCATCCCGCAGGCAAGCGCGGCCATCGTGGAGCGATTCGGCCGCTATACCCGAACCCTCAACGCGGGACTGAACATCGTGGTCCCGTTCATCGACTCGATCCGCAACCGCATCGACCTCCGCGAACAGGTCGTCCCCTTCCCGCCCCAGCCGGTGATCACCCAGGACAACCTGGTCGTCAACATCGACACCGTCATCTACTACCAGGTGACCGACGCCCGCGCCGCGACCTATGAAGTCGCCAGCTACATCCAGGCGATCGAGCAGCTCACCGTCACCACGCTCCGCAACATCATCGGCGGCATGGACCTGGAGCGCACCCTCACCTCGCGCGAGGAGATCAACGCGGCCCTGCGCGGCGTCCTCGACGAAGCCACCGGCAAGTGGGGCATCCGCGTCAACCGTGTCGAGCTGAAGGCCATCGAACCGCCCACCTCCATCCAGGACTCGATGGAGAAGCAGATGCGCGCCGACCGCGACAAGCGCGCCGCGATCCTCACCGCCGAAGGCATCCGCCAGTCCCAGATTCTCACCGCCGAGGGCGAGAAGCAGTCCGCGATCCTCCGCGCCGAAGGTGAGGCCAAGGCCGCCGCCCTGCGCGCCGAGGGCGAGGCGCAGGCCATCCGTACGGTCTTCGAGTCGATCCACGCCGGCGACCCCGACCAGAAGCTCCTCTCGTACCAGTACCTCCAGATGCTCCCCAAGATCGCCGAGGGAGACGCCAACAAGCTCTGGATCGTGCCCAGCGAGATCGGCGACGCCCTCAAGGGACTCAGCGGAGCCTTCGGCAACCTCGGCGGCGGCGTACCGGGCTTTGACACCGGAAACGGCAAGGAACGCAGGCAGGACCCCCCGCTGGACTGACCCGCCATCCCCTTCGTGCATGATCGGTGCATCCGGCACCGATCACCGAAGGGCAACGCACGTGACCAACTGGGAGATGCTCGCCGTATTCATGGCAGGCATCAGTGCCGGCACCATCAACACCATTGTCGGTTCCGGCACCCTCATCACCTTCCCCGTCCTGCTGGCGACCGGCCTCCCACCGGTCACCGCGACCGTCTCCAACGCCCTCGGGCTGATACCCGGATCGATCAGCGGAGCCATCGGCTACCGCGCCGAACTCACCGGCCAGCACCGCCGCGTCCTGCGCCTGAGCGCCGCCGCCCTGATCGGCGGCCTCACCGGAGCCACCCTGCTGCTCCTCCTGCCCTCCACGGCCTTCGAGACGGTTGTGCCCGTCCTGGTCACCCTCGCGCTCGTGCTGGTGATCCTCCAGCCCCGCCTCACCAGAGCCGTCCAGGCCCGGCGCGCACGCAAAGGCACCACCACCGGCCCCCAGGGCGGCCCGCTCCTCTTCACCGGACTGCTCTTCGCCAGCGTCTACGGCGGCTACTTCACCGCCGCCCAGGGGATCATCTACCTCTCCCTGATGGGCATGCTGCTCGACGACAGCCTGCAACGCCTCAACGCCGTCAAGAACATCCTCGCCGCCGTCGTCAACAGCGTCGCCGCGCTCTATTTCCTCTTCGTCGCGCACTTCGACTGGACGGCGGTCCTGCTCATCGCCGTCGGCTCCGCGATCGGCGGCCAGCTCGGCGCCAGAGTCGGCCGCCGTCTGCCACCCGTCGCGCTGCGCACGCTGATCGTGGTGGTCGGCCTGATCGCGATCGTGCAGCTACTGCTGCGCCAGTACGGCTGACACACCGGCCGGCCCGGACCGTACGCACAACAGCCCGCCCCCGGGAACTTCCGTACCGGGGACGGGCTCTCGTCGTACACGTTCACATTCCGTCGCACATCCGCAGTGTTACGCGGCGGACCGCACACCTATCAGCCACTGCGGCAGCTCCGAACGCTCACCCGCCCGAAGCGACAGCAGCATCGCGTCCGCCGGAGACGGTACGAACGGCTCGTGCAGCAGTGGCATCCCCGCCTGCTCCGGCGTACGGTCCGCCTTCCGGTGGTTGTCCTCGGCGCACGAAGCGACCGTATTCAGCCAGCTGTCGGTGCCACCCCGCGACCTCGGCACCACATGGTCCACCGTCGTCGCGCGCCTGCCGCAGTACGCGCAACGATGCTGGTCCCGCACCAGAACACCCCGCCTCGACCACGGGGCCTGTCTTCGAAAGGGCACTCGCACATAACGGCAGAGCCTGATCACCCGGGGCACCGGAAGATCCACGGCGGCCGCACGGACACGGAGACCGGGATGGGCCTGCTCGACAACGGCCTTGTCCTGGAGCACCAGCACCACCGCACGGTTCAGCGTCACCGTCGACAGCGGCTCGAAGCTCGCGTTCAGTACCAGGGTGTCCCGCATCCCGCCCACCTCCCGTGTGCCGGCCCGCCGCCTGGCGGGCTTGGGACCAACTCTCGCCGGGCACGCCGAGGGGGACAACACAATAAAAAGTGCCCTGCCCAGATCTCTCCAAGACCAGGGCAGGGCAAACAAAAGGAAAACGGTCAGCTCTCGGCAGGCGTCGAATACTCGCCGATGAGCTGGGCACGGGCCAGCGCGTGGAACCGCAGATTGAATCCGACGAACGCCGGTGAGGCATCACTGTCGGGACCCAGCTTTTCCTGGTCCACCGCGTACACCGTGAACACATAACGGTGCGCGGGATCCCCGGCAGGCGGCGCCGCGCCCCCGAAGTCCTTCGACCCGTAGTCGCTCCGCGCGTGTACGGCGCCCTCGGGCAGCCCCTCGAACGAACCGCTGCCCGCGCCCGCCGGCAGCTCGGTGACCGACACCGGGATGTCGAACAGCACCCAGTGCCAGAACCCGCTGCCGGTCGGCGCGTCGGGATCGAAGCACGTCACAGCGAAGCTCTTGGTCTCCGCCGGAAAACCCTCCCACCGAAGATGCGGAGAGGTGTTCCCGGCCGCGTACACCTGCGCGTCCTTCAGCACCGCCCCGGGCGCGACGTCATCGCTCACCACCGTGAACGACGGCACCTGCGGATGGAAGTCATGAGGGAGCGGAGCCCTCTTTCCCTCGGTCAACGTCAGAACCTCCGAATCGGCTGTCCGGCCGGCGCGATCGCCGGCCGATCCACCCTGCGACGCCGAGCCTAGAACCACTACCTAGAACCAGTTACGACGGCCACCGACCTCGGCGAGCCACTGGTTGAGGTATGCGGCCCAGTCGGTGGTGTGGAAGTCGTTGAGCCCCACCTGGAAGGAGCGGAACGAGTCGCTGCCCTCGGTGAACAGACCCGGCTTCTTGTCCATCTCCAGGATGACGTCCATCTCCCGGTCGTCCGCGACGAAGGTCAGCTCGACCTGGTTGAGCCCGCGGTACTGCTGCGGCGCGAAGAACTCGATCTCCTGGTAGAACGGCAGCCGCTGGCGCGTCCCACGGATGTGCCCGCGCTCCATGTCCGCCGCCTTGAAGCGGAACCCGAGCTGGATGAAGGCGTCGAGGATCGCCTGCTGCGCCGGCAGCGGGTGAACACTGATGGGGTCGAGATCGCCGGAGTCGATCGCCCGCGCGATCGCCAGTTCCGTGGTCACACCGATGTTCATGCCGCGGAGCTGCTGGCCGTCGATGGTGGTGACCGGGGTCTCCCACGGGATCTCGAGCCCGAACTGCACGACATGCACCGCCCCGGCCTGCACCTCGAAGGCACCGCCGATCTGCTGCTTGGTGAACTCGATGTCCTGCTTCAGCTCCTGGTCGTTCCCCTCGACCTCGACCCGTGCCTGGAGGCCGACGGAGAGTCCTTGGATCGGCTGGTTGACCGAGCCGCCCTGGATCCGCACCTCGCCCTGCACCACCCCGCCGGGCACGACGTTCGACTCGACCAGCTCCGTCTCCACGGACGCGCCACCGGCGCCGAGGCTCGCGAGCAGCTTCTTGAAGCCCATGTTCACTCCTTCTAGGTCCTGACCCCTACATACGCGCTCCCGACCGTAGCCGGTTCCCCGGTACGCTCATACGCCATGGAGAGCCCCGACCGTATGCCCCTTTCCCGGGACTTCTTCGACCGCCCGGTCCTTGAGGTCGCGCCCGACCTGCTCGGCCGAACGCTGGTACGGGGTACGGACGACGGCCCGATCGAACTCCGGCTGACCGAGGTCGAGGCGTACGCGGGCGAGATCGACCCGGGCTCCCATGCCTTCCGCGGCCGCACGGCCCGTAACGGAGTGATGTTCGGCCCGCCCGGTCACGCGTATGTCTACTTCACCTACGGGATGTGGCACTGCCTCAACGTCGTGTGCGGCCCCGAGGGCATGGCGAGCGGAGTCCTGCTCCGAGCGGGCGAGATCCAGGTGGGCGCGGAGCTGGCACATAAACGTCGGTTCTCGGCCCGGCACCACAGGGAACTGGCCAAAGGCCCGGCCCGCCTGGCCACCGCCCTCGATGTCGACCGCGCCCTCAACGGTACGGACATGTGCGCCGGCCCCGATGCCCCGCTGGCACTGCTGGCCGGCACCCCCGTACCGGCTGACCAGGTCCGAAGTGGACCCCGCACCGGAGTGGGCGGCGACGGCGCGGCGCACCCGTGGCGGTTCTGGGTCGCCGGAGACCCCTCGGTGAGCCCTTATCGGGCGCATGCACCCCGACGCCGACGAACTTGACTCGTACCGTTCATCCGCCTAACGTTGCCCGAGCCGCTTGACACGGGACCTGCTGCTCAGCAGCTCCTGAAGCGGCCACCCACTACTGATGATCAAACCCCGACGGGTGCGATTTCGGCATGCCGAAATTCGGATCCAAATAGCTCGATTATGAGCTGGGCGGGGATTCGGCTAAAGTAGTGGTCAGCCGAGAGGCCGAAGGGAAAAGCCCGGAGGAAAGCCCGGAAGGGTGAGTACGAAGGAAGCGTCCGTTCCTTGAGAACTCAACAGCGTGCCAAAAGTCAACGCCAGATATGTTGATACCCTGACCGGCGGGAACGGTTTCGTTCCGGCTGGTTGAGGTTCCTTTGAAGAAAAATACACAGCGAGGACGCTGTGAACCACTGGTCTTATTCCGGCTGGTGGTTCCGCTCTCGTGTGTGGTACCGGATATCCGGTGCGCATTCACGGAGAGTTTGATCCTGGCTCAGGACGAACGCTGGCGGCGTGCTTAACACATGCAAGTCGAACGATGAAGCCTTTCGGGGTGGATTAGTGGCGAACGGGTGAGTAACACGTGGGCAATCTGCCCTTCACTCTGGGACAAGCCCTGGAAACGGGGTCTAATACCGGATAATACTCTTCTCTGCATGGGGGAGGGTTGAAAGCTCCGGCGGTGGAGGATGAGCCCGCGGCCTATCAGCTTGTTGGTGGGGTGATGGCCTACCAAGGCGACGACGGGTAGCCGGCCTGAGAGGGCGACCGGCCACACTGGGACTGAGA
>NZ_LATD01000212.1 GCF_000981895.1 Streptomyces odonnellii | reverse complement strand
GGGTGCCCGGGAGCGGCGGTGGCGGGGAGCGGGGCGAGCAGCAGCGCACCGGCCGTAACGGCGGTGGTCAGCAGGACGGGTCTGGGTATCCCCATACGTCTGTACCCTCCGAGCTTTTGGAGAAATGATCAAAAGTGATCACTGGTGGCAAGAATCGATCGGCGCTGATCGGTATGCAGGGTTTACAGGTTGTGCGCCTGAACGACAAGAGGGCGTCCAGCCCGTGGGTAGGCTGAACCCCATGCATGATCTCGGGGCCGGCTTCGGCTACTTGATGAAGGGCCAGCGGTGGGTCGCCCGCCACGGCAAGTGGTTCGGTTTCGGGCTGCTGCCCGGTCTGGTCACATTGGTGCTGTACGCGGGCGCGCTCGTGGCGCTCTTCTACGGCGCCGACGATCTGACGGCCTGGGCCACCCCCTTCGCCGACGACTGGTCCTCGCCCTGGCTGGGCCTCTTCCGGGGCTTTCTGACCGCGCTGCTCTTCGCGCTCGGGCTCTTCCTCGCGGTCATCACCTTCACCGCCGTGACCCTGCTGGTCGGCCAGCCCTTCTACGAGTCGCTCTCCGAGGCGGTCGACCGCGCCGAGGGCGGCGAGGTCCCCGAGTCGGGCCTGCCGTTCTGGCGTGAGCTGCTGATCTCCGCCCGGGACAGCCTGCGGATCCTGGTGCGGGTGACGCTGTACGGGGTGCTGCTCTTCGCGCTCGGCTTCATTCCGGTGATCGGGCAGACCGTCATTCCCGTGCTCGGCTTCTGTGTGTCCGGCTTCTTCCTGACGGAGGAGCTGACGGCGGTGGCGCTCCAGCGGCGCGGCATCGAGCTGAAGGAGCGGCTCGCGCTGCTCCGGGGCCGCCGGATGCTGGCGCTCGGCTTCGGCGTTCCGCTCACCCTCGCCTTTCTCGTACCGCTCGCCGCGGTGTTCCTGATGCCGGGCGCGGTGGCCGGGGCGACGCTGATGGCCCGCGAACTGGCGGACGTACCGGAGGGCGGCGAGCCGTACGAGACGGGCGGCGAGGGTGCGCCCCGCGCGGGCGCACCGCTCACCCTCGACAAGTAGGCCTGGTCCGGCCGCTGGGCGGGCCGGGTTCAGAAGGTCTCGGCGGGGTCAGGAAGCCCCGGCGGCCACCGCGATGATCGACCTGATCTGGGCGATGATGTCGAGCCGGTTCTGTACGAATTCGGGGTCGGTCACCGTCCCCGTCGCCGGATCGGTGTTCCCCGCCCCGAACTGGAGGACCGGCGTGTGCACATGCCCGCCCGGGATCTCCAGGCCCAGCCGGTCGCGCAGCAGCGTCGCCCGGTAGGCGATCTCATTGGAGAGATAGTCCCCGCCGCCGCCCGCGCGGGCGGCGGAACCGGGCGTGGGCCCGTCGGGCCGTACCACCGGAGCGGTCGCGCCCGCCGGGATCTCGGTCACCGAGGTGTTGTCGTACACCGGGAACCGGCCCGTGCCGGCCGCCGTGATCGCCTGGTACGGCAGGCTGGTCACCGTCCACTGCGGCTGCGAGGCGGGGTCCGTCACCGGGACCAGTCCCGTCTCCCCGACGTTCTCGTTGTCCCCGAACCCGCCGCGCCAGGCGCCGTTGAAGCGCTCGACATCGATCCGGCCCACCCGGCCCTGGCTCACCGTGGTGAAGAGATCGGCCTTTGACAGCGGTCCGCGCAGGGCCCGTTCGACCGTGCCGTCGGCGAAGTCCCGCCAGCGGACCGGGAAGACGGCCGTCTCGATCCTGGCAGGCCCTTCGGCGGTGCTGATGACCGTACCGTCCAGCGCGAGCGCGGTCGCTCCCGACGGATTGCTGATCCGGATGTCGCGGTCCAGGGTGAACGGGTCGAAGCCCGTCATCACGATTCGCTTGAGGCCCCGGTGGCCCTTCCCGGCGGGGAAGTCCATGGAGTCCTGGCCGCGCGAGGAACGCTCCAGCTTCCCGATCAGGGCCGAGCGCGCCGCCTCGGTGAGCCGGAACTCCGGCTCCCACGCGCGCAGTTCACGGGTCAGCCCGAGCCGCGCCCAGTACAGCGGCCGGTCGTCGTCCCGGCTCAGATCGCCGAGGGCGGGACCGCGCCCCTGCGCCAGGTCCACCGCCCGCTGCCACAGCCGCGCCCCCTGGCGCCCGACGGTCCGCTCGGCCTCGGCGTACGAGCCGGCGTGGCGCAGCGACCGTACGAACTCCGGTGCCACCGCGTCGAATCCGCTGCGCCGCAGGATCTCCTGAGGCACGGCACCGTCGAGGCGCTGCTCCTCCACGGTGAACGCCGCTGCGGCCGGGGCGGGTTGGGTGGCCGGGCGGGCGCCGGCGAGCGGGGGCGGGGTGACGGCGACGAGCGCGGCGGCAGTGAGCAGGACAAGCCCGGACAGCTCCGGGCGTATCCGTCCTCGTGTCCATATCCGCACGCCTATACGGCTCATGGGCCTCATGAGTCTCACGGGGGTCCTTCCGGTTCGGGTGGCGGAAGTATCGCCTCCGTACCGGCTTCCTAATCCTGACGCCGCCGTGGAGGCGCGTGGAGGCTCACGAACGAGTCAGCGCACTCCGAAGCGGTACGTCGTCGCCGAGCGGAACACCTCGCCCGGGCGCAGCACCGTGTCCGGGAACGCGGGACGGTTGGGGGAGTCCGGGAAGTGCTGGGTCTCCAGTGCGATCCCGTCCCCCGGACCGTACGGCCTGCCGTCGAAGTGGTCCCCCGTGTAGAGCTGGAGCCCCGGCTCGGTCGTGGTCACGGTCAGCACCCGCCCCGACACCGGGTCGTACAGCTCCGCCGCCGGATCGTCGCCGTCCAGCACGAAGTTGTGGTCGTACCCGATGCCGACCGGGCGCGGCTTGCGGAAGTCGAAACGCGTGCCGTCGACCGGTACCAGCTCCCCGGTCGGCAGCGCTGCCGCGTCCACGGGGGTGATCCGGCCCGCCGCGATCCGCAGTTCGTGCGCGGCGGCGGTGCCACTGCCCGCGCCGCCCAGATTCCAGTAGGTGTGGTTCGTCAGATTGACCGGCGTCGGGGCGTCCGTGACCGCGCGGTACGAGATCGTCAGCGCGCCGTCCGGCTCCAGCGCGTAGGTCGCCGAGACCTCCAGCCGGCCGGGGAATCCCTCCTCGCCGTCCGGGCTGGTCCGCGACAGCCGTACGCCGTGGTCGCCGGCCTGCTCCGCGTCCCAGACCCGCCGGTCGAAGCCCCGCTCACCGCCGTGCAGTGTGTTCGGGCCGTCGTTGGGGACGAGCCGGTGTGTCCGCCCGTCCAGGGTGAACGAAGCGCCCGCGATACGGTTCGCGTACCGCCCGACCAGCGCCCCGAAGTACGGTCCGCGCGAGCCCAGATAGCCCGCCACATCGGCGAAGCCGAGTGCCACATTGGCGGTGGTCCCGTCCCGCCCGGGGATCTCCACCGACTGCACGACACCGCCGTACGTCAGCAGATCCACCCGGGTCCCGGCGCGCTCCAGGGTCCACCGGTCGACGGGCGTACCGTCGGGGGCCGCACCGACCCGCTCCGTGCTCATGACAGTCACGAACGAGCACCCTACGCCGGAGCGGCGCGGGCGGCTACGGAGCCTCGGTACGGGCCGCCCACCCGCCGGTCACCCACCGCTGATACCGCGGCCACCGGTTACCCACTGCCGGTCGCCCGGGCCACCGGTCAGCCACTGCCGGTCGCCCGGGCCACCGGTTACCCAGGCCATCTGTCATCCGGCCCGCCGGTCACGCGGGCGGGTTCGCGGCGGTGATGTTGCGGTACGCGATCTCCGCGAGCCGGCTCTGCCCGTTCTTGCTGGGATGGAACCAGTCCCAGTGGCTGAGCTGCTCGCCGGTGAAGCGGTAGTCGAAGACCGCGCCGCCGTCGTACCGGCAGCGCAGGTCCTTCGCACACACCTCGCCGAGCACCTTGTTGTACGCCACGACCCGCTCGTACACCTGGTCCCTGCGGCGCTGCGCACGCTCGCTCATGTCCTGCGAGTCCCCGAGCATCGACGCGCAGATACCCAGCTTCCAGATCTGCCGCCCCAGCGGATTGCCCCGCCCGGTCGACCAGAGGCGCTTGAGATCCGGCACGCTCGACACATACACCTGCGCCTTGGGCGCCCCCGCGCGCAACTGGCGCATCGACGCCTCGAACGAGGTCCGGAAGTCGTCGACCGAAGTCATCTGCTTCGGCGAGTCACGGCAGGCGTCATTGGCACCGACCATGACCGTCACCAGCTCGGGCGCGTACTGGGCGGCCTGGGCCATCTGGCCGGGCAGGTCGGACATCCGGGCGCCGGTCATCGCCAGGTTCCAGCTCCGTTGCTTCACCGCGGGCGCGCCGAGCAGCCGCAGCGAGAGACTCCGCACCTCCGCGTCCGTACCGGTCGACCACGACACCTCCGGGCAGTCCGCCAGCACCACACAGGCGTCGAAACCACGGGTGATCGAGTCACCGACCGCGGCCACCGAGGACGGGCTGCGGTCCCAGACGGGGGTGGGGCCGTGATGCCCGTGCCGAGGACTGCTACTACGAGTTGATCAG
>NZ_LATD01000211.1 GCF_000981895.1 Streptomyces odonnellii | reverse complement strand
CCCCCGCGCCCCGGCCGGATCCCCCCCATCCGGCCGGGGCACGCCGTACGGCCGCCCACGGGCGAGGTCAGCCGACCGGGACTTCCGGGAGTACGCCTGTACCGGCCAGGCGCGCGTACCACAGGGCGCTGGACTTCGGGGTGCGGCGCTGGGTCTCGTAGTCCACGTGCACCGCGCCGAAGCGCTTGCCGTAGCCGTACGACCACTCGAAGTTGTCCAGCAGCGACCAGAGGAAGTAGCCCCGCACGTCCGCGCCGTCGTCGATCGCGCGCCGGACCGCCGCGAGATGGCCGTGCAGATAGCGGATCCGGTCCGGGTCGTGGACCGTGCCGTCGGCGTCCGGCTGGTCCGCGTACGCGGCGCCGTTCTCGGTGATCATCAGCGGCAGCCCCGGCACCTCGCGCGTGTAGCGGAGGAGCAGGTCGTACAGCCCGCTCGGATCCACCGACCAGCCCATCTCGGTGAGTTCACCGGGCGGCTGGTGGAAGGCCACCGAGTCGGCGCCCGGCCAGGGGGAGTGCTCGCTCGCGCGCTGCCCGTCGCGCCGGGCGGCGGGCCCGTCCGCGGCGGCCGAGACGACCGTGGGCGCGTAGTAGTTGATGCCCAGCGAGTCCAGCGGCTGCCGGGCCGTGGCCGTGTCCCCGTCCTGGACGAACGCCCAGTCCGTGATCCGCGCCGTGTCCGCGAAGAGATCCTCCGGGTACGCGCCGCGCAGCATCGGCCCCGTGAAGATCCGGTTCGCGAGCGCGTCGATACGGCGGCGCGCGTCCAGGTCCGCGGGCGACTGCGTACGGGCCCGTACCGCCGCCGGGTTGAGGCTCACCGAGATCCGGCCGCGCGCGGGAATCACCGAGCGCAGCGCCTGCGCGGCCAGACCGTGCCCCAGGTTGAGATGGTGCGCGGCGCTCAGCGCGAGCGACGGGCTCGTACGGCCCGGGGCGTGCTCCCCGGACGCGTACCCCAGGAAGGCCGTGCACCAGGGCTCGTTGAGGGTGATCCAGCGCTCCACCCGGTCGCCCAGCGCCTCGCCCACGCACCGCGCGTACTCCGCGAAGCGGTACGCCGTCTCGCGCCGGGGCCAGCCGCCCGCCGCCTCCAGGTCCTGCGGCAGATCCCAGTGGTAGAGGGTGAGGACGGGCTCGATGCCGTGCGCGAGCAGATCGTCGACCAGCTCCCGGTAGAAGTCGAGACCGCGCTGGATGGCCGGGCCGCGCCCGGTGGGCTGGACACGAGGCCAGGAGACCGAGAAGCGGTACGCGTTCACCCCCAGGTCCGCCATGAGCCGGACGTCCTCGGCCCTGCGGTGGAAGTGGTCGACCGCGACATCCCCGGTGTGCCCCTTCTCGACCTTGCCGGGGGTGTGGCTGAAGGTGTCCCAGATGGAGGGGGTACGCCCGTTCTCGCGGGCCGCGCCCTCGATCTGGTACGCGGCGGTGGCGGTGCCCCACAGGAAGCCGGGCGGAAAGGTGTCTGACATGTGCAGCTCCCGTTGACCGTAGATGTGAGGGATGAGGTACGGAGGCCTCGGCGGCGGCCGACCGGACCCCGCCCGGAGCAGGCCTGGACCGCGCCGCCCTCCCGGCGCGGTCCAGGGCGTGTTCCGGAAGGCCCGTCCCGCGGGCGGACGACGCCACTTCCGGAACACGCCCTGGACATCAGCCCTTGACGGCGCCCTGCATGATCCCGCCGACGATGTGCCTGCCGAACAGCACGAACGCGATCAGCAGCGGCAGCGTACCCAGCAGCGCCCCGGCCATGATCACCGACTGGTCGGGGATATAGCCGCGGCCGAGCCCGGTCAGCGCCACCTGCACCGTCGGACTGCCGTTCTGGGTCAGGGCGATGATCGGCCAGAAGAAATCGTTCCAGGCCATCACGAACGTCAGCATCCCCAGCACCGCCATCGCCGGCCGCGCGGCCGGGAAGACCACGTGCCACACCACCCGCCAGCTACTCGCGCCGTCCACCCGCGCCGCCTCGATCAGCTCCGTGGGCAGCGCCCCGATCAGGTACTGCCGCATGAAGAACACCCCGAAGGCGCTCACCAGGGTGGGCAGGATGACGGACTGGAGCTGGTCGGTCCAGGACAGCTCGGCGATCAGCATGTACAGCGGTACGACACTGAGCTGCGGCGGCACCATCATCGTGCCGATCACCATCAGCAGGAGCACGTTCTGGAACCGGAAGCGCAGCTTGGCGAAGGCGAACCCGGCGAGCGTGGAGAAGAGCACCGTACCCGTGGCGATGGCCCCGGCGACCACCGTCGTATTGAGCAGGGCTGTCCCCATGTTGGCGTCGGTCCAGGCGATCTCCAGGTTCTTGAAGAGGTTTCCGCCGAACCAGAACGGCGGCGGCGTCTGGGCGAGCCGGGTGTTGTTGCGCGAGGCCGCGATCGCCGTCCACACCAGCGGGAAGAGCGAGCCGACGGTGAAGATGATCAGTACGGCGTAGGTGATCGGGCCGCCGTGGAGCTGCCGGCCCGCGCCGCGCTTCCTCGGCCGGGCGCCGCGCCCGCCGTCGGTCTCGGCGGGGCCGGGGGCCGTATCGGTGAGTGTCTGCGAAGTCGTCGACATGGGTCCCCCTACGCGCTCTTGCGGAGACGGCGGCCGATGACCCAGTTCACCGCGCCGATGATCAGCAGGATCAGGAACATCGTCCAGGCGATCGCGGAGGCCCGGCCGAGATGCAGATTCACCCAGCCCTGTTCGTACAGATAGAGCCCGAGCGTCTGGAACTGGTGACTGGCCCCGCCGGTCGCACCCGCGCCGCCGTTGAACAGCAGCGGCTCACCGAAGAGCTGGGTCGCGCCGATCGTCGAGACCACGCAGGTGAACAGGATCGTCGGCCGGAGCGAGGGCACGGTCACATGGATGAACTGCTGCCAGCGCGAGGCCCCGTCCAGGGCGGCCGACTCGTACAGATCGTTGGGGATGGCCTGCATCGCCGCCAGATAGATCAGGGCGTTGTAGCCCGTCCAGCGCCAGATGACGATGGTGGAGACCGCGAGCTGCGAGGTCCAGGTGCCGTTCTGCCAGTCGACCGGATCGATCCCGACGATCCCCAGCAGCCAGTTGATCATCCCGTAGTCGCGTCCGAAGAGCAGGACGAAGACCAGGGTCGCGGCGGCCACCGAGGTGGCGTACGGGGTGAGGACCGCGACCCGGAAGAACATCGAGCCGCGCAGCCGGTAGTTGAGCAGATGCGCGATGCCCAGCGCGATCAGAAGCTGCGGGACGGTGGAGAGCAGCCCGATGGTGACGGTGTTCTGGAGGGCGTTCCAGAAGAACTCGTCACCGAGCAGCCGCGAGAAGTTCCGCAGGCCCACCCACTCCATGTCGGTGGGCGCGGTCAGCTCCACCCGGTGCAGCGAGGCCCAGCCGGTGTAGAGCAGCGGGAAGAGGCCGAAGGCCAGGAAGAAGACGAAGAAGGGGGCGACGAAGGCGTACGGACTCCATCGCACATCGCGGCGGTACCAGCGGCTGCGCCGCTCCCGGCGGCGCTCCTGGCGTGCCTCGTCAGCCGGACCGTGACCCTGGTCCCGGTGCTGCCCGGACTTCGTGGCCGCGCTCCGTACGGTCGTACCGCCGCCGCTGCCGTCGTCCTGCGCCGGGGCCGCGCCCTCCTCCTCGGAGGGCGCGGCGGCACGTGCGTCACTGGACATCGTCACTGGTCCAGCGCGTTGTCGATCGCCTTCACGGCGGCGTTCCAGCCGTCCTTGGAGGACGTGCCCTTCTGGTCGACCTGGAGCATGCCGATGTCGGCCAGGTTCTGCGCGATGATCAGGTCCTTGGGACCGACGATCTGGACCGGTACGCCCTTGGCGGCCGTCGAGAAGATCTGGCCGATGGGGGCGTTGTCGAAGTACGGGTGCTTGGCGTCGGAGACGGCCGGCAGCGAGTACGCGGCCTGTGAACTCGGGAAGCTGCCACGCTTGGCGAAGAGCGTGGCCTGCTGTTCGGGTGCGGTCAGCCAGGCGACGAGTTTGGCCGCCGCCTCCTTGTTCTTGCTCGCTTCGGGCACCGTCAGGAAGGAACCGCCCCAGTTGCTGGGCTTGGGCGCGGCGGCCACGTCCCACTTGCCCTTGCCGGCCTCACCGCCCTTGTCCTGGATGTAACCGAGCATCCAGGCCGGGCAGGAGACGGTGGCGAAGGTGCCGTTGGCGAAGCCCTGGTCCCAGCCGGGGGTGAACTGCTGGAGCTTGGCGGTCAGTCCGGCGCTCGCGAACTCCGCGGCGGTGTCCCAGGCTTCGCGCACGGCCGGGTTGGACTTGTAGATGACCTTGCCGTCCTTGTCGTAGAACCGGTTGGCGTTGCTGCCGGTGATGGCGGCCATCACCCCGCTCGCCGAGTCCACGAAGGCCTTGCCCTTGGGGGCCCTGGCCTTGAACTGCTTCCCGGTCGCAAGGAACTTCTGCCAGTCGCCCGCCCACAGCTTGCCGACCTCCTCGCGGTCGGTGGGCAGTCCGGCGGCCTCGAACAGGTCCTTGCGGTAACAGATGCCCTGCGGGCCGATGTCGGTGCCGAGCGCGATGGTCTTGCCGGCCGTGGTGGTGGCCTGCGACCACTTCCAGGGCAGGAAGCTGTCCTTCTGCACGCCCGCGGTCTTGCCGAGGTCCACCAGCTTGTCGCCCTGGGTGGCCGTGATCTCGGCGATGTTGTTGACCTCGATGGCCTGGATGTCGGCGAGTCCGCTGCCGCTGCCCAGGTGGGTGAGGAGCTGCGGGTAGTAGTTCTCGTTGCGCTCGATCGAGGTCTGCTTGATGACCACGTCCTTGTTGAGCTTCATGTACTGGTCGTAGAGCCCGGCCTCCTGGAGACCGAAGGCCCCGAAGACCCCCACCGTGATAGTGGTCTTGCCCTTGCCGCCTTCGCCGCCGCCCGGCGCGCTGCCGGAGGGTTCTTCGCTGTCCTGGGCACAGCCGGACAGAATGCCGGCGCCGAGCGCGGCGACGGCCGCGAGGACCACCACCCGGCGGGACGAGCGGGTACGTGTGCGCATTACGTCCTCCTAATGCACCGACGTGTCCGGCTCCGGCCAACTGCTGAGTGCGGCTCGGCGGTTGGGAGGGGGTCCGGTGCGGTCGGGATACGTGCGGGGCATGAATGGGTCAGGTACGGTGGGAGCGCTCCCATGTGTGATGTGTTGAAGCGTCGCGGGTCCCCGTAGGGGTGTCAAGGGACCGGGCGGCGCGAGGTGGCTCGTTTATGGGTTTGTTGGATTACGCCATGGGGCGGGGGCCGGATTCGTCGGGGGAGGTG
>NZ_LATD01000210.1 GCF_000981895.1 Streptomyces odonnellii | reverse complement strand
GTGGTGGCCCCCGACACCTCGATACGGCCGTCCCGCACCCCGTCCCCGACCGTCAGCGACCCTCCGCTCAGCGCGCGGCAGGTGTCGGCGTCGAGGACGAGCCGGGCGTCGGGGCTCTCCACGGGACCGTCGCCGTACACCGGATCGCCCTCGCCGAGCCTTATGTGGAACGCGCCCTCGTCCAGGCGGATTTCCACCACGCCCTCAAGTCCGTACCCGGCGACGCCGTCCGGGCCGGGCAGCCCGTCGAGCACCGGCAGCAGCGGTACGGCGAACCAGTGCGCCCGCACGGCGTCGGTGGGCCTGCGGTCCTCCAGCGCCGGGGCGCCCCACTCGGCGAGGGCGGTGAGGACGGGCAGCAACCCGCGCCCGCGCTCGGTGAGTTCGTACACGTTCGCGGCGGCGGGCGGGGGCAGCCTGCGGCGCGTGGCCAGTTCGTCGCGCTCCATGTCCCTGAGCCGGGACGCGAGCACATCCGTGCTGACGCCGGGCAGATCGGCGTGCAGATCGGTGTAACGGCGTGGCCCCGCGAGCAGTTCACGGACGATCAGCAGGGTCCAGCGGTCGCCCACGGCGTCAAGGGCACGGGCGGTGGCGCAGTACTGGTCGTAACTTCGGCGGCGTGACATGTGGCGCAGTCTAGACATGTTGTTGGACTTTCCAAGCCCGAGCTTGGTAAAACCAAGTATCGCAACAAGGTCTGGAACGAGGTCTGGGAGGCCACCGCATGGAGTTCCGGCAGTCGAGCAAGCTGAGCGAGGTCTGCTACGAGATCCGCGGTCCGGTGATCGAGCACGCCGACGCCCTGGAGGAGGCGGGCCACAGCGTCCTGCGTCTCAACACCGGCAATCCCGCGCTGTTCGGGTTCGAGGCGCCGGAGGAAATCCTCCAGGACATGATCCGGATGCTGCCCCGGGCACACGGGTACACGGATTCGCGCGGCATACTCTCGGCGCGCCGGGCCGTCGTCCAGCGGTATCAGACCCTCGGCCTGCCCGATGTCGGCGTCGACGACGTCTTCCTGGGGAACGGAGTCTCCGAGCTGGTCTCGATGGCCGTCCAGGCGCTGCTGGAGGACGGCGACGAAGTCCTCATCCCGGCCCCGGACTTCCCGCTCTGGACGGCCGTGACGACCCTGGCCGGCGGCCGTCCCGTGCACTATCTCTGTGACGAGTCGGCGGACTGGTATCCGGACCTCGACGATCTGGCCGCGAAGATCACCGATCGCACCAAGGCCGTTGTGATCATCAACCCCAACAACCCCACGGGCGCGGTCTATCCGCGCGAGATCGTCGAAGGGATCCTGGATCTCGCGCGCCGCCATCAGCTCATGGTGTTCGCGGACGAGATCTATGACCAGATCGTCTATGACGACGCGGTCCACCACACCGCCGCGGCCCTCGCCCCCGATCTGGTCGTCCTCACCTTCAGCGGGCTCTCGAAGACTTACCGGGTGGCGGGTTTCCGTTCCGGCTGGCTCCTGGTCACCGGGCCCAAGCAGCACGCGCGCAGCTATCTGGAGGGGCTGACGATGCTCGCGTCGATGCGGCTGTGCCCCAACGCGCCCGCGCAGTACGCGATTCAGGCGGCGCTCGGCGGGCGACAGTCCATCCATGAGCTGACAGCTCCGGGCGGCAGACTGCACGAACAGCGCAACCGCGCCTGGGAGAAGCTGAACGAGATCCCGGGGGTGTCCTGCGTCAAGCCGAAGGGCGCGTTGTACGCCTTTCCCCGGCTCGACCCGAAGGTGCACAAGATCCATGACGACGAGCGGTTCGTGCTGGACCTGCTGCTGCGCGAGAAGATCCAGGTCGTCCAGGGCACGGGCTTCAACTGGCCGCGTCCGGACCACTTCCGGATCCTGACCCTGCCGTATGCGGACGATCTGGACGCGGCGATCAGCCGCATAGGCCGCTTCCTGAGCGGATACCGCCAGTGACGCAGGGCCGGGCCGAGGTTACGAAGCCGACGCTGCGGAGCTGGCGCTACGGAACCGGCACCGCGACGCCGCGACTGTGAAGCCGGCGCTGCGAAGCCCGCCGCTGCTGAAAGGAGCGGACCCGGGGGCGTAGCCGGCCCCCGAGCCCTTCAAATGCCGCCCATGTCGCACGCCGGCACACTTGAGAACCCAGGTCAGTCATGATGTCGTCGCGTCCTGCCATTGGACCACCGCGCATCGAGCTGCACGGGCCGGACTTGAACCAGCACTTCGACGTCCGGGGCCTGGGCCCGGTCGATCCGGCGATCGGCGGCGAATGCTGAGTCTGGAGCAATAGTCTGAGATTGATCGCGGTCTGCCTCTGCCAGTTGGGCTACCGCGGCCCGTCCACCCGTCCGTACGGATGTGCCGCGGGGAGGACTCGAACCTCCGCTGGAACCGCGCAGTCACGACAAGCTTCAGTTTCAGCCTGCGCTCCTCGCGCACCCCAGCCGCACAAGCAGGCGGCCGGGGAGATGATGAGGCTACCCGAACAGATAGCCGAACACAGCGTCGCCGACGCGTCGGTCGGTGACCTCGGTGCCGTTCGCCTCCTCGCGGGCGAACTTCACAGCCTCCTGGAGCTTCTCGACCCGGTCGAGAAGCTCGTTCACCCGGCGGGCCGGAAGGGCCCCGCTGAATTTAATCGTTGTCCAGTAACCGACCGGTATGTCCTCGTAGTACACCTCGACCTGCGCCGGGTGCTTCTCGGTGGCCTCGGCCTTCACATGGTTGCGCGGGACCTTCTTCGTACGGAGGGTCCGTACCGCCTCGGTCTTCCACGCGTCCGTCGACGGGTCCTGGTTCCAGGACTCCGACGCGTCCAGCACGGGCAGCTTGCGCACAAAGGTGTTGAGGTCGGTGAGCTGCTTCTCCAGGAACAGCAGATACGACACCGGCACCTCGCTCACCAGCACCCGTCCGTCGACGGTGATGTCGGCGCGCGCCGTGCAGTTCGCCCAGTCCTTGGTGGCGGTCACATCGAACAGCCTCGTCAGGGTCTTCGCGGTCTCGCGCAGTATGTCCTCGGCCTTGACCTGGACCCGGGTGGACTCGGGCGGCAACTGCTCGCCCTCCTCGTCCTTCGGCTGATACGTACGAGAGATACCGGCGAGCAGAGCCGGCTTCTGGAGGCCGTGATGGGCAGCCGTCAGGTCCTGGTGTGCCTTGGACTTGACGCCCTTCTCCACTGCGATGATCTGATTGAGTTTCGCCACGTCAGGGACGCTAGCAGGGCCGCACAACGGTGATCGAACGAATAAACGGCCGTCCCGTATACCTGCCGTCAATGCGTGCCATTCCACGTGCCATTCCGCACGTGTCATTCCATGCGTGACGTCAATAGCGGACGGGCAGTGCCATCAGCCCCCGGGCGCGCGTCGAGGCCCGCCAACGGAGTTCGTCGTACGGTACGCCGAGCGCCAGCCGCGGAAAGCGCTCCAGCAGCGCGGTGAGAGCGATCTCGGTCTCCAGCCGGGCGAGCGGCGCGCCGAGGCAGTAGTGGATGCCATGGCCGAGGGCGAGATGGCCGGCCGTATCGCGGTCGAGATCGAGCCGGTCGGCGTCAGGGAAACGGTGCGGATCGCGGTTGGCGGAGGCCAGGGAGAGCAGAACGGTCTCGCCCGCCGGTACGGTCACGCCGCCGATGACCAGGTCCTCGACCGGGAAGCGGCGGATGGCCAGCAGGGCGGGACCGTCGTACCGTACGAGCTCCTCGACCGCCGCGGCGGTCCTGCCGGGGTCCGCGCGGAGCGCCGCGAGCTGGTCCGGGTGGCGGAGCAGGGCGAGGGTGGCGTTGCCGATGAGCTGGACGGTGTTCTCGTATCCGGCGAAGAGGATGAGGAAGGCGAGGGACATCAACTCGTCCTCGCTGAGCCGGTCTTCGGTGGCGTCGTCCGTGGTGTCGGCGCGCCGGTCGCGGGCCGCGATCAGTGCGGACAGCAGATCGTCGCCGGGCTCGGCCCGCTTGTGTGCGAGCAGTCCGGTGAAGAAGCCGAGCATGCCGCCCACGGCCTGCTTCATTGCCTCGGGCCGCGTGGGATCGGGCGCCACCAGGGCGTCGGTCCACTCCCTGAAGTCCCGCCGGTGGCCCGCGGGCACGCCGAGCAGTTCGCAGATCACGGTGATCGGCAGCGGAGCGGCGTACGAGGCGATCAGATCCGCCTGCCCGTCGGGGGCGATGGCGTCCAGCAGTTCATCGGCCGTACGCCGGATCGGCTCGCGCAGGGTCTCGGTCCGCCGCGCGGTGAACGCCTGGGTGACGAAGCGGCGGATACGGGTGTGGTCCGGCGGATCCATATTGAGCAGGTTGGCGTCGAGAGCCGGCGGCAGCGCGAAGCCCCGGTAGTTCCCGGGCAGGGAGTGGCGCTTGTCGAGGGAGAGCCGGGGATCGGCGAGGGCCTGCCGTACGTCGTCGTACCGCGTGACGATCCAGACGGGCAGCCCGTCGGGCCCCGCGATCCGCCGCACGGGCCCGGTCTCACGCATCCGCGCGTACACGGCGTACGGATCGTCGATCAGGTCGCGCGTCGGATCGGCGGGCGCCTGGGGCGGGCTGGGCGCCGGGGCGGGAGCGGGGGCGGCGGCCGCCTGGTGGGACGGAACGGGGTCGCCGGAGGTCGTGACTGCCATGACGCCACCCTAAACAGACCGCGGAAGAGCCCAACCGGGCAGGGGGCGGCCCGGGTTGTTCATTGGCATGGACCTGCCCATGATCCTCGGATACGCTCCGGCTGGCGCCGACTGAGAGCGCTCTCAGTCGGCCACTGTTCCACCCCCACGATGCTGGAACAACCAGAAGGGCCAATCCCTTGAGACGCACGACAGTGATACGCACCGGCCTGTCCGCCCTCCTCGTCCTGGGCACCTGGGCCACCGCCGGCCTGGTTCCCGCGGCCGCCGCCCCCGCCCCGGCCACCACCGAAGCGCCGGCCTCCGCCGGTCTGCTCACCGCGATGCAGAAGGACCTCGGCCTCACGAAGAGCCAGGCCGTGGCACGTCTCGCGGCGGAGAAGACCGCGACGGCCGTGGACGGCAAGGCGCGCCGCGCGGCGGGCCCGTCGTACGGCGGCTCCTGGTTCAACCCGGACAGCGGCACGCTGACCGTCGCCGTCACCAGCGCCGGGAAGGCCGACGCCGTACGGGCGACCGGCGCGGCCGTACGTCTGGTGAAGCACAGCGCGCGGCAGCTCGACGCGGCGAAGGCGGCCATCGACGCGCTCGACGCGCCGGCCGGTGTCGCGAGCTGGCATGTCGACCCCAAGGCCAACAAGGTCGTGGTGAACGTCGTCGCCGCGGAGAAGAACGACAACGATGTCGAGGCCTTTGTCGCCCGCGCCCGGCAGGCCGGTCCGGTCACGGTCGTGGAGACCGCCAAGGCCCCGCAGACCTTCGCCGCGGGGACCGTCGGCGGCGACCCGTACTACACGGGCAACGTCCGCTGTTCCATCGGCTTCTCCGTCTACGGCGGCTTCGTCACGGCCGGCCACTGCGGCCGGGCCGGCGCCGGTGTGAGCGGCTGGGACGGCTCGTACATCGGCAACTTCCAGGGGTCGTCCTTCCCCGACAACGACTACGCGTGGGTGAATGTCGGCAGCGGCTGGTGGACCGTCCCGGTCGTCCTCGGCTGGGGCAGCGTCTCCGACCAGTTGGTCCGCGGCTCCAACGAGGCCCCGATCGGCGCCTCGATCTGCCGCTCCGGCTCCACGACCCACTGGCGCTGCGGCAATGTGCTGGCCAAGAACGAGACCGTCAACTACGCCCAGGGCGCCGTCCACCAGATGACCAAAACGAGCGTCTGCGCCGAGGGCGGTGACTCGGGCGGCTCGTTCATCAGCGGCGACCAGGCCCAGGGCGTCACCTCGGGCGGCTGGGGCAACTGCTCCACCGGCGGCGAGACCTGGTACCAGCCGGTCAACGAGATCCTGAGCCGCTACGGCCTGACCCTCCACACGGCCTGACCTCAGGACCCACCGGCCTGACCTCAGACCCACCGGCCTGACCTCAGGCCCGACGGCCGAGGCCTGCCGCGGCGCGGGGCTCCCTCCGGAGCCACGCCACCGCCGCGGCTCTGGGGACGCCGTGAGACGGCCCGGTAATCTCTCGCCGTGCCGTCTCACCGCCCTCAAGCGCCCTCGCCCGTCCGGGAGAGCGGGCTCACGGAGCGGGTCGAACGGACCGTCCTGTACGCCGTACGATCCGCAACCGCGCTGAATCGGCTGCTGGACGCCCTCCCGGTCTTCGCCGGGGACCCCCGTGTGCGGCCGGTCTTCACCCTTGTCCCCGGATCCGACTTCAGTACGGACGCGCTCGCCGTGCTCGACGGCGCCGGAGCCCGGACCGTCCCCTGGGCGGAGGCGGTGCGCGGCGGGCACGATCTCGTGGTGGCGGCGAGCCCCAACGGCCCGCTCCATGAGCTGCCGGGACCGCTCGTACTGCTGCCGCACGGCGCCGGATTCAACAAGCGGCTCCCGCACTCCTCCGCCGACGACTCCGCTTCCGGACTCCATCCACGCCAGCTTCTGCGCGGCGGGGCGCCGCTGGCCTCGCTGCACGCCCTGGCGCACCCCGCCCAACTGGCCAGGCTCGCCCAGGAGTCGGCGGACATGGCCGACCGCGCGGCCGTCGTCGGGGATCCGACGCTGGACCGGATGCTGGCGTCCCGCACCCGCCGGGAGCGGTACCGGAACGCGCTGGGCACGGGCGGGCGCCGGCTGGTGGTCATGGTGTCCACCTGGGGGCCCGAGTCGCTGTTCGAGCGGCGGCCCGAGCTGCCACGGCGGCTGACCGCCGAGCTGCCGTACGACGCCTATCAGGTGGCCCTCGTCCTGCACCCCAATCTGCACAGCCGGCTGGGCGAATTCGCCCTGCGCCAGTGGCTGGCCCCCGCGTCGGCCGCCGGACTGCTGCTGGCACGGCCGTACGAGGAGTGGGCGGCCCTGCTCACCGCCGCGGACTGCGCGCTGACCGACCACGGTTCCGCCGCGCTCTATCCCGCCGCCCTGGACCTGCCCCTGATCGGCTGTTACGAGGGCGGTACGGAACTGCTCCCGGCCAGCCCCATGGCCGGACTCCTCGCCCGCATACCCCGATTAACGATGGACGAGCCGCTCGCCCCGCAGCTCGACTCCGCCGTCGTCACGCACCGTACGGGCGACACCAGTGCCCTCGCCGCCACCGCCTTCGCCGAACAGGGCCGCTCGCTCGAACTCCTGCGCGCCCGCTGCTACCGGCTCCTCGGACTCGAACCGCACCCCGGCCCGGTCGGCGTCCGGCCGCTGCCGGTCCCCAGGATCGGCCAGGAGCGGCCGTCCGCGTTCGCGGCGCGGGTCGAGGTGTGCGGGAACACGGTGTCCGTGGCCCGCCACCCGCTGAACAGCGGTCCGCACGGAGGGCATGTGGCCGCGGAGGACGGTCTCGCGGCGACACAGGAGATGCGGAGCGCCGGGCTCATCCACCGGCGGGCTCGCGCCGCGACCGCCCGCGAACCGTACGGGTCCGACGCGGCATGGTCGGACACGGGACGGTCGGACACGGGACGGTCCGACGGGGCGTGGTCCGACGCGGTGTGGACCGTGGCCGGCTGGACCTCGTACATCCTGGAGCACTACCCCGCCTGCCGGACCGCGGCCGCCGTGCTCTCGCACCGCCGCTGCGTACTGCGCCACGACGGTTCCGCACTGCTGGCGGTGAGCATCACGGCCGGCCCGTCGCAGCCGGAACCGCTGGTACGGCCCGATCCCGCGGCCGTCCTCTCCGCCGTCCACGGCTGGCTCGACGCCACCCCGGATCCGGCTCTGCCCACGACCCTCGACTGTCTGGTGGGCGGCCGTCCGGTGCGGGTCCTGGTGACGTACGCGACGGACGCCGACGCGCACGCCGAACTATGACCCCTCGGGCCCATCGGACTCCGTGGCCTCCGAGGACTCCGAGGACTCCGTGGGCTCCACACCCGTCTCAATACGCAGTTCGCGGGCGCGGACGCGGTGCCGCTCGGCCGCCTCCCTATCACCGGTCTCCGCTGCCAGTACGGCGAGTTCGGTGTGAAGGTCGATCTGGTCGTACGCCGATCCCCGCGCCCGCTCATGGGTCAGCGCGTCCTCGTACGAGGTGACGGCCTGCTCGGTCCGGCCCAGTTCGCGGTGGGTACGGGCCAGCTCGGCGGCCGTACGGCCCATCATCCGGAGATGGCTCTGCTCTTCGGCCAGCCGACGCGCTTCCTCCAGCTCCGCTCGGGCCTCGGACAGCCGGCCGGCGGCACGCAGCGTCCGGCCGAGCAGAAAGGTCTGAAGCAGTACGCCGTAGGAGTTCTCGATCACGCGGTGGATGTCACGCGACCGCCGGAAGTACGCGGCGGCCTCGTCCCGCTGTCCTCGCCGGTCGAGGTATTTGCCCCGGAACTCCAGGGCGGAGGCGTGCAGTTTCTCCCCCGGGACCACCGACTCCGCCGAGAGCACCGCCTGCCGTGTCTCCGCGTCCGCCGCGTCCGCGTCAGCCGCCCGGCCGGTGTTCCAGAGTGCCTGGGCGAGCTGGCAGCGCATCCGGATCAGGCCTTTCGCGGCCCTGGGCGAGCCGTCGCGCTGCGCGCAGTCCCGGCCGATCCCGAACGCCCGGACCGCGGCCTCGTGGTTGCAATGGTCCTCGTAGTGCTTCCACAGCGGTTCGCAGAGGGACCAGGCATGGGTGTCCTCGCCCAGGTCCCGGGCGACCGTGACCAGTCCGTACAGCGCCATGCGCTCCGCGTCGAGCCAGGTCCGGGCCCGCACCGCGTCCGCGAACACCGCATCGGGGGCATACGGAAGCCCGGCCACGGTGTCGGCCTCCCGCATTCTCTTCTCCTGGATCGCCCGGTCGGCCCGCTCCGCCTGCCTCCGGTACCAGACGAGCAGCCGCCGCACCCCCTCCTCGGTCTCGGCCGGGTCGCCGTGCCGGGTCGCACAGCGCAGGGCGTGGGCGTGGAGCAGACTGTGCATCCGACGGCGGCCCTGGCGGGGCGACATCGCCAGCAGTCCGGCGTTCACGAGTCCGTCGAGCGCGTCCTCCGCGTCGTCGAGCCCCGTCCCGAGCAGGGCGGCGGCGGCTTCGAGCGTGATGTCGTAGCCGGGGTGGTACGGCAGCAGCCGGTAGAGGCGGGCGGCGGGCGCGGCGAGCGAACCGTACGAGGCGTTCCACACCGCTTCCACCACGGTCAGGCCCTTCTCGTGGAGGTCCTTCGTGAGGTCCGCCACGAGCCGTTCCATCCGCCGGGTGGGATACGTGACGAGCAGCTCGCCCGCGGCGTGCAGGGCCACCGGGAAGCCCGCGCAGAGCCGCGCGAGCGGGACCAGCGTCTGCGCGGACTCACCGGTGCGTCTGCCGTCGCTGAGCTTCCGGAGGACCGCTTCGCCGTGCTCCTGCGACAGCGGCTCCAGAGCGAGTTCGAGCGCGACCTGCGGCGCCAGTCCGGGGAGCCGCTCCTGGCTCGCGACCAGCACCACCGCCTCGGCGGACACGGGCAGCAGCGATCTGATCTCGTCCGCGGACCGTACATGGTCGAGCACGAGGGCGAGACGGGTGCCCTGGGTCTTCTCCCTGTACTGGCCGACTAAGTAGCGGTACTCCGCCGACGGCCCGCCGTCCCGTACGCCGAGCCAGTGGAGCAGATGCTTCAGCAGCGGCTCATGGTCGAGGGAGCCTGCCGTGCGCCACTCGTCCAGATCCAGATACATCGCCCGGAAGCGGTCCTTGAGCCTGTGGGCGAGATGAACGACCAGAGCGGTCTTGCCGATTCCGCTGATCCCGCTGATCCCGCTGACGGTGATGACCGACGGGTGCTCGGGCCGGACGGCTTCCGCCCGCTCGCGGACTTCCCGCAGGACCTGTTCGGTCTGGGCGTCCCTGTTCTCGAACACCGGGTTTTCCACCGGGAGTTGATGTCCGGTACCGGACGGCGCGGGCCCGGCGGCGCCGTCACCGTGGAAGTGCACCTCGCCGATCGTGCCTGCCTGGATCACGTCCCGCTGGCTGCCGCCGCTGACGCTGTTGCCCCCGTCAGTCATCGTCTCAGCCCTGGCCGCCCTTGTAGATCCCGCCGGTGATGTTGCCGGTCTGGATCACCGGTTCGTGGAAGGTGCCGTCGTGGATGGTGTTGTAGACGTCGCCGGTCTGCTGAGCGGGGCGGGGTGGGGTCAACTCGTCCACGAGCGCGCGCAGTTCGGCAGCGGCTTCGGGGTCGGCACGGAGGGTGCGGCGGAGACGGGTGCGCCATTCGGCGTGGAGGTCCTGGGTTGTCTCCTCGTCGCCGTCCTGCTGGGCCGTGGTCAGTTCGGCCCGGGTCGTCTCCAGGTCGGCCTCGACCGATTCCGGGGTCGCCGTGCCCCGGGCCGCGAAGAACGCGACGACCCGGTCGCGGGCCCGCGTCCAGCCGTCCGTCGCCATCTGCTGGACGATCGTCGTCGCTCCCGCTGTCGCCAGTGCCACCAACTCGGCTTCCACCGAACCCCCTTGGACCGCTGATCGATATGGAGAAACTAGCCTAGCGGGGTCACCTTCCCAGCAGCGCTGTGAGCGCGCCGACCGGATCCGTGTCGGGGGTGCCGCGCGGCCACCAGTCCTCGCGGTCGCGGTCCGACTCGTATCCGTACCAGAGGCCGTCACGGCCGAAGCGGAGCTGGAGCGAGGGCGTGGAGAGCTGGTTGCGCCAGGGGCGGAACTGCGGGAAGTCCGCGGCGGACAGGGCGGGGCGCGCCCGGTCGAAGGGGCCCGCGGGCGGATCCCACGGCTCTTCCAGTACGGCGAGTCCCGCGAGGCCGCCCTGGCGCCAGGCGGCGACGGCGCGGGCCAGATCGGTGGGGGTGCGGTCGAGGGCGGCGGCCAGATCGCGGTAGAGGGCGCGGGTGGAGGCGGTGAGTCCGGAACCTGGGTGGGCGGCGGCCAGCCGTACCGCGTCCTGCCACGGGGTGAGCGTGCCGACCGGATCGAGACCGGTGGTGAGGAGCGTGTGCGCGCGTGATGCCGCTTCGGTGGCGAGCAGGTCGAGCGCGAGCGGGTCGGGAGCGCCCGGCGCCTGCGGATAGACCGGCGGGCGGCCCGGCTGCGCGGGCGCGGGAAACGGCGGCGGCAGTGCCGGGAGCACCCGGGGAGCGAGGACGGCGGCGGCCGGGACCATGGGCATGGGCGGTGGCGCCGAGGTCCGTTCCGCCGCGGAGCGCGCGGCGTTGCGCCGGGTCAGGTCGGCGAGGATCTCGCTCTCGCCCCGGCCGCGCATCAGGAACAGCACGAAGGGGTCCTGATCGAGCAGGCGCGCCGTCTGATAGCAGAGAGCGGCGGCGTGCTTGCACGGATAGCCGTCGTCCGGGCACGAGCAGTCCGGGGTGAGATCGCCCGCCGACGGCAGCAGGTCGGCCGTCGCGGCGAGGGCGTGCGGCATCTCCTTGTCCAGGAGTGCCGCGATGTGGTCGGGACGGGCCGCCGCGGCGTCGAGCAGGTCCTCCCAGCCCGTCTCGTCGAGCGTGCGGAGACGGATCTCCGTGCGGTACGGCCGGGGCCGTGAGCCGTGCACATACGCCATGACCCGGCCGGGCGTGACGGTGATCGCGTCGACGAGCCCCCTGCCCGCGTAGGCACGGCCGCGCTGGAGGCGCGCCGGGTCGAGCGCGGAGTCCTCCATGGACTCCACCCAGGCATTGCCCCACCAGGTCAGGGCGAAGTCGCCCGCCCCGCCGGGTCTGGGCGGCAGCGCCGGGAACGTACGGCGGTGGTCGTCGTGCCGCGGCGCACGCGCCGGGCGCCCCCCGCGCCCGGCGCGGGAACCACCCGGGGCTCGCGCGGCGCGCGGGGTGCCCGGGGCGTACGGGGTGCCGGGGGTGCCCGGGGTCGTCATGACAGCCTCCGCAGGGAGACCAGGTCGGTCAGCTCACGGTCGGTCAGCTCGGTCAGGGCCGCCTCGCCCGAGCCGAGAACCGCGTCGGCGAGGGCCCGCTTGGACGCCAGCATCTCGGCGATCCGGTCCTCGACCGTGCCCTCCGCGATCAGCCGGTGGACCTGGACGGGCTGGGTCTGGCCGATGCGGTACGCGCGGTCCGTCGCCTGCTCCTCCACTGCCGGGTTCCACCAGCGGTCGAAGTGGACGACATGGCCGGCCCTGGTCAGATTGAGACCGGTGCCCGCGGCCTTGAGGGAGAGGACGAAGACCGGGATCTCGCCCGACTGGAACCGGTCCACCATCCTGTCCCGCTCCGCCACGGGTGTACCGCCGTGCAGAAGCTGGGACGGGACGGCGCGGAAGGCGAGATGGGCGGAGAGCAGCCGCGCCATGGTGACGTACTGCGTGAAGACCAGGACCGAACCGTCCTCCGTTAGAATCGTGTCCAGCAGCTCGTCGAGCAGGGCGAGCTTGCCGGAGCGGCCGGCCAGCCGGGCCGGGTCCTCCTTCAGATACTGCGCGGGATGGTTGCAGATCTGCTTGAGCGAGGTGAGCAGCTTCATGACGAGGCCCCGGCGCGCGATGCCCTCCGCCGCCTCGATGGCCGCCATGGTCTCCCGCACGACCGCCTCGTAGAGCGAGGCCTGTTCCCGGGTGAGGGCGACGGGGTGGTCGCTCTCGGTCTTGGGCGGCAGCTCGGGCACGATGCCGGGATCGGACTTCTTTCTGCGCAGCAGGAACGGCCGTACCAGCCGGGACAGACGCTCCACCGCCTCGGCGTTCTCGACGTCCTTGACGCCCGCGCTCTTCGCGTTCTCGGCGTTCTCCACGATCCGGGCGTGGCGGGAGCGGAAGGCCTTGAGCGGGCCGAGCAGACCAGGGGTGGTCCAGTCGAGCAGCGCCCACAGCTCGGAGAGGTTGTTCTCCACGGGGGTGCCGGTCAGCGCGATCCGCGCGGGCGACGGGATCGTACGGAGCGCCTTGGCGGTGGACGAGAACGGGTTCTTCACATGCTGCGCCTCGTCGGCGACGACCATGCCCCAGGTGTGCCCGGCGAGCGTCTCGGCGCTGCCGCGCATCGTGCCGTAGGTGGTGAGGACGAAACCGCCCCCCACCTCGTCGAGGGTGCGCCCGGCGCCATGGAAGCGGTGGACGGGGACTCCGGGCGCGAAGCGGTTGATCTCGCGCTGCCAGTTGCCGAGGAGCGAGGCGGGGCAGACCACCAGGGTGGGTGCGCTGCGGGCCCGGTGCAGATGGAGCGCGATGACCGTGACCGTCTTGCCCAGGCCCATGTCGTCCGCGAGACAGCCGCCAAGGCCGAGCGAGGTCATCAGATCCAGCCAGGCGAGCCCGCGGAGCTGGTAGTCGCGGAGTGTGGCGGCGAGGGCCGGTGGCTGCGGGACGGGGGCGTGCTCCCCGGTGAGCCGGTCGCGCAGAGCCGCCAGCGCGCCCGTCGGGACCGCCTCCACCGTCTCGCCGTCCACCTCCGCCGTTCCGGTGAGGGCGACGGCCAGCGCGTCGACCGGCTCCAGCAGGCCCAGTTGGCGTTTGCGCGCCTTGCGGACGAGCGCCGGATCGACGACGACCCACTGGTCGCGCAGCCGCACGATCGGGCGGTGCGCCTCGGCCAGCTCGTCCATCTCCCGCTCGGTGAGGGGATCGCCGTCGAGCGCCAACTGCCAGTTGAACGCGAGCAGTTCCTCGCTGTCAAAGAACGGTGTGCCGTCCGTGGCCGAGCCCGGCGCCGACTGGCGTACGACCGCAGCAGCCGTGAGCGTACGGGCCAGCTCCCTGGGCCAGTGGACGGCGACGCCCGCCGCCGCGAGCCGGGTGGCCGCCGGGCCGAGCAGTTCGTACAGCTCGTCCTCGGAGAGGGGCAGCGCTTCGGGTACGTCCAGCTCCAGCAGCCGGGCGAGCGGGGTCCAGACGCGCGCGGCGCGGCGCAGGGCGAGCATCGCGTCGATACGGGCGCGCGGGCCGAAGCTCTCGTCACCAGCGCCCGCCCACAGTCCGGCCGCGTCGATGACCAGCGTCGGGTCGGCCAGGCTGTGGACCTGGACGAGGGCGGCCCCGGCCCGCCGGACACCACCGGCGTCACCGGCCTCCTCGCCTGAGCCCGCGCCCGGTCCGGAGTGATCGAACATCTCGTACGCGGAGAGATCGAGCCGCAGCGAGATCCGTACCCCCGCGTCCATCCCCGCCGCCGCCTCCGCGGCCCAGGTCCTGGCGCCCGGGAGATGCTGTGCCGCACGCGCGGCGAACGGCGCTCCCGCCGCGTACGCCGCGGCCGGGGTACGCGGCAGCGAGTCGGCCACGGCGTCGAGGAACGCCCTCACCAGGGCTTCGGGATCCGGCAGTCGGAGCGGCCCGGGGCCGGGAAAGGGCACGGCGTGCGCCTCGGGAGGCATGGCCGCGGCGATGGCTCTCAACTGCGCGATGTCATCGGCGTCGAGCGGGCCCGCCCGCCAGGCGTCGTGGTCGGAAGCGGTGAGGCCGGGCAGCAGTCTGCCGCGCGCGGCGAGCTGGAGGGCGTGGAGCGCGGCGGCACCCCAGCAGGCCGCCGCCGGATGGGCCGTCTTGTCACGCCTGGCGCGGACCAGCAGCGGAACGGCCTCGACGACGGGCAGCAGCACCGCGGGAACGGTGCTCGTCCGTACGCCCCCGTCGCCTCCGTCGCCATCGCTCCGCACGACCGTCAGCTCCTCCGTCGCGGCAGGCGGCTCTCCGTCCGGAGCCCAGAAGGCGACCCGCCCCTCACGCGGCAGTCCCGCGGGCAGGAAAACGGCCGCGCAGCGCGTGAGTCCGGCGGTCTCCGCGAGTCCGGCGACCGTGGACGGCCCGGCGACCGTGGACGCGGGCATGGCACGCACGGCCGATTGTGCCAAGGTATGCACGATTTGCTTCACAGCCGTCGACTCCTTCCCGCCCGGATCCGATTACCTCTGCGAGTCTAGGCGGGGGGTCTGACAACGGTCCCCTGAGCGGCGTTTCCGCAGCTCAGGGGTGTACGGGGAAGCATATGGGCGATGGCGGCACGGACGGGACACACCGGGCCGGAGCGCGGAGCGTCAGAGGGGGTCCGACGCGGGGCTGGGCGTCGGCACGGGCTTCTGCCGTGCGGCCGCCTCGTCCGAATCCGAAGAACCGGCAGAACCGGAAGAGCCGGCAGAACTCGAAGAACCCGAAGAACCGGTCGAAGTCGAGCCACCCGAGCCGTCAGGACCGCCGGAACCGCCCGCCGACACCTCCCGTACGGCCTCCCGTACCGCCTCCGTCCGCGCTCCTCCCGAAGCGGACGGAACCGGTACGGGAGCCGAAGCCACAGCGGCAGGCCCCGAACCCGCCCCCGCAGCGGACCCGGCAGCCGCAGTACCCGTAACAGCACCAGCGCCAGCGCCAGCGCCCTCATCGGCCCCGATCGCGCCCGAGACCGCCTTCACCGCCCGTGCCGCCTCGGCCGGTGTGGCGCGTTCGAGGAAACGCAGCAGCTCCACCGGGAAGGGCAGGACCAGCGTCGAGTTCTTCTCGGCGGCCACCGCCACCACGGTCTGGAGCAGCCGCAACTGAAGCGCGGCGGGCTGCTCGGACATCTGCTTCGCCGCCTCGGCCAGCTTCTTCGACGCCTGAAGCTCCGCGTCCGCGTTGATCACCCGGGCCCGCCGCTCACGGTCCGCCTCCGCCTGCCGCGCCATCGAGCGCTTCATGGTCTCGGGCAGCGACACATCCTTGATCTCGACGCGGTCGATCTGTACGCCCCAGCCGATCGCCGGACTGTCGATCATCAGCTCCAGGCCCTGGTTCAGCTTCTCGCGGTTGGACAGCAGATCGTCCAGATCGCTCTTCCCGATGATCGACCGCAAGGACGTCTGCGCCATCTGCGAGACCGCGAAGCGGTAGTCCTCGACACGGATCACCGCGTCCGCCGCGTCGACGACCTTGAAGTAGATCACCGCGTCCACGCGCACGGTGACGTTGTCCCGCGTGATGCCGTCCTGCGCCGGTACGGGCATCGTCACGATCTGCATATTGACCTTGTGCAGTCTGTCGACGAACGGGACGATCATCGTGAATCCGGGCCCCCGCACACCCTTGCGGAGCTGCCCCAGCCGCAGGACCACGCCCCGCTCGTACTGCTTGACGACCCGGGCGGCGGCCATGCCGTACAGCCCCAGGGCACAGGCCGCCGCTATGACCGCTATGACGAGTTCCTGGACCATGACGGGCCCCCTGTCGCCGGAGCGAGCGCTGATGACGCCGGAGCGAGGTACTAATACCGCTAATAACACGGTATGCCTTGCCAGTAGCCGCCGGTAGCCCCGATCGGCCGTCTATCCCGTGCCGCCGGTGCGCGGATCCGGCAGTGTTGGTCAGCAGGGCAGTGCCGTCGGCGGGAGAGAGCCGGCAGTGGCCAGGAGAGAGCCAGCGCAGACAGAGGACCGCCCATGTCCGTGACCGATCACCGGCGCCTCGGCATCGCCCTCGGGGCCGCGTTCCTGTCGCTCTCCCTCGCGGGCTGTTCCGGCCTCGGCCGGAACGCGATGGGCGTCATCACGTACAACACCGAGCGGCATCGCGGGGTCCAGGTGTCGAACCCGCTGGTCACGGGCTGTCACCGGCTGTCGTTGCCCGGGGCGGTGGAACTCACGAACAACACGCTCGTCGATCTCGTCCTGTACCGCACAACGGACTGCACCCCTGACGGGATCACCTATGTGGCGACCACCCTGTCCGATGTGATCGCCCCCGGCTCCCACCCCTGGCTCAGCTTCCGCGTCGTCCACTGAGCGTCGTCCACGTCGTCCGCTGAACAGCGGCGACGTCCACCGAGCCGCGGCGACGTCGGCTGAACCACGGCGACAGGTGCGCCCGGACAGGGCCCGGGCCCCGGGTACACACTGGAGGGGAGGCGGTTTGCCCACCGGTTGGGAGGTGCGGGAGTCATGCGCACCGGAAGTGAGCCGGTCACCGCGCGCAGTCCGTTGCGCATGCGGTTCTGGCTGAGTGTTTGGGGCCTGATCTGGACCGGCCTCGGGACCAGTCTGTTCGCGCTCGCCGGGCGGACGGGCTGGGCGATCGCGTGCGGGGTGCTCTTCCTGATCGTCATGGCGGACCTGGTACTGGTGCTACGCCATATCCACCAGGGGCCGCACTACCAGCCCGGGCGGGACATCCCGCCGTACGAGCCCGACCAGGGCGACGGCTGGCACTGGGTCGACGGCGCCCACCACGACGAGAGCGACCGGGCCCGTCACGGCGCGCGCCAGGCGCACGACCACGGCTGGGGCAACGGCCCACGCGGCGGCCCGCGCCACGGCGCACACCACTCGTAGCGGTACGCCCGACGCGCCGACGCCCGTACGATCACGCCACCTCGTGGACCGTACGATCAGCCGCCCGGCCCTGCCCCACCCCGCCCTGCTACG
>NZ_LATD01000021.1 GCF_000981895.1 Streptomyces odonnellii | reverse complement strand
GGGTGGGCCGGTAGGTGTCCCAGCCGCCGGTGTCGGGGACCGGGGTGGTGGCGAGGAGTTCGCCGTCGGGGGCGTCCGCGCGGAGTTCGATCGCGCCGACACCGTACGGGGACGACAGCGTGTAGGCGACCTCGTCGACGCCCTCGACGCTCATCGGGTCAAAGGCGATCCAGTCGCCGTTGCTGATGTCGCCGATGCGCTGCCCGTTCTCGGCGCCGGACTGTGAGACCACTCGGGTGCCGGACTGCGCGTCGTAGTACTCGGCCTGCTTGTGGCGGGGCTGGAGTACGGCGCGGCCGTAGCCGGTGAGGGCGGAGGCTCCCGGGGCTCCCTTGTCCGTGTACTTGGCGTTGAGTACGTATGTGAGGTCCGCGCCTTCGGGGTGGCCGCCCAGGTCACCGGTGTCCACGGTGCCTTCGCAGCCCGGGATGTCGGTGGTCGGGTGCTCGTGGTCGTCGTGCCCGAGGGCCGGGTTGACGGTGACCCGGGAGCAGTCGACCGGCCCGTCCTCCGGATCGGTGACCGTGACCTTGTAGGGGATGCGGTCCCCGAACGAGATGAGCTTGCCGCTGACCGGGAAGTCGATGGTCACCTTCGGCGCGGTGTTGCCCGCGGTGACCGGGATGTTGGCGTAACCCGACCTGCCGGTGGAGTCGGTGACCTTGAGCTGGGCGGTGAAGTCCCCCGCGGTGGTGTACGTGTGCGTGGGGGCCGCCTCGTCCGAGTCGTACGTACCGTCGCCGTCAAAGTCCCACGCGTAGGTCAGGGTGTCGCCGTCCGGGTCCGTGCTTCCCTCGCTGGAGAAGGCGACTTCGAGCGGCAGCGGCCCGTTCGTGGCGGAGGCCGTGGCCTTGGCGACCGGGATGCGCTGCCCCTGGGCGTAGTCGACGCGGTACAGGCCCGAGTCGTTGTTGCCGCCGCCGAACGAGCTGCCCCATTCGAGGACGTACAGCGAGCCGTCGGGGCCGAAGGTCATGTCCATCGGCTTGTTGAACGTCACCGAGGACAGGAAGTCGTTGATCTTGAGGAGTTTCTCGTCGCTGTCGAACCGGATCTCCTTGACGTAGTTGCGCGCCCACTCGTAGAAGAAGCTCGCTCCCTCGAAGTACGCGGGGAACTTCGTCGTGGAGGGGTTCGCCGGGTCGTAGTGGTAGACCGGGCCGCTCATCGGGGCGGAACCGCCGGAGCCCATCTCGGGGAACTCCTCGGAGGCGCCGTAGCCGTACCACAGCTCCGGCTGTGTCAGGTCCGGCAGATCGGTGAGCCCGGTGTTGTTGGGCGAGGGGTTCGCCGGGTTCGCGCAGTCGAACTTGACGCCGACCGCCCCGGTGTCCGGGTTGTACGGGGCGTACGCCTGGTTGTCGCCGTGGCAGAACGGCCAGCCGAAGTTGCCCGGCTTCTTGATGACGTTGTACTCGACGAGGCCCTCGGGCCCCCTGTCGGTGGCGGGGGCGCCGCGGTCGGGGCCGTAGTCGGACACATGGACGTATCCGGTCTTCGGGTCGACGGTGAAGCGGAAGGGATTGCGGAAGCCCATCGCGTAGATCTCCGGGCGGGTCTTCTTGGTGCCCGGCTTGAAGAGGTTGCCCTTGGGGATGGTGTAGCCGCCGCTGCGGGTGGGCTTGATGCGCAGGATCTTGCCGCGCAGGTCGTTGGTGTTGCCCGCGGTACGCGCGGCGTCGAGCATCTCCTTGCCCGGACGCCAGTCGATCGGCGCGTACCCCTGCCAGTCGGGGTCGAGGTTGGGCGGTACGTCGTCGCCGACACCGAGATAGAGGGTGCCGTCCGGGCCGAACTCGACGGCGCCGCCGGTGTGTCCGGGCTCGGGGAAGGTGCGGTCCCGGTACGCCGGAACGTCAAGGAGCTTCTTCTCGCTGGCCGGGTCGAGTGTGTTGCCCTTGATGGTGAAGCGGGAGAGACGGTTGATGTCCTGCGTGGCTCCGGCGGGGGAGTGGTAGAGGTAGATCCAGCCGTTTCTGCCGAAGTCCGGGTCGAGCTCCATGCCGATCAGGCCGTCCTCGCCGCCGGTGTACACGTCGAGCGTGCCCGCGGTGACGGTGGAGTGGGCCTCGGGGTCGAAGATCTTCACTTCGCCGCTGCGCTGGATGTAGACAACGCGGCCGTCCTTGGCGACGTCGAGTTCCATCGGGTCGGCGGTGTTGTCGTCGAGGGTGACCTTCTCGTAGCCGCTCCAGACGGTGCCGCCGCAGTCGCCCGCCTCGTTGCCCGCGGCCCACTTCAGTCCGCCGATGACATGGTCGCGGAAGTAGGCCTCGCTGTACGCCGGGGTGTCGTGCCCCATCGCGGTGGCCCAGACCTTGCCGCCCTGGGTGTTGCGGCACCAGGAGATGGGATGGTCGGCGCCCATCGCGGAGCCGCCCGGGTCGTACGTCGTCTCGTCCGCGGTGACCAGGACATGCACGTCGCCACGGGGATTGCGGTCGAAGTTGTACCACTCCTCCGGGCGCTCCCAGCGCTCGGGCAGGCCCTTGGTGGAGGGGTGGACACGGTCGGCGACCTTGGCCGTTCCCTGGAGCACACCGGGTGAGTGGGCGGGCATGTGCACGCCGCCGTTGATGGTCTCGTCCCACCACGGGAACTGTTCCTCGACGCCCATGTCGAGTGTGTTGTGGATGGCGACGACGCCCTTCCCACCGCGTACGTAGTTCTCCATCGCGTCGCGCTGTGCGTCGGTGTCCCAGACCATGCCGGAGTTCTGCAGCATGACGACGGCGTCAAAGTCCTTCAGCTTCTCGTCGTCGAAGACGGCCGGGTCGGCGGTCTGGACGATCTCGAAGTTGTTCTCGGCCGCCTCTTCCTCGAACATCTTGATGCCCGCGGGGATGGAACCGTGGACGTAACCGACGGCGCGGGTGAAGAGCAGGGCACGGAAGGCGGGTTCGGCGCTGTCGGCGGTGGCGGCGCCGGCGGGAATCGCGGCAAGCCCGAGCAGTAACGCGCTCGCCGAGGCGACGACCGCCCTTCGTATGCCGCGAGCATGACGGCTCATGACCGGTCCTCTCTGGAGGGGGTTCGGTGTGCGGGTGCGGTACTGATCAAGGTGGATACCGATCGAGGCGGTACCGATCGAGGAGGCGCAGGTCAGGGACTGCCGAGAGCCCGGCGGAGGAAGGCCAGGCCCTCGGTCGCGATCCCGTCCTGAGTGGGGGCGAGCGGGCGCCACACGGACGCGGCGACGGCGATCGTGTCGTTGTGCGCGGTGAACGACTCGATGCACAGCGCACCTCGGTAGCCGCTCATGTCCAGCGCGGTGAGAAACCCGGCCCAGTCCAGATGGTCGGCTCCGGGAGTGCCACGGTCGTTGGCACACACCTGCACGTGGACGATGCGGGAGCCGGCCTCGCGTACGGCATCGGGCAGACCGCGCTCCTCGATGTTCTGGTGGTAGGTGTCGAGGGCGACCCCGATGACCGAGTCGTCGAGGCCGTCGAGCGCGGTGAGGGTCTGGCCGACGGTGTTGAGCAGGGCGGTCTCGTACCGGTTGAGCGGCTCGACCCCGATCCGTACGCCCGCGGCTCGCGCGTGGCCGACGACGGGCGCGAGGTTCTCCCTCAACTCCGCGCAGGCTGCGGCCCGTTCCGCGGCGGTCATCCGCCAGGTGCGTCCGACAGCCGTGTAGACCGGACCGGCGACGACGGGAGCCGCCACCGCGTGGGCCGCGTCGACGCACCGCCGCAGATAGTCCTGGGTGGCCCGTACGGTTCCCGGATCGGTCCGTACGAGATTCCGGTCGGGCGGCATGACCGCGATCACGGCCGCAGGGGCGAGCCCGGTCGCGTCCAAGAGCTTGGCGGTGGCCGCGGGATCCCAGTCCCCGGCCTGTTCCAGCGGCAGTTCGACGCAGTCGAAACCCCAGCCGGCCAGCCTCGGAAGGACCTCGGCGAGGGCGGAGTTCCCGACGGGGGAGTGCCAGATCCAGGGGTTGGCGCCGAGCGGGAACCGGGTCATCCCTTGCCTCCCCAGTCCTCGGGGAACCCGGGCAGATCCGCGCAGCCGCACATCGCGTAGTGCAGCGGAGGCATGCCCGGCCGGAGATACTCGTCGAGGGTGTCCTCGGTGACGGAGGGCTGCGGGAGCTTCCACTCCTTGGGGACCTGCTGCCCCTGAAGGATCTTCAGAGCGGCTATGACCGGGGTACGCCACTGGAACGTCGGGTACGCCGGGGCGATCGCGGTGAGCTTCTTGTCCTGCCACGCCTGGAGGAAGTCCTGCTGGTCCTCGCCGGTGATGGGTGGTACGTCCTGACCCGCGTCCTCGAACGCCTCCACCGCGGCCACGGCGGTGGCGCCGGAATCCATCCACACACCGTCGATGCCGCCGTGCCGGGTCAGCGCGTCGGTGACGACCGACTTGGTCTTGGCCGGGTCACCGTCCGTGAACTTCACGTCGACGACGTCGAGTTCACTCTTGTCGAAGGCGACCTCCGCGGCCGACCAGCGGGTCTCCAGCACATCCACACCGGGCGAGATGCGCAGGGCCAGGATCTTGCCCCCGGGCTTGACCTTCTCGACCAGGAAATCCGCGGCGACCGCCCCGTACGCGTAGCCTCCGACCGGATTGACGAATGTGACCGCGCAGTCCGTTTCCACACCGCGGTCGAAGACGATGACCGGCACCTCGGCGCAGGCCTGCTCGACGGCGGGGGTGAGCGTGGCCGTGGTGTTCGGGGAGACGATCAGGGCGTCGCAGCCCTTGCCGGTGAGTTCCTGGATGTCGGAGATCTGCTTGTCGTCCTTGCCCTGCGCGTCGAGAACGGTGAACTCGGTGATCTCCTTGTGCAGTCCGACTTCCGCCCTCATGTTCTTCAGGCCGACCTGGCGCCAGGGGTTGAAGACACCGGCGTTGGAGAAGCAGAGATGGACACCGCCCGCCGTGTCCTTCTTGTATCGCGTGGTGTCGGTGAACTCGGGCCGGAGCATCTGTTCCCACGGCTTGTCGGCGGGTCCCTGCGGCTGCTCCTTCGCGAGGGCCAACTGACGTTCGTACTCGGCCTGTTCGAAGAACTCCGACTGTCCGCCGCTGCCGGGACCGTCCGCCGTGGCGGCCGTGCTGCCGGGGGCGGCCGGCGCGTCCGGTGGTGCGTCGCTCGTACAGGACGCGAGGAGACCCGTCGCCAGCAGGGCGGCGGCCGGGACGAGGGCGCGTACGCGGAGCGGACGTCCGCGCAGGGGGCGGGGCGCTGTCATAAGGGTTGTCCTTCCGAGGGGTTCGTACGTCGGCGGCGCAGCCGGGACCAGTCGGCGGCTCCCAGCCCGACGGCGGCAATGACGATGCATCCTTGGACGGTGGACTCCAGCGCGCCCGAGACGCCCTGGAGGTTGAGCAGGGTGAACAGCGCCTGCAACGAGAAGGCGCCGGCCATGGCAGCGACGATGGAGCCCCGCCCGCCGCCCAGTACGACTCCGCCGAGGACCACGGCCGTGATGGCCTCGAACTCGTAGCCCCTGCCCGCCTGGGCGGAGACCCCCGAGAAGCCGCCGACCAGGACCGCGGCGGTCGCCGCGGCGACCCCGGAGAGGACGAAGGCGATGATCCGGGCCCGGGCGACACGTACCCCGGCGAGGGCCGCCGTACGTTCGCTGTCACCGGTGGCGACGAGCGTACGGCCGAAGTCCGAGCGCATCAGCAGCATGGCCGCGGCACCGGCGACAAGGCAGACGATCACGGCCCATGGCAGCCAGCCGAACGCCGAGCCGCGCCCGAGCTGGCGGAAGGCGGCCGGCAGCGCGCCCTGCGGGGAGCCGCCGGTCCAGAAGAAGACCGCGCCTTCCAGGATCAGCATCATGCCGAGGGTGGTGATGAACGACGGCACACGCAGAGCTGTGGTGATCAGCCCGTTGACACCTCCGATCACTCCGCCCGCGACGAGCAGCAGAGCGGTGACGAGCGGCCAGGGAGCGTCGGGGAACGAGCCGTACAACTCGGCGGCGACCACAACGCCCGCGGTGACGACCGCCCCCACGGAGAGGTCGAACTCGCCGCAGACGATGACCAGATACTGGCCGGCGGCGAGGATCACGAGGGGCGCGGCGCGTTTGACGAAGGAGAGGAAGCTGTCGGGTTCGTAGAAGCCGGGATCGGTGAGGGCCAGCGCGGCGAGCACTACCGCGAGGAGTACGAAGACGGGAGCGCCGGTGCCCAGCGCCCGTAGGACGTGCTTGCCGTGGCGGGTGACGGTTGCCGTGGTCATGCGGTCGGCCTTCCCTTCGCGGCACGGCGGGGCCGGGCGTAGACGGCGACGGCCGCGATGATGACGACACCGCGGAGCACGTTCTTGAAGAACGGGTCGACGGCGAGCTGGTTGAAGACGCTGTCGAGAACGGCGAGGACGAGGACCCCGCCGAGAGTCCCCGTCACTCCGCCGCGACCCCCGGCCAGCGCGGTGCCGCCGAGGACCACCGCGGCGATCGATTCGAGGTCGTAGCGGGCCTCCGTACCCGCCCAGGGCGCTCCCGCGCCGAGGCGCGCCGCGAGGAAGAGCGCGGCGGCGCCCACGCACAGGGAGCAGATGACATGCGCGACGACGACGGTACGGCGCGTGCGTACGCCCGAGAGCCGGGCGGCGTGCTCGTCGCCGCCGGTCGCGTACATGTGATGGCCCAGCCGGGTACGGCGGGTGATGAACCACACCGCGCCGGCCACCGCCGCGAGGAGGAACACCGAGACGGGGACCGGGCCGACACGGTCGTAGCCGAGGTGCTGGAAGGAGGCCGGTACCTTCCCGGCGGGGCCGGTGTAGTTGTCCTCGATCCAGCCGCGCAGGATGAACGCCGTGCCGAGCGTGGCGATGAACGCGTTGACCTTCAGGCCGGTGACGACCAGTCCGTTGGCTAGCCCGACCGCGGCCGACAGGGCGAGGACGGCGATCACGGCCGTCACGACGCCGCCGCTCGCCATGGTCTCCGCGGCGACGAGTGTGCCGAGGCTGATGAGATACGCGACCGACAGGTCCAGCGAGCCGGTGAGGATGACGGCGGACTGGCCGACCGCGACCAGGCCGAGCGCGACACTGTTCTGCAGGATCGTGACCACATTGGTGGTGGTGAGGAAGTCCCCGCCACGGGCCGCGACGACGATCCAGCCGAGGACGGTGACGGACAGCACCGCGAGCCAGACACCGGCGACGGGATCGCCGAGCCGTGATCCGCGTGTACGGGCGGTGGCCCGGGGCGGGGCGAGCGGCCCGGGACCGGTCGCGGTCACGCGGCGTCCTTCTGTCCGCCCCGGCGGCCGCCGGTGGCGAGCCGCATGATGCTCTCCTCGTCCGCGCCGGCGGGTAATGCGCCCACGAGGCGGCCCTCGGACATCACAAGGATCCGGTCGCTCATGCCGATCAGCTCGGGGAGTTCGGAGGAGATGATCAGTACGGCGAGTCCTTCACGGGCGAGTTCCCGTACGAGGGTGTGGACGGCGGCCTTGGCGCCGACGTCGACACCGCGGGTCGGCTCGTCGAACAGGAGCACCTGGGGCCGGGCCGCGAGCCACTTGGCGATGACGACCTTCTGCTGGTTGCCGCCCGAGAGATAGAGCGCCTGCTGGTCCTCGCCACGGGCCTGGAGGCGCACGCGTTCGAGGAGCGCCGTGATCTCCCGGCCGGTGGGCGGTCCGCCGCGTGGGGGGACGGCCCGGGTGACGAGCAGCGCGTTGTCCCGTACGGACTGGTGCAGCGCGAGGCCCTCCGTCTTGCGGTCCTCGGTGACCAGCGCGATGCCGGCGCGGATGGCCTGGCGCGGGCGGCGGGGCCGCAGCGGTCTGCCGCCGACGGTCATGGCGCCCGTGGTGAACGGGGTCGCGCCGAACAGGGCGCGCGCCAGTGAGGTACGCCCGGACCCCTGGAGGCCGGCGATGCCGACGACCTCTCCCGCCCGCAGGGTCAGGTCGATGTCACGGATACGGTCATTGCCGCCGCCGGAGACCGTGAGCCGTTCCGCGCCGATCTCCTCCGGGCGGGCACGCGGCGGGTAGTAGGCGGTCAGCTCGCGCCCGACCATGCTCCGCACCACCTCGTCGGCGTCGGTGTCGGCGGTACGCAGTGTGGCCACGCGGCGGCCGTCCTTGAGAACCGTGATGCGCCGGGACAGGCCGAAGACCTCCGGCAGACGGTGCGAGATGTAGAGAATGCCGAGGCCCCGCGCGGTGAGCCTGCGTACGAGCGCCGCGAGTCGTTCGCTCTCGTGGTCGGCGAGGGGCGCGGTGGGTTCGTCCATGACGAGGACCCGCACGTCGGAGGCGAGTGCTTTGGCGATCTCGACGATCTGCTGGCGTGCGACTGGCAGGTCCCTGACAAGCATGGACGCGGTGATGCCGGTCACGTCGATCTCGGCGAGGAGTTCGGCGGTGCGGCGCTCCATGGCTCTGCGGTCGACGAGTCCGCGGCGGACCGGTTCACGGCCGAGGAAGACGTTCTCGGCGACCGTGCGGTACGGAAGGAGTGCGAACTCCTGGTGGATTATGCCGATTCCGGAGTCCCGTGCCTGCGCCGGATGCGTGAAGGCGTGCGCGGTGCCGTCGATCGTGATGGTGCCGGTGTCGGGGGTGTGTTCGCCGGCCAGGATCTTCATCAGGGTGGACTTGCCGGCGCCGTTCTCGCCCACCAGCGCGTGCACTTCACCCGGTTCGAGGTCGAGCGTCACATCATGGAGCACCCGCACCCCCATGAAGCTTTTGGACACGCCTTGCATGGTCAGCATCAGCCGGCTCCTCGGTCAGCGGTCTGCAGTGCAATGTGGTGACTCACCTTTGACCTGTCAAGGGCCCAAGGGGCTTTGTTTTCCGGGGAGTTGCCAGGGACTTAGTCCGACCGGCGAACGGGGAATGCCTTGTGAGCAGCGGAAGTCGTCCCTAGGGTGACTGTCATGCCTGTGCCGTCGGACCACAGTGTTTCCGCCGCACACTCGCCCGGCGAGGTGCTGGCGCTGATCAGTTCCGGAGCCGTGACGACACGCGCGGACATCGCGCGGATCACCGGACTGGCCCGCTCCACGGTCTCCCAGCGCGTCGACGCTCTGATCGCGCACGGCCTCGTCGACGAATCTGCCCCCGCCCCCGGCGACTCGACCGGAGGCCGTCCGCCGCGCCGGCTCCAACTGCGCACCGCCGGACACCTGGTGGCCGGTGTGGACCTCGGCGCCTCGCACTGCGCGGTGGCGCTGACGGACATCGCGGGAACGATGCTGGCCACGCACAACGAGCCGCTGTCGATCGCGGACGGTCCGGAAGCGGTGCTGCGCCGGGTGGAGCGGACGCTGCAGGCGCTGCTGAAAGAGACGGGACGGGACCCGCGGACACTGCGCTCGATCGGCGTCGGGGTGCCGGGACCTGTCGAGTTCTCGACCGGCCGCCCCATCGATCCGCCGATCATGCCGGGCTGGCACCAGTACCCGATCCCGGAGTTCTTCGCCTCGCGCTTCGGGGTGCGGGCGCTGGTCGACAACGACGTGAACGTGATGGCGCTGGCCGAGCAGCGCCGTGCGTTTCCCGACACCCGCTACCTCCTCTACATCAAGGTCGGTACGGGCATCGGCTGCGGCATCGTGGCCGACGGCAGGCTCCACCGCGGCGCCCAGGGCAGTGCCGGCGACATCGGGCACATCCAGGTCGGGGACCAGGCGGAGCCGTGCCGGTGCGGCAATACCGGCTGTCTGGAGGCGGTGGCGGGCGGAGCGGCGCTCGCGGCGAAACTGGCCGGTCTGGGACTGGACGCCGCGTCGGGCAGTGATGTGGTGCGGCTGGTGGCCTCCGGCAACCGGGACGCCGTACGGATGGTGCGTGAAGCGGGCCGGGCGGTCGGCGAGGTCCTGGCGGGTCTGGTGAACTTCTTCAACCCGGACACGGTGGTGCTCGGCGGCGCGCTCGCCGCGGTGCACGACCAGCTCCTCGCCGGGGTACGGGAAGCGGTGTACCGGCGCTCGCATCCGCTGGCCACACGTGTGCTGCGGATCGAGCCGAGCCGTACGGGCGAGAACGCGGCGGTCATCGGGGCGGGGATTCTCGCCGCCGAGCAGGCCATGTCGCCGTCGCAGGTGGACCGCCGGCTGGCGCGGGCGATGGCCTGACGTCGCGCTTGACGGGGCTGCGCCGCGCTCGGCCGGGGCTGATCCGGGCGCGGCGTGATCAGCCCCACGACGCTTCCCCCGGTCGACTCCGGCCGGGGGAAGCGTCAGCGTACCGCTGGAGCACCGTGGGGCGATCGGCTGAACGCGACCCGGGACGGCCGAAGCGCGTCCAGATCGGCTGAAGCCGGTCCGGATCGGCCAAGGCCGGTCCGGGCCCGTCCAGATCGGTTCAGGTCAGTCCAGCGGTTCGACCCACAGGTTCCTGAAGCGGACCTTGTTGCCGTGGTCCTGGAGCCGGATCGCCCCTGTCGCCGCCGATTCGGCGTCGCCGCTGCCGGTCGGGCCGTCCACCGCCACGTTGTCGTGGACCTTCGTGCCGTTCCACACCACGGTGATTCGGGCGTCCTCCGTCTTGTTCCCCGCGGCGTCGAAACGGGCCGCGCGGAAGACGATGTCGTACGTCTGCCAGGTCTCGGGTGCGGTTGCGGCGTTCAGGTCCGCGGCCTTCTTGTTGTAGATCGCCGCGGCCTCGTTCGCCGCGAGTTTCTCCACTCCGAACGAGTCCAGGATCTGGATCTCGTACCGCTCCTGGAGGTAGACACCGCTGTTGCCGCGGTCCTGGCCGGTGACATCCGGCGGCAGCTTCGGCACCCGGAACTCGGCGTGCAGTCTGAAGTCGCCGAACGACTGCTTGGTGCGGATGTCGCCGCAGCACACCTCGACGGAGTTGTCAGCCGTGCGCGGCCATTCGACACTGCGGCCGTCGGTGTGCTGCCAGGCGGAGGAGACGCTGCCGCCGGAGAACAGGTCGATACGGCTGCCGCGTGCGCGTACCTCGATCATGTCGAGATTGACATGCCCGGTGTCCTCGGGCCGGTAGGTGTACGAAATGGTGTTACGGCCCTTGCGGAGCTCGAACCGCTCGGTCCGCGTGGACCAGCGGTTCCAGGCGCCGGTGGAGGGGAGGCTGATCTGCCGTGTCTGCCCGCCGTTGACGCCGGCGCCGATCGTTTTGGTGCCGGTGAAGGGGTGAGGGCCGTTGGCGTAACGCAGGCCCACGTCATAAGTGCCCTTGGCGGGGACCTCGACCTCGAAGGTGGCGGTTGCGCCCTGGGCGCCGAAGCCGTCGACGAAGCCGCCGCCCGTGTAGCCGGCGTGCTCGGTGTCGATGTCCGCGCCGCCGGAAAGCCGCGCGGACTCGGCGTCGTACGACGTGACGGGGTCCTCGGGGCCCGGCCGTGCGTTCAGGGTGTACCAGGCCTCCGTGGACCACAGTTGCTCGCCGTCGGCCGAGGAGAACGGGCGGGGTGAGCGCACATGCACCACCCGGTCGGTCTTCAGCCCGGGGATGCTCAGCCGGACCGTGCGGCGGTCCTCGGAGATCCGGGCGGCCGCGACGGGCAGGCTCTCCTCGTCCACCTTGGGGCCGCCGTACGCCGGCGTGGGGACGTAGCGCCACTGCTCCACGGAGTAGCCCCCGTCCGTCAGGGCGGCGGCGGTCTCCTCCGACAGGGGCTTCGTGTAGGTGAGTTCGAAGCCGTCGCGGGTGGCGCGCATGGTCTTGATGTCAAAGACGTTCGTGCCGTTCGGAGCGAGTTTCTGAAGACCGAAGCGGAGTTTCCCCTCCTGGCCCCAGTTCCCGTCCGCGCCGAGGCCGCCGGCGTAAATGGCGCCGTCCGGTCCCGTGCTGATCCGGGTGATGCCGGCCTCCAGCCCCTGTGTGTGACGGAACACCGCGCCCTGGTACTCGCCGTCGACCTTCTCCAGATCGGCGCGCTGGAGGCCGCCGTACGTGACGTCACCGAAGAGCAACTGACCTGCGAAGGTGCCCTTCTTGACCACCATCGGTGTGCTCGGTGAGTTCGCGATCTCGTTCTGCGGCAGCCAGAGCACCGGCTTGGTGACCGTACGGTCGTCGAACGGGCCGTCCGGGTTGGTGTAATGGTTGAAGAAACGGCCCTGCTTCACCTGTACGAGCTTCGAGGCGGGCAGCCAGCCACCCTGGTTGTCGGTGACGAAGAGCTCGCCCTCCGGACCCCACCCGATCCCGTTCGGGGTGCGGAGACCGCCCGCCAGATAACTGACCTCTCCGGTCTCCTTGTTCACCTTGACGGTGGTGCCGCGGTTCGCGGCCGGCTGCGGATCGGTCGTCGCACCGCCGTAGTTGATGGCGACCGAGAGATTCAGATAGAAGTACCCGTCCCTGTAGAGCAGCCCGAAGGCGAACTCGTGGAAGTTGCCTCCGTACGGCCAGGCCGCGACCTTGCGGGTCGTATCCGTGACATCGTCGCCATCCGTGTCGGACAACTCGGTGAGCTGGTGTTTCTCCGACACATACAGCTTTCCGTCGACGTACTTGATGCCCATCGGCTCCTTCAGCCCGCCGGCGACCTTCTTGTACGCGACCTTCTCCGGACCGGTGTCACCGGTGACACCGTCGAGGAGGTAGACCTCTCCCACGGTGTTGTCACTGCCGCCCCAGGTGGTCACGGCGAGCCGGCCGTCCGGCAGCCAGTCCATGGCGGAGACCTGCGGCTCGAAGCCCTCGGGGCGCAGATCGGTGAGGGTGTAGCCGGGATTGACCGAGGTCAGCGGGAGGCCGTCGCCAGGCGTGTCGTAAGTGCCCTCGCACTCCTTGCGGCCGGGAGCGGTGACGCGGACCACGCCGGCGTCCGTGCTGAGCACGGAGTTCGGGACGAGCGTGAATTCGGTGGCGCCCGGCGGCTTCCACTGGAGGGTCACCTGCTGCTCGCCGCCACGGTCGAAGTGATCGATGTGGAGCGCATGGTAGCCGGGGGTGAGGGTGATCTCGCCGTCCTTGGGCTCGGCGCCGTGCAGTCCGTCGTGGTCGATGACCTGCTGGTCGCCGATGAAGAGACGGGAGCCGTCATCGCTGATCAGACGGAAGGCGTACGTGCCGTCGGCCGGGATGTCGACATTGCCGATGATCTGCGACATGAAGTTGTCGCTGAATCCGAAGCCGTCGGTGGAGGACCAGTCGACCGTGGGAATCAGCTTGTCGACATTGGGGGTCTGGGCCGGCTTCAGGTCGCAGAGCTCGCTGAGCGGGGACTGGATGTCGAAGACACGCAGGGTGACGCCGGGTTCCTGGGGCGGCAGCTCCGCGGGGGCCCTCCTGTCCAGGGGGATCCGTGTCTCCGTGGGGGCTTTGGCCGCCGCGGCGGCCGGTGTCTCCGCGCCGGCCGCGGGTGCCGCGAGACCTCCGGTCACGAGGGCGGCGAGGAGCAGACCGGTCATGGTCCGTGGTCCGCGTCGGCCGCGGCGGGCGCTCTGGTATTCGTGTGGCTGCACTCGTCCTCCTGCTGGGGGGCTGCGAGTGGGCGGGGCCTGGGCGGCCCGCGCCCGCGGAGTGGAGTTCGTACACGTACCGGCGGTGCGGTGGCGGAGTTCCGCCGCGCTCCACGCATACTTCTGCGCGAGAACGACGCCCAGAGTATGGACGGGCGCAGTGCCGGTCCATACTTTGTTCTCAACGAGGCGAAACGGGCCGGGTGTTGGGGGAGCCGGGCATGGCCTGGTGCGCGGCGGCTTCCGCCGAATCGAGGACGGGCCGGAGCGGGCGGCCGACGAGCGACGGCGTTCTTCAGCGCTGCCCGGGCGCCGGGCCCGTGGACTCCCGTACGACAAGGTGCGGCACAAACGCTTCCTGCCGCCGAGGGGCGTCCGGATCGGCGATACGGGCTCTGAGAATGTCCGCGGCCCGTCGGCCGATGTCCGTCTTCGCCGGGGAAACGGCGGTCAGGGGCACCTCGCACAGATCGGCCACTTCATTGTCGTAGCCGATCACGGAAAGATCCCCGGGCACGCTCAGGCCGCGCCGCCGTACCGCGCCGACCAGCAAGGACGCTTCACGGTCCGCGAAGCAGAGCGCGGCCGTCGCCCCCTCGTCCAGCAGACGGCCGAGAAAACGGTCCGCGTCCTCGGCGGTCCAGCGGGGCAGTGAGACCGCGACCACGGGAGCGGGGTCGAGCCCGGCGTGCTCCAGTCCGACGGCAAGGCCCGACCGGACCTGCGGGGCCGTGTGCGGACTGGTCCTCTCCATGTAGCCGATCCGGGTGTGCCCCAGCCGCAGCAGATGCTCGACAGCCGTACGCGCCCCGGCCGCGTGGTGGGAACAGACGAACTCGTGCGAGGTCGCCGGCAGATCCATGCCGCGCTCGACGAGCACCGTGGGCACGTCGAGTTCGCCCGCGTCCCCGAGCCAGTGCCGCGGGCCGTCCTCGCCGATCGTGGGCACCAGTATCAGCCCGGCGGAGCCCGACCGGATCAGTTCCTCGACGGCTCCGTGCTCCATACCGGGGTCCCAGTCGGTGCAGCGCAGGAGCATCTGTGAGCCGTGGCGGGAGAGTTCGCGTTCGATGCCGGCGATGACGCGCGGGTAGTAGTAGGTCAGCGACGGCACGACGACGCCGACGGCGTATCCGGTACCCGGTGCCCGGGAGGCAGAGATGTACGTTCCGGATCCCTGGCGGCGGTAGACAAGGCCCTCCTGGACCAGCAGATCGACGGCCCGTCGTACGGTGTTGAGGCTCACCCCCTGGTCGCGGGCCAACTGCTGTTCCGTCGGCAGCTTCCCGGCCGGCCAGCGCAGTTCGGCGATGGCCCGGCGCAGCTCGTCCGCGAGATGGCGGGTCTTGTGTCCCCGTACGGCGGTGCCGGCGGGAGCGCGCGACGAACTCATCGCCTCCCCTTCGGTCTGTATCGACACCGGCCCGCCCGATGCGACGAGCTTACGACCCTACCCGTCATGGAGCCGCCCGTCGTGGGCCGCTGCTGACGGGACGTCACCTGCTATTCATTCCAATGAATCTGTTGACGCGTGGCATGACTTGACCCAAACTCCTCACCAGGCGCAGCGCGAGTCACCGCGATTCCCCCACGCCCCCCACACCCTTCACCAGAAGCCGAGGTCTCCTCGTGGCCGTCACCGTGTCCATAAGCAGAACCACCAGGCGCACCGCACTCCTCACCTGCGCGGTGCTGGTTCTCGGGTTCCAGGCCGACCCCACGGCCTTCGGGACCGGAACCTCTCCCGCCGCGACCGCGGCCGCCGCCTACTACGTCGATCCGGCCGTGGGTTCGGCGAGCAATCCCGGTACGGCGGACCGGCCGTGGCGGACCTTGCAGGAGGTGTTCGCGTCGGGGAAGACCTTCGCCGCCGGGGACATCATCTATCTGCGCAACGGAAACCATGGAAGCCCGGTCATCACCGGGGGCATCGCGTCGGGCGTACGGACCATCAAGGCGGCGCCAGGCGCGACGCCCCGGATGAAGACCCTGCGGTTCGCGTCCGGGGCCACGCGCTGGACGGTCGACGGGGTGCTCGTCTCGCCCCAGGAGGCGGACGGTACGTACACGACGGGCAACCTCGTGCAGTTCGACGCCGGCGCCACCCATGATGTCCTCCAGAACTCGCAGGTACGAGCCGCGAGCGACGCCTCGGCGGACACCTGGTACAACAACGACTGGGTCGGCCGCAGCGGTACGGCCGTCCTGGTCGTCGGCGCCAACAACCAGGTCCTCGACAACCGGATCAGGAACGTACGCAACGGCGTCATGCTGGAACGTACGTCCCAGGCCGGTGCCGGCGCCACCGGAGCGGTGGTCAGGGGAAACAGCGTCAACCACTTCTGGGAGGACGCCTTCCGCTGCAAGATCAGCGGCTGCCTCTTCGAGTACAACTCGGCGGTGAACAGCTACGCGGTCGTACCGGCGGGCACGGAGGCCGACCCGCCGCACCGGGACATGTTCCAGAGCTACCGCGGCGACGGCAGCTTCACCCCGGTCACCGACGTCGTGCTGCGCGGAAACGTCTTCATCAGCCGCACAGGCACCCGCTACGCCAAGATCCCCTTCCAGTACAACGGCAAGTACACGATCCAGGGCATCGGCGCCTTCGACGGCCCCTACCGCAACTGGACCATCGAGAACAATGTGGTCCAGGTGGAGGTCGGTCTCGCCATGGGCCTGTACGGCATGAACGACAGCAGGATCGTCAACAACACGGTGGTCCCGCGCTATCCGGCCACGGACAGCGAGATCCGCCTCACCAACCAGAAGGACGGAACGCCGTCGAACGGCGACATCATCCGCAACAACCTGGCACGCACCTTCAACACCGGTGCCGCGACCAACACCCAGCACTCCAACAACATCACGGTGGGTACGGCCTACTCGACGTACTTTGTCGACCACCCGGCCGGAAACCTGCACCTCAAGCCGGGCTCCCCCGCCATCGGCGCGGGCACGACCAGGGAAGCCCCCACGCTCGACGCCGACCGCAAGCAGCGATCGAACCCCTTCGACGTGGGGGCCTACGAGTACTGAGCGGCGGCCTCGCGTGAGCTGTCGGCAAGCTGAAGAGCCCGGCGCGAGAGCGGCCGGGCTCTTCGGTGTTGTGTGATCCGCGACGGCATGAGCCCCCGCGGCCTCACATCCGGGATCTCAGTACGTCGACCTCGCAGCCCGGTGCGAAGGGGTCGAAGCCGTGCTCGATCAGCCAGCGGACCGCCAGCAGGCTGCGCAGCGACCACCATGCGTGGATCACGTCGAGGTCGATGCCGGTGCCGTAGCCGGTGATGACGTCGTCGAGGTGTTCCTCGTGCCCGAGGGTGAAGGTGGCGAGGTCGTACAGGGCATCGCCCTGGCCCGCCTCGGACCAGTCGATGATGCCCGTGACCTCGTCGCCGTCGACGAAGACGTGCGCGATCTGCAGGTCGCCGTGTGTGAACGCCGGAGTCCACGGCCGGAGTGCGGCCTCGGCGACCTGGCGGTTGCGGGTGACCAGGTCGGCGGGCAGGACGCCGTTCGTCACGAGCAGCTCGCACTCGTCGTCGAGTTCCGCTGCCAGCGCGACGATGCTCCGGCCGGCCCGTCCCGGCCGGGGCGGCAGCGGTGCGTCGTGCAGCTTCCGGATGGCGGCGCCCGCCGCGGCCCACGCCGCCGGCGACCCGGTCGACGGCCCGCCGAGGCGCCCGAGCGTCGTCCCCGGAAGTGCGGCGATCGCGAGCACCGGCGGCTTGCGCCACAGGACCTCCGGGGTCGGGACCGGCGCCAGGGACATCGCCTCGACCTCGGCGTCGACGCGCGCCTGATCGGCGTCCACTTTCAGGAACACGTCGCCGACGCGCAGAGTCGCGCGCTCGGAATGGGCGACGACGACTTCGACCTCATCCATGGGTAACCAGTATCCGGGGATGATCGCCGACGTCGCCGGGTTTTCGCCTGCGATGACGCGGCTGACCGCGTCCCGCTACCCGGCGGGGTCTCTCCGGCGCATTTACCGGAAGGACCCCACTCGGTGCCTTTCCGTCAACCGGCTTCCGGCGAAGCCTCGTTGTTTTCGGTGACTCCGTCGTTGAAGACGATGGTCAAGGGGGTGGTTCCCGCGCGGCGGGTTTTGCGGAGGTCCTCGGCCATGCGCTGGTAGTAGGCGGAGGCCATGGCCCAACTGCCGTCGAAGACGCTGCCCTTCACCCGTGCCTCGCGCAGGGCGATGAGTACGCCGATGAGGGAGCGGCCGGAGAGGATGATGCGTACGCGGCCGTCGCCGTCGTCGGTGATCTCCGGGGTGGGGTTGAAGTGCTCCTGGCCGCAGGCGAGGTCCGCGACGAAGTTCCAGGCGTCCCGGTGGCAGACGAGCACGATGGAGGCGATCGGCGCGGCGCTCAGCAGGAGCGCGCCGTGGTCGGCTTCCTCGTTCGGCTCGATGCCCGCGTCGAATGCTTCGCCCGGCTGCTTGCGCCGGTCGGACGTCTCGGGCGCCTCCTCCTGAGGAGTGCTCCCGGACGGCGGACCGGCCGGGCCGGAGTTCACGGGCTCCGGTACGGCGGCCTCGGCGGCCTGTTCCCCGGGCTCGGCCTGGACATTCACCGCGGCGGCGGGAACGGTCCAGGGGGCAGGGGTGTCAAAGATCTGATGGCCGGCCAGCTCGCTCATGAGACTGCGAAGTTCGGAGACCGCCTGCCGGATCTCGCTCACGTCGTGGCTCAGAGCGGAGACCCGCCGGGCCACCTCGGTCGTGGCCGAGGCCCTGTTGTCCACGCTCCTGCGGGTCTCGTGTATGTCGGAGCGGAGGCTCTCCACCTCGGCGGTGACGACCTGACGCAGATCCCTCTCCGCGCCGTCGACACGGTCGCCGACCGCGCGGAGCTGGTCACCCAGCTCCCGCCGGGTGTCCAGCAAAGCGGCCATCAGGTCGTTGTTGCGTACCACAGCTACCTCATCGTACTAAATGTATTTGAGCAACTCCGGCTTGTAGTTTCTCCTGGTCATGTGGGTGCTCAGCGCCATCGGAAGGGATTCGGCCTACATCCGGCCGAAACTGATCCGCTTCCGGCGTCGCACCTCCCGCCGCTGGTCAGAGGGGGTGCGCGCGGAGGTGTTCAAGGTTTCCGCAAGGTCGGGTGAGCACCATGGCGGCGGGCTCGGGGAACGGCCCCGAGCACGGGGGAAGGAAACAGATCATGCACAGGCCCGCAGCAGTGGCACTCACGCTCACCTGTCTGATGGCCGGAGGCACACTGACCGCCGTCCCGGCCGGTGCTGTCACCACCGGGACGGTCACGGTGTACGTGGACCCCAGCGCTCCGGCGAGCGGCAACGGCCTCGTCCGGACCAACGCGGTGCGCACTTTCGCGGAGGCGGAGAAGGTCCTCAGGAACGCGCGCGCCGTCAACGCCACCATTCTCACGCCGGGCGGTACGTACTACCCCGACGAGGAGATCAAGTGGACCTACGACCCGCCGGGCGGCCGTTTCACCTTCGCGGCGGTGCCGGGGACCGGTGCGGTCGTCATGGACGGCTCGCGGGCGAAGGCCGGTTACTACATGACCATCAGCTCGCCCAACAGCAGCTTCACCGTCTCGGGCAAGACGATCAAGAACTACACCAATGGTGGTATCCGGGTGCGGGGGATGAAGGGCCCGGGCCGGGTGACCATCAAGAACAACCTGTTCCAGCACCTGGGCAACAAGGCCAACCCCGGCGGACCCGGCTACGGAGCCGTTCACGTCACGGATTCCGCCAGGCTCACCATCACCGGCAACAGGTTCTACAACCTGGAGAACAGCGAGAGCCCTGCCGAGATCCACGGGGTCTATCTCGCCACCCGCACCAGCTCCACCGTGATCCGTGGAAACCGGTTCGGATACATCACGGGCGACCCGGTCCGTACGCGGAACGGCAGTAACAAGAACATCGTCGACGGTAACAAGTTCTGGCGTTCCGGTTCCTACGCCGACTTCAGCGACTGGCGGCCGCAGGACGGGGAGGTGTGCGGAAAGGGCAATGTCTTCAAGAACAACCAGGTGGGCAGGACCACGTACTTCGGCAAGAAGTTCGGCTCCGACATCTACGGTAAGGGAGTCCGGGTTCAGCTTCTGCTCTGGGGGCACCACAAGCCGACCGCGGCGAATGTGGGCGGCTGCGCGACCCGGCCCATCACCAACGGCGGCGGCAACAAGTACGTGACGAGCCGCCCCTGGTGACAGCCCCGGTGGATTCACGGCCGCAGAGATTGGACTTGCTGGTCCATTTTGAACCAGGTACTTGTGGACCGAACAGTCCAGTCGGCCGATCCGGCCCGCCCCTGGCCCGGCAGCAAGCCCGGCCGGGGCGGGCTCGCCATGGACCGGCCATGAGCGGAGTGAATCCAATGGATCTGCGATTGAACGGCAAGCGGGCGCTTGTGACCGGGTCGAGCAGCGGACTCGGCGCGGAGATAGCCAGGGTCCTGGCCGCCGAAGGGGCGGCGGTCATCGTCCACGGGCGCGACGAAGCGCGGGCCAAGGCGGTCGCCGAGGCCATCCGGGCGGACGGCGGTGACGCCACCGTCGCGATCGGCGATCTGGCCACCGACGCCGGAGCCGACGCGGTGAGAGCGGCGTCCGCCGGCGCGCCGGTCGACATCCTCGTCAACAATCTCGGTGTCTACGACCCGACGGCCGCCTGGCCCACCACCGCACCCGCCGAGTGGGCCGGCATCTACAACACCAACGTCGTCTCCAGCGTGCGGACGATCCAGCGCTTCGTACCGGACATGCGGGCGCGCGGCTGGGGGCGGGTGATCCAGATCAGCAGCGTCCTCGGCCACCTCCCCGCGGCGAGCCAGCCGCACTACGCCGCGACCAACGCCGCCCGGGACAATCTCGCAGTCTCCCTGGCTCGCGAACTCAAGCACTCCGGTGTCACATCGAACGCGGTCGCGGCGGGCGGCATCCTCACCTCCTCCGCGCAGGAGTACGTCCTCGACCTGGGCAAGCGGAACGGCTGGGGCGAGACCTGGGAGGAGGTCGAGCCCAAGGCCATCAGCGCGCTGTCGCCGAACGACGTCGGCCGCATCGGACGGCCGCGCCAGTACGCCGACCTCGTCGCGTTCCTGGCCAGCCCGCTGTCGGGGTACATCACCGGCACGACACTGCGCGCGGACGGCGGATGGCACGACGCGTAGCCGCCGCTGCCCACGTGGTCGGGTGCATGTGCGGTCCGGCGCCCGTACGGTCCGGTACCGACGCGGTCCGCCGCCCGTACGGTCCGGTGTCCGCGTCGCGCGCTGACGCACGCGGACACCGGGCTCACGCGCGGTCGGCCGAGTTCGCCCGGACAAGCAGTTGCGGCAAGGGTTGACAGTGGTCAGTCACTACAGCACTCTCTCGGGAGAGCGCTCTCCTCAAGATCGATCCGTCGTGGAGCGCCGAGTGTCGAGTTCGGACCCACCGACAGCCACCCTTCCCGCGCCGTCGCCGAGCGTGCCGCGGGGTTCTGGTGGAGAGGCATCACACCCCGTGGAGATGTACATGAGCCTCCTGTCCTCCTTACGCCGAGCCGTTCGGCGTCGCAGACCGCTGGTCGCCACCGCCGTCGCGATGTGTCTCGCGATGGGTGGTGCCGTCGGATCGTCGGCCGGGACCGCCCAGGCGGCCGACACCCTGCTGTCGCAGGGCAAGGCCGTCACGACCTCCTCGACCGAGAACGAGGGAACGCCCGCCTCGGCGGCCGTCGACGGCAACGCCGGAACCCGCTGGTCCAGCGCCGCCGCCGATCCGCAGTGGATCCAGATCGACCTCGGCGCCACCGCGGCGATCAGCTCCGTCGTCCTCAACTGGGAGACCGCGTACGCCACTTCGTACAAGATCCAGGTCTCGGGCGACGCGCAGAACTGGACCGACATCTACTCCACGACGACCGGGCCCGGCGGCAATCAGACGCTCACCGTCAGCGGTTCCGGGCGGTACGTGCGGATGTACGGTACGGCCCGCGCCACCGGATGGGGCTACTCCCTCTGGGAGTTCCAGGTCTACGGTACGGCCGGCAGCGGCCCGGGCCAGGAGCCCTCCGGGACGGCGATCTCCGCGTTCAAGCAGGTCACGGCCTCGACCTGGGAGGGCGCCAACGCTCCGGCCGCCGCGCTCGACGGGCGTGCCGACACCCGCTGGTCGAGCGAGTTCGCCGACAACCAGTGGATCCAGGTGGACCTCGGCGGTGCGGCCAGGATCAGTGGCATCGTGCTGAACTGGGAGTCCGCCTACGCCACGGGCTACCGCATCGAGGTGTCCGACAACGCGTCGACCTGGTCGACCCTCCACTCCACCACCACGGGCCGGGGCGGGACCGAGACACTCGGCATCACCGGCCAGGGGCGGTACGTCCGGCTCTACGCCACCACCCGCGCCACCGGATACGGTGTCTCGCTCTGGGAGTTCCAGGTCTTCGGGTCCGTCGACAGCTCCACGTCCGCCCCGCCCCTGCTCTCCGGACCCACCAAGGCACCGGCGACCCTGAACCAGTTCGCGCTCAGTGCGCCCGCTGACCGGGCTCTGATCACCAACACCCGCAGGCCCGCCTTCTCCTGGGCGGCCGTCCAGGGCGCCGTCCGCTACGAGCTGTGGCTCAATGTCAGCCGTACCGACTACGACTTCACCGCCTCGGGCAATCTCCTCGACCTCTACACCAAGGTCGCCGAGCCCACCGGTACGGGCTACACACCGAGTTGGGACATCACCGACCGGTGGACCTACAAGTGGTTCGTCGTCGCCGTGAGCGGCTCCGGGGTGAAGACCACCTCCAACATCCGTACGTTCAGCGTCTATCTGCCCGAGATCGAGACTGTCAACGACGGTGTCGGTGTCATCAACGGCGCCCGCGACCTGAACAAGAACGGGGCCATCGAGCCGTACGAGGACTGGCGGCAGCCGGTCGAGACACGGGTCAGTGATCTCCTCGGCAGAATGACGCCGGAGGAGAAGGCCTATCAGATGTTCTACAACGTCCAGGCGTACCCCAGGTCCGGCTGGCACTTCGGACCGGCCCAGCCGGCCGATCTGCACAACACCCTGCTCACCACGGCGGCCACCAGGCTGGGCATCCCGCCGGTCTCCGCCGGTGACACCACCGCCGGCTACCAGACCACGTACCCGCTCCAGAGCACCCTGGCGGCGGCGAGGAACCACGGGCTCGAATACCAACTCGCCGACATGCAGCGCAAGGAGCAGCTCGAGGTCGGCACCCGGGGAACGCTCTCACCGCTCGCCGAGGTCGGCACCAAGGTGCTCTACCCCCGTATCCAGGAGGGCGGCGGCGAGAACGCCGATGCCGTGGGGGCCCAGCTCCGCGCGATGGTGGCCGGTCTCCAGGGCGGTCCTGAACTCAACCCGCGGTCCGTCCTCGCGACCGTCAAGCACTGGCCCGGGGAAGGCGCCGGCGGCGAGGCGGGCATCGTCTACGACGGGGTGACCATCAAGTACCACATGATCCCGTTCCGGGCGGCGATGGAGGCCGGGGCCGTCAACATCATGCCGGGCTACGCGGGCAGTTCGTATCTCGACCCGGGCGGTCCCGGCGCGGGCGACAGCGCCAAGATCCTCGCGTACCTGCGGCAGAACCTCGGTTACACCGGCCTGATCACCACCGACTGGCTGCCCTCGGGCGCCTGGGTGAACGCGGCCAACGCCGGCTCCGATGTGATGGGCGGGGCCGACCCGGGCGCCACCGGGTTCAGTATGGCCACCTTCCAGGCGCAGGTGCCGGTCGCCCGGATCAATGACGCGGTGACGCGGATCCTCCGGCTGAAGTTCCAACTGGGTGTCTTCGACCGGCCGTACGGCGACCCGGTCAACGGCCCGTACCGGTTCCACCAGCCGAGCTATGCCGCGCTGGCCAACCAGGCCGCCCGCGCGTCCAACACCCTGCTCAAGAACAACGGCGTCCTCCCCGTCAGGCTCAACCGTGGTGACAACATCGTCGTCGCGGGCGCCCGGGCCACGGACGGCGCCGCGTGCTGCATCTGGTCCAGCTACTTCCACCCCAACTACGGTTCGCTGACCACCCTGGAAGCCATCCGGGCCAGGGCGTCCACGGCGGGTGTCAACGTGTACCAGGACACCGGCCCTGCGCCGAAGCTGGCGGTCGTGGCCGTCGGCGAGCCGTCGTACACACATGCCACGGCGTGGCCGAACACCGAGCCGTATCTCCCCGCCGATCAGCTAGCCCTGATCCGGAACTTCAAGAACCAGGGAATTCCGGTGGTCGTGGTGCTGACACTGCCCCGGCCCATTGTGATCAGCGACTGGAACGGTCTGGCGGACGCCATTGTGGTCACCTACCGGGGCGGTGAGGAAGTGGGACCCGCCACGGCCTCCCTGCTCTTCGGTGACTACACACCCAGCGGAAAGCTGCCCTGGCAACTGCCCAGGAGCCTGGACCAGATCCTGAAGCCCGGCGGCGGTGACGTACTCGGGGACGCCAACGAGAAGTGGGACCTTCCGTACGATCTCGGCGCCACCGATGCCGAACGCGCGGAGATCCGGGCGAGGATCGACGCCGGACAGCCGGTGCCGACGACCCGCGGCAACCCGCTGTACCACTACGGCGCGGGACTCTCCGGCTGGAACTAGGCCTCGACGGAAGCCTCGGCGGAGGCTCCGGCATAAGCCCTCATGAAGGAGCGCTCCCCACCGGACCTATCCGGTGGGGAGCGCTCGCCGCGTTCACCGCGGTCACAACGGCCGTCCCGCACCGCCGCTCATCTCAGATGCTTGGCGATCTCCCAGCTCGCCGCCAGCTCCACATCGCCATTGATCTGTACGTCGACGACCACCGGCCCGTCCTCCACCGCCAGCGCCCTGTCGATCTCGCCGAAGTCGTCGGGCGTCCGTACGGAGAAGCCCTTCGCACCGAAGCCGGCGGCCAGTTGCGCGAAATCGGGCTCCCGGATCTCGGCGTACGACGCGTTCAGCTTCTTGTGCACCAGATCGTGCTTCTCCTGGCCCACCGCGTTGTCGTTCATGACGAAGACCGTGAGCGGCAGTCTGTGGCGTACGGCGGTCCGGAAGTCGGCGACGTTCATCATGAACGAGAAATCGCCGGTCACATGTGTCACACGCTCCCCGGGACGCGCGAAACAGGCGCCGATCGCGAGTGCCAGGCCCTGGCCGATGGCGCCGAAGTCCCAGGAGATGCCCCAGTTGCCGGCACGCGGCACGCTGAGGATCTTCGTACAGACCATCGCGGCGTGACCGCCGTCGACCACCAGAATGCGGTCGTCCTTCGGCAGTCTGTCCTCCAGGTACTGGGCCGCCCGGCGTGGATCCGTCGCGTCCCCGTCGGCGTACTGCGCGATCCACAGCTCCTGGTTCCTGATCCGGTCGGCGAATCCGCTGTCGAGCGGGCGCGCCCGCATGGTCGCGCCGAGCCGGTCGGCCAGTTGCGCCACGGCCGTCTTGGCATCGGCCGTCATACCGACCGCGACACGGGCGAACCAGCCGAAGGCGTCCGGCCGGTCATCGACCTGGATGATCTTCTTCCCGTTCTTCAGGAGCTTCCCGAAGTCGGTCGTCCATTCGTTGAGGCTCGCGCCGACGACCACCATCACATCGCTGTCGGCGAGGGTGTTCACCGTGAGATCCGAACCGAGTCCGCCGCTGATCCCCAGATAGAGCGGATAGTCCGCGCAGAATCCGGAGGCGAGAATGGACACCCCGATGGGAGCGCCGAGTTGCTCGGCCAGTCGCCGGACTTCCTGTTCCGCCCTGGCGTTTACCGCACCGAGTCCGCAGAGGATCGTCGGGCGCTGGGCGGACGCGAGCAGCCTGGCCGCCTCCTCGACATCTTCCGTACGCGGCGGCTGGAGCGCGTTGGACCGGTACATGGGCCGGTACGTCCACGCGGAGTCCGGCATCTCCATTTGCTGGACGTCCTGGGGCAGATTCAGAACGAACGGCCCCTTCCGTGTCTTGATCTGCCGGAATGCCTCACCCAGGCAGTAGTCCACATTGTGGACCGAATCCAGCCGTTCGGTCGCCTCGGTGGTGAGTTTCGCGAGCGCGGGCTGGTCCACCATTCCCTGCGGGTTGTACGGGTCACGGAGCGAGGCGTGTCCTGCGAGCACCATCAGGGGCGTACGGTGCAGCCGCGCGGACACCAGCGAAGTCGTCGCATTGGTGTAGCCGGGGCCCTGCGTGACCGAGGCGAGACCGGGCCTGCCGCTGAACCTGGCGTACCCGTCGGCCATACCGACCGCGCTGGATTCATGATGGGCGTGCACGAATGTCATTCCGTGGCGCTCGCCCAGGTCCACGATGATGTCCTGGTTCGCGTCCCCCATCACGGCGAACAAGTGGTCGAAGCCCTCGGCGGCGATCGCGTCGGTAATGGCGTGGAACGCCTTCATCGGAGTTTTCCTTTCGGTTCGCGTCGTTCAGTTTCTGAAAAAAATCCACCTCTCAATACGCTGCACTCGTCCGGTGTTTTCTGCTTCCCGGCGCATCTGAATGGCCCGCCCGTACGCGGAAACGGCACCGCCCCGGCCGACGGGAAGGTCGGCCGGGGCGGTGCCGGTAATACGGAGGCCTGTGATATGGCGGCCTTATCCGGAGGCTCAGCCCAGCGTCGCGATCGCCTGGTTGAAGGTGGCCGACGGACGCATGACCGCCGCGGCCTTCGCCTCGTCCGGCCGGTAGTAACCGCCGATGTCGGCCGGCGAGCCCTGCACCGCGATCAGCTCGTCGACGATGGTCTGCTCCTGCTCGGTCAGCGTCTTGGCGAGGTCCGCGAACGCCTCCGCGAGGCCCGTGTCGTCCGTCTGCTTCGCCAGCTCCTGGGCCCAGTAGAGCGCCAGGTAGAAGTGGCTGCCCCGGTTGTCGATACCGCCGAGGCGGCGGCTCGGCGACTTGTCCTCGTTCAGGAAGGTGGCCGTCGCGCGGTCGAGCGTGTCGGCGAGGACCTGGGCGCGCGCGTTGCCCGTGGTCTGCGCGAGGTGCTCGAAACTGACCGCCAGCGCCAGGAACTCGCCCAGGCTGTCCCAGCGCAGATAGTTCTCCTTGACGAGCTGCTGCACATGCTTGGGCGCGGAGCCGCCCGCACCCGTCTCGAACAGCCCTCCGCCGTTCATCAGCGGAACGACCGAGAGCATCTTCGCGCTCGTGCCGAGTTCGAGGATCGGGAAGAGGTCGGTGAGGTAGTCACGCAGGACATTGCCGGTGACCGAGATGGTGTCCTCGCCCCGGCGGACTCGCTCCAGCGAGAACGCGATCGCGTCCACCGGCGCCATGATCTCGATCCGCAGGCCTTCGGTGTCGTGGTCGGCGAGATACGTCCTGACCTTGGCGATCAGGCTCGCGTCGTGCGCGCGCCCCTCGTCGAGCCAGAACACCGCCGGATCGCCGGTCGCGCGGGCGCGCGTGACGGCCAGCTTGACCCAGTCCCTGATGGGCAGGTCCTTGGTCTGGCACATGCGCCAGATGTCACCCGCGCTCACCACGGTCTCCAGGACGGCGTTGCCCGAGCCGTCGACGACCCGGACCGTACCCGTGACGGGGATCTCGAACGTCTTGTCGTGGCTGCCGTACTCCTCGGCCTTCTGCGCCATGAGCCCGACGTTCGGCACCGAGCCCATCGTGGACGGGTCGAACGCGCCGTTCGCCCGGCAGTCGTCGAGGACGACCTGGTAGATGCCGGCGTAACTGCTGTCCGGGATGACCGCCAGGGTGTCGGCCTCCTTGCCGTCCGGCCCCCACATGTGACCGGAGGTGCGGATCATGGCCGGCATGGAGGCGTCCACGATGACATCGCTCGGGACGTGCAGATTGGTGATGCCGCGGTCGGAGTCGACCATTGCCAGCGCGGGGCCCTCGGCCAGCTCGGCGTCGAACGACGCCTTGATCTCCGCGCCCTCGGGCAGCGACTCCAGGCCCTTGAGGATGCCGCCGAGCCCGTCGTTCGGGGTCAGACCGGCCGCGGCCAGCGCGTCGCCGTGCTCGGCGAACGTCTTCGGGAAGAAGGCCCGTACGACATGACCGAAGATGATCGGGTCGGAGACCTTCATCATCGTGGCCTTCAGGTGCACCGAGAACAGCACGCCCTCGGCCTTGGCACGGGCGACCTGCGCCGCGAGGAACTCACGCAGCACCGCCACCCGCATCACCGACGCGTCGACGACCTCGCCCGCCAGGACCGGCACGGACTCGCGCAGGACGGTGGTGCTCCCGTCGTCCCCCGCCAGCTCGATACGGAGCGAACCGGCCTCGGCGACGACCGCGGACTTCTCGGTGGAGCGGAAGTCGTCGGCGTCCATGTGCGCGACATTCGTCTTCGAATCGGCCGTCCACGCGCCCATCCGGTGCGGGTGCGCCTTGGCGTAGTTCTTCACGGAAGCGGGGGCGCGGCGGTCGGAGTTGCCCTCGCGCAGCACCGGGTTGACGGCGCTGCCCTTGACCTTGTCGTACCGCGCGCGGACGTCCTTCTCCTCGTCCGTCTTCGGGTCGTCCGGGTACTCCGGCAGCGCGTAGCCCTGCTCCTGGAGCTCCGCGATCGCGGCCTTGAGCTGCGGGATCGACGCCGAGATGTTCGGCAGCTTGATGATGTTCGCCCCGGGGGTCCCGGCCAGCGCCCCCAGCTCGGCGAGCGCGTCATCGATCCGCCGGCCCTCCTCAAGACGCTCGGGGAAGCCGGCGATGATCCGCCCCGCCAGGGAGATGTCACGGCTCTCGACGGTGATCCCGGCCGTCGACGCGTACGCCTCGATCACGGGCAAGAACGAATACGTCGCGAGGGCCGGGGCCTCGTCGGTGTGCGTATAGATGATGGTCGAGTCAGTCACCGGTCGCTCCGCTCCACGTCTGCAACTCCACATCTGCAACATTGCTCGACATCAAGATATCTCGTGACCGGTCGCTGTTCGACAGGGCCCTGCCCCCGTCGGAGACAGCAGGTTCCACGTCCGGGCGGGCCAGCGACCGGAGCTTCTCCTGGGACGGGGAGCCCGGCTCGGCGTGATACGTGACCAGCATCTGGCCGGGCGCCCCGGGCAGCGCCAGCTTCTCGTACCGGAGATCGAGGGCACCGACGCGGGGATGGAGCAGCCTGGTCACCGTGGACATGGGCGGGGGTGGTCGTCCAGTTGTCGATCAGGCTCCGCACGCTCTCGCTGACCCGCTCGGGCCGGGGCGGTCCGCCCGGGGCGGGGCGCGCCGGACGGGCCAGCTCGCGCAGATACGCCTCGGCGTCGGTGTCGAGGCGCAGGGCACGGGCGAGGCTGGTGAGGACCTGCTCGGAAGGGTGCTGGTCACGGCCCTGCTCCAGGCGCAGGTGGTACTCCACGCTGATGTCCGCGAGCAGCGCGACCTCCTCGCGGCGGAGCCCCGGCACCCGGCGGCGCGATCCCGGTGGCAGACCGACATCGGCGGGGCGCAGGCGCTCACGGCGGACCCGCAGATAGTCGCCGAGCAGCCCGGCCCCGTGCCGCGCGGTCGCCCTTCCTGTGGTCGCCGCCTTGGTTTTCGCAGGTCCGGTCGCCATGCGCCCCCAGGGTAGAAGCGAGCGCGGACACGCCGGGCCGGGCTGCTCGGGGGGACGCGGGGGTGGTACGGGTCAGCGCGGGCGGTCCGGAGTGTCGTCGCCCGGGGTGTCGTTGCGCATACGGCCGTCCGTCGTGAGCGGCGGATCGTCCAGCCTCGGCAGATAGCAGCGCTGGAACAGCTCGCCGGAGAACTCACGGCGGCTGCGTACCCCGGCCTTGTCGAACACCTTCCGCAGATGGTCCTGGACGGTGTACTCGCCGATCCGCAGCGAGTCCGCGACCTCGGCGGTCGAGCGGCCCAGCAGAACATGCTGGGCGACCTCGCGCTCACGCGGAGTGAGACCGTACGCGTCGAGAACGATGGCCGTCAGTTCACCGGGGCGGCTCGGGGCCAGCGAGACATACGTCAGGGCCTCCGGCTCCCTGGTCCCGTCGGCCCCGCCGTCCTCCGCCTTCTCGCGCCAGGCGCTCAGGGTGACCCAGTGGCCGGTGCGGCTGATCGCGCGGGACTGCACCTGGACGCCCATCCCGACGGCGCGCACCTTGTTGGTGAGGGCGTCGAGCGTGAAGGGGAACCGGTGTCCGGGGGCGGGGTGTGCCTCCTGGATGAGGCCGAGCCAGCGCTCGGCGGTGGAGGTGCACAGACGCACCTCGTGATCGTCGTCGAGGATCAGCAGGCCGGCGGCGTCCGGCACGTCGTCGCGGTCGATGCCCGCGAGGAGGAGAGAGCGGCGCAACGCGGTGGTGACCGGGGCGCTCACGGTGCCTGCGAGGGCCACCTCGGCCGGGGTGAAGGGCGGCGAGCCCTTCGCCCGGCAGAGCACGAACAGCCCCCAGGTGCGGGAGCCGTCCCGCAGGAGTACGCGTAACTCGTCGGCCAAACCCACGGGTTGGAGTACGTCACGGTAGTAGACGCTCTCCGCCATCCGGCCGGTCATGGAGTCGCTGAGCAGACTGGCGGAAGCGGAACGGCGGGCGAGGGCGCGGATGTTGTCGACACCGGTCTGGGCGGCGTGCTCGATCTCGAACAGCCGGGGCATCACACTGCGCGGAAATCCGTGCTCGTGCAGGCCTCCGGTGTCGAGGAGTGTCGCGGGATCGAGCATGACGACGCACCAGATGTCGGCGGGAACGGCGCTGAGCAGGGCGTCCGCGCCTGCCTGGAGGACATCGAGCGCCCCCAGCGATTCGGTCCCGCGCAGCCGGCGGTCGAGGGCGACGGCCAGCGCGTCACGGGCGGCAGGGGCGACCGCGGCGTTTCGTGCACCAGATCTACCCGATCTGCCGGTTTTGCTGGATCTGGCCGATATGGCGGGCCTGTTGGGGTCTTGGGATCCGGCGGAATGGCCGGAACGAGCGGAACCGGCGGGGTCCTGCTCGGAATGAGGACGGGAAGCGGAAGTCACGCGAGCAGGCTAGGGCGAACCCCCAGACATCTGGGATGTGAATGGCACAAAAGCCCGTCTACTTTGGGACCCCCAACCGGGCGGTGCACGGGGGCAGTTGACGTAGCGCCTTCCGCGCGGGCGCGCACGCCGGGGGGCGTGCGCGGGACGGCCCTCGCCGGACGGGGAGAGGGCGCGGGGCAGGGGGGACTCGTCGTACTGGCGTTCCGTGATCGTGAAACGGGGCGTCGGTGCGGCGGCCTCCGATGCGGCGGCCGACGGGCCGACACGACAACGGTACGGCAACAGGGGAGAGGTCCGGGGGATGGACCGCAGGGGGGTCACGATGACGGTTCGGGGAACGCGGCGGAGTGTGCGGTACGGGAGGCTGGGACCGGGGCCGGGCCGGGTCCGGCGGCAGAGGCTGCTCGCGGCGGTGTGTCTCGGCGGTCTGCTGGCGCTGACCGCGTGCGGGGGCGGCGGAGGCGCGTCCGACGAGCCCTCGGACAGTGGATTCACGGCGACGGCCGAGCCTACGCCGACGGAAACGACGGCTGAGCCCACGCCCTCCGAGACGGAGACGTCGGAGCCGGTCGAGGAGCCCACGGAGACGGCCACCGACGACACAGGTTCCGGCGACGACTCGGGCTCGGACGACTACTCGTCGGACGGTTCCGGATCCGATTCGGGGTCCGGTGACGACGTCTCGTCGGGCGTGCCGCGGGGCCAGTGGTCGGGCACCGCCCGGATCAGTGTCGACTTCTCGGATCCCGGCTGCGGGGAGACGTCCGAGTCGTACGAGCTGCCCGCGACGCTGATCATCACCGACCCGGTCGGCGGGGAGGACAACAGCTTCAACCTCACCTGGGCCAGCGACAGCCAGACACCGGCGGGGGCGTTCGGGGTCTCCTCCGCGCTCGACGCGACCGACACACTGGACGGCGAGGCGGTGTCCGTCAATTACTGGACCCTCTCCGAGGACGGTTCGGGCGGTATCTCCGGAGACCTCACCGACCCCGGCAACTCCGAGGCGCTCGCGCTGAACCTGCTGTTCGTACCCAAGCCGATCCTGCCGTGCAGCCAGTACATGGTCTTCCCGTACGGCATGGCGACGGGCACGACCCTGGAGGGAACGGTGAGCGAGGACTCCGCGTCACTGACCCTCAGCGGCACATCGCTCGACGGGACCAGGAGCTTCCGTGTCGAGTGGTCATGAGGGACGGTGGCCGGGGGCGACCGGAGACACCACCGGCGCGGGCGCGGCCGCGGGGCGTACGGAACTGCTCGACACCTGGGCCGGGCGGATCGCCGGGGCCGTCGCGCCGGACGAGATCTCCTTCGCGGGCCCCACGGCCCGGGTGTACGCGGACGGCGGCCGGGGCCGCCGCGCCCTGCTCCGCTCCGCGCCCCCGGCCCCGGGCGGCGCCGGGGGCGAACTGGCCACACTCCTTCCCGCTCTCTGGGACGCGCTGGCTTCCTCGTACCAGTTCCTGATGGCGGCACTGGCCTCCCCGGCGACGGCCAACGCGATCTCGGGGGCCGCGCTGCTGCTGGCCCTGGAGGAGCGAGCGGAACGAAGGGAGGCGGCCGGTGATTCCGGTGCCGGTACGGGCGGCCCGGCTGCCGGGATGGCCGCGGCGGGCGCCGGTCCGGGCGCCGCGGCGCCGGTCGCCGGCGCCGGCACGGCCGGTGGTGCGGCTGCCGCGTCCGGCGTTGCCGACGCCGCCGGCCCGGGTGCGGGCGCCGCGCCGGGCTCCGGCCGTACGGACGACTCGGCGGCCACGGCGGCCGGGCCGGGCCCGGACGGCTCCGCCGGCTCCGCCGACTCCGCCGACTCCGGCGCTCCCATGCGCGCGACCGCCGACGACCCCGGCCCGGCCCCTGCGGCGGGCCGGGTCCCGCCCGCCGCGCCCGCGATCGGCGGCGTGCCCGTCTCCGATCTCGCGGTGATCGCTCGGGCCGTCGTGCACGTGTCCTCGTGTCTTCAGGACGGCGGCATGGAGCGCCCGGCCGCCGACCGGGTGGCCGCTGAGGCCGTTGCCGCGCTGTACACGGGGCGTCGGGACGGAGCCGGGGACTTTCTCGGTGCCCTCGCGGGCGATCGGCCGCCAGGCGCGTCCGGCCGTACGCGCGGGTCCGCCGTTGCGCGGCTGCGGCGGCGGCTGGCCGCCCGGCTCGCGGGCCGAGGGTCCGCCGAGTGAGCCGCAACGCCGCCTCCGGCGCGGGCGTGCCGCAGGCGGTACCGCCGCCGCCCTGGCTCTGGTTGGTCATGGCGACGTACGTCTACGACGCGCCGGCCGCCGTCACCTGGTGGCGCGAGCAGATCCAGGACCTCTGGACGGACCGGACGTACCCCCTCTACGTGTCCGGCGACGCCTTCACCACGCTGCGCGTCATGCTCGTCAGCCAGGCCATTCCCATCCTCTTCACCGTGGCCGGGGTGGCCGCGGTCCTGCTGCCGCACCTCCGCGGCCGGTACACGGAGTGGCGGTACCACCTCGTCGCGCCCGTCAGCGGCCCGGCGAATTCCGCCCTCCACGACATACAGCGGCTGCTCGACGCCCACGCGCCAGGGACGGTCCTGACCGTCTCGATGCGGGGCCGCGGCCCCTCGATCAGGGTGTACGCGCGGGGCTGGCGCGGCCGGAGGGTCGCCGTGTCCCTCGGCTTCCTCGCGCTGTGGAAGCGCGACCCGGACCGGGCCCGCGCCCTGCTGCTCCACGAGGTGGCGCACCTCGCCAGCGGCGAGCATCTGATCACCGGCCTCGGCAGCCCCTTCACCGGGCTGGTCGGCGCCTGGCCCGTGGTGTTCCTGGTCTGCGCCGTGGCTCCGGTGGTCTGGCTGGTCCTGTCGCAGACGTTCCCCGAGCCGTCGCTGATGACCGGGCAGATGCTCGCGATCGTCGCACGGCTGCCGCAGTTGCTGATCGTGCCGGTCATCGCCCTGTGGTGCGCGGAGTTGGCGGCGGACCGGTACGCGGTGGCCGCCGTCGGTCCCCGTACCGTACTGGAGGCGCTCGACGCCACCAAGGCGTCCGGACCGCGCCGGGTGACCGGCAAGCTGTACCACCCGCCGCGCGCGCTGCGCCGCTGGTTCATCGAGCGCGCGGACCGGCCGGTGGCGCCGCTGCTGCTCCTGCTCGCGGGGCCGATCGCCCTGCTGTTGCACGCGGCGGCCGTCACGGTCCTCGCCGTCCCGAGCCTGATCCTCAATGACTACGCCCCACTCACCGCGGTCGCCACCAGTCTCGACATGGCGCACATCCATCTGCTCCGGTGGCCGCGGTGGGCGGGAGTGACGGCCGTGGTGCTGCTGTGGCCGCTGCTGGCGAGGCCCTGGCTGCGGCTGTGGGGCGGCCCGTCGAGTACGAGCGCTCCAACAGCCGTACCGGGCACGGCGATCGGGCCGGATCGCCCGGCCCGGGCCGACGGCCTCGTCCCGTACCCCCGTCGAGCGCGTCTGCTCGCCGCCCTGCTGCCGGCCGCCGTCCTCCTCGTAGGACTGCTGCCGTCCACCGGCGTGGTCGCGCGCGATCCACTCCTGCGCCCCGACACCGCCGCGGTGGGGGCGGAGCGCTGAGGCGCACCGTCCCGAGCACCGAGCCGTACCGCCCGCCCCCTCGGCACCAACGGAAGACCCTCGCCAAGCGGGGGCGGCGGTTCCGGCCATTCATGGGTTCTTCCCCCAGCCATTGCCGTACCGGCCCCCAAGTGCCCGCCGCCCCCGCGTAGTTTGCCCTCGGTCAATCGGACAAACTTCGCGGAGACGTACATGTGCAGTCCGCTTCACCGGCCCGACGGCGCCCTCCCGGCCGCCGCCAGCCGTCGTCACTTCCTCAGGGCCACCGGAATCGTCGGCGCCGCCACGGCCGCCGGACTCGCCGCCGCTCCCGCCGCTGCCGCGCGGGCCCCGCTCACGACCGGCCATGACGAGTCCCGGAGCGCGGCGCCCTGGCAGCCCGACCCCGACAGCCCGCGGTTCACGCTCGTCGTGATGCCCGACACCCAGTACCTCTTCGACGGCGCCAGCATCCACCCCGCGCCCGTCGAGGCATCGCTCCGCTACATCCTCGACCACGGCCGCGACGAGAACATCGTCTTCCTGTCCCATCTCGGCGATCTCACCGAGAACGGCCGCGCCGAGGAATTCGGGCCGCTCAGCGATACGTTCACGCTCCTCGACAAGCGGCGCGTGGGTTACAGCGTGGTCGCCGGCAACCACGACATCCCGTCCTCCACCGACGACCAGCGCGGCCGTACGCCGTACCTGGACGCGTTCGGACCGCAGCGCATGCGCCGGCTGCCCACCTTCGGCGGAGCCACGCCCGACGGCTACAACTCGTACCACCTCTTCCGCGCCGCCGGCCGCGAGTGGCTGGTGCTCGCGCTCGACTGGCGCCCCTCGGCGGCCGGTCTGGCCTGGGCGGAGAAGGTCATCGCGGACCATCCCGGGACGCCCGTCGTCCTCACCACCCACGAGCTGGTGTACGCGGACGAGTCGGGGGACGAAGCCGAGTTCTCCGACCATGGCAGACACCTGTGGGACGAACTGATCGCCGGGAACGACCAGATCTTCCTGACCCTCAACGGTCACTTCTGGCCGGCCGCCCGCACCGTCCGCCGCAACGATGCGGGCAACGACGTCCATCTGCACATCACCAACTACCAGAACCGCTACTACGGCGGAAGCGCGATGATCCGCCTCTACCGCTTCGACCTCTCCAGGAACACCATCGACGTGGAGACCATCTCCCCGTGGATCCTGGGCCGGGCGGGCGAGCACCTCAATGAGCTGGAGCGGCACGAGATCGAACTGACCGGGCCGCAGGACCGGTTCTCCGTACCGCTCGACTTCGAGAGCCGGTTCGCCGGTTTCGCGCCCGTTCCCGCGCGAGGTCCGCGTCCCGCCGCGCGGATGCTGGTGCCGGGCACCGTCGCGTACTGGCGCTTCGACGGTCCATACCAGGACGGCCCGCGCCAGGACGGTTCGGCCGCCGACGAGGCCCTTCGTATCCGCGATCTGTCCGGCCACCGCAACGATCTGACCAGGGTGCCCGTCCCCGGCAGCGGGCCCGAGGCGCTCCGCTGGTCCGACAGCCACCACCCCGACCAGCCGGGCCACGGCAGCCTGTTCTTCGACGGCGGCAAGCCCCCGCTGCGCGGCGCGTATCTCCGTACGGCCGACGGCGCGCCGCTCAACTCGCACACCTTCCGCGCCGGTTACACCATCGAGGTCTTCTGCAAGGTCCCCGGTGACTGGGCCGCCGGGCACAACGCCTGGTCCTCGCTGCTGAGCCGCCGGGGCACGGCGGGTGCGGCGGGCAAGACCGAGGGCGACCCCAACGAGCCGGTCGCGACGCTCTCCCTCTCCGACGGGCCGGGAGCGCAGTGGGCGGCGGCGCCGCTCAACCAGCCGTCCCTGGTCACCAATTGGGGCCATGAGCTGGAGCGCGAGAAGTGGTGGCACCTCGCCGTCGTCAACGACGGGAAGCACACCACGATGTACGTCGACGGCTGCCCCGTCGCCCGTAACCCCGCCACACGCACCACGGGACTCGCGACGCTCGGTCTGCCCTGGCTGCTCGGCGGCTACGAGTACGGCGGGACGCTCGACCAGCTCCTCTACGGCTGGGTCGGCGATGTCCGCGTCGTGGAACGAGCCCTGTCCGTACGCGAGTTCATGAACGCCTGAACCGCCGAGCCCCAAGGAGACCCCTCACCCATGCACGACCCCACGCACGAACCCCTTCCCGATGCCCAGCAGTTGCCCCACTGGGCCGACCCCGCCGTACCCGCCGGCTCGCTGGACCCCCAGGGCCTCTCGCGGCGCGGACTCCTGCGTACGGCAGGCCTGTTCGGTGCCGCGTTCGCCGGCGGCGCGGCGGCGCTCGCGCCGTCCCCGGCCGGGGCGACGACCGGCGCGACCACCGGTACGGCAGCCGGGCACAAGCGCGGGCACGGCAACCAGAGCGACCCCGAACTCGCCTATCTGGTCGGCGATCACCATGTGCACTCGATCTACAGCCACGACGCCAAATACACCTTCTCCCAGCTCTCCCGGGCCGCGTCCACCTACGGTCTGGACTGGCTGGTCCTGACCGAGCACAGCAATATCGGCCACTCCCTGCCCGGCGGCGCCGCGGCCGAGCACCGCGAGATAGCCAGGGCGCGCGCCGAGAACCGCCGCATGCTGATCTTCCAGGGCCTGGAGTGGTACGTCCCGGGCGCGGAGCACTGTACGGTCTTCTCCCCGCCCGGACGCCACGAGGTCGATCTGCTCACCAGCTTCGAGCAGGCGTACGACGGCAAGCTGCTGGGTTATACGGCTGGCGCCCCCGGACACCCCGACACCCCGCGCAACGAGGCGCACGCCGTCCAGGCGCTCCAGTGGCTCGACCGGCAGCGCCGTACCGGATACGTCGACGATGTCCTCGTCCTCGCCAACCACCCCCTGCGCCTGGGCATCGACTCCCCGCACGAGATCCGCGCCTGGCGGGACGCCGCCCCGGAGATCATGATCGGCATGGAGGGCGCACCGGGTGCCCAGGCGGGCGCCTTCCCCGGCTGGGCCGGGCCGAACAGTATCCGCGGCGAGTACGTCAACTCCCCGTCGGCGGACTCCTGGCCGGGGTATCCGACGGCGGCGTATGTCACGTACGGCGGCTTCGACTGGGCGACCGCGACGGTCGGCGGGCTGTGGGACTCGATGCTGGCGGAGGGCAGGCTGTTCTCCATCACCTCCAACTCCGATGTGCACCGCGTCGCGTTCGACACCTGGAAGAACGGGGACTGGCTGCCCGGCCAGAACTTCGACGACGTCGGCCATCTCCCCGACCCCGTCAACACCACCGAGCCGCAGCCGGGCGGCGACTTCTGGCCGGGCCAGTTCAGCCGGACGCATGTCGGTGTGACGCGGTACGGCTACCGGCAGGTCATGGAGGGGCTTCGGGCCGGACGTGTGTGGGTCGACCACGGCCAGCTCCTGGACGGCATCGACGTACGGGTGCACACCGAGCACGGCGCCGGGCGCGGGGTCACCCTCGGCGGGCGGCTGCGCGTACGGCGCGGGGAGCGGGTCGTCCTGAACGTCACCGTGACCACGGCGTCCCGGCCCAACCAGCACGGAGAGGTGCCGCGGCTGGCGCACCTCGATGTGATCCGGGGCGCGGTACGGGGCCCGGTCCAGGACCGTGACACCTGGCGTGCGCCCGACACCCGGGTGGCGCACACCGCGGACGTGCGGGGCCGTCGGGGCCGGTACACGCTCCGCATCCCGGTGGGCAGGGCCGAGGAGTCCTTCTACCTGCGGCTGCGCGGCAGTGACGGCAAGCGCCACGGGGACGGATACCTGGGCGCGGCGATCGACCCGCACGGGCCGGTTCCCCACGAGCCGGGCAACGGCGACCCGTGGGCCGACACCTGGATGTACACCAACCCGGTGTTCGTGGACGTGGTCCGCTGACGGACGCCAGGCCTGCCGACGGACACGGGGCCGCCGACGGACACGGGGCCGCCCGTCGCACGCCCGCCGTGCGCTGCCGTGCGCGCGGCGGGCGGTCCCGCACGTCGGGCGACTCCGGTGTCATCGGGCTCCGGGCCGCCGGACGCCTCCGTCCGGCCCGGAGCCACCCGTCTCGAAGAGCCAGGTGTACGCGGCCTGCGCCGTGAACTCGCGCTGCCCGCCCGGGAACAGCAGCCCGGCCGTGGCGAACGCCGGGTCGTCGGCCGTGGCCCGGACATAGGGAACCGCGATACAGCGCATCCCGGCGGCGTTCGCCGCGACCACACCGGGCCCCGCGTCCTCCAGGACCACGCACCTGGCGGGCGCGGCACCCAGCCGGCGTGCCGCCTCGAGGAAGACGTCCGGTGCCGGCTTGCCATGGGCGACCTCCTCGGCGGAGACGGTCGCGGTGAAGTACGCGTCCAGGCCGGTGGACGACAGCGCCATGTCGATGGCCGCACGCGAGGAGCCGGACGCCACGGCCATCGGCACGCCCTCGGTGTGCAGCCGCTCCACGAACTTCCGCATCTGCGGGAACACCTCCGTCGAGGCGTGCACCCGTTCCAGATACAGCCGGTTCTTCTCGGCCAGCAGATCGTCGACCGGCGCGTCGATCCCGTACTCCGCGCGCAGCGTCTCCAGGGTCTCCCGGGTGCCGATGCCGATGAACCGGGTGTGATGCTCCCAGTCGAAGCCGGTCACCCCGTACTGGGCCAGCAGTTGGCGTCCGGCTTCGTAATAGTTGGGCTCACTGTCCACAAGTGTTCCGTCGAGATCGAAGATGACTGTCGGAAGCTGTGAGGCGCTCATACGCCCCAGCATGCCCAGCGAAGCAGCGGCTCCGCTCGTCGGCCGGGGTGGCGGTCCCCGGTGATTGGTCCAGACCGCCTGCTACCGTCGGCCGGGCATTCACGGATCGGGCGTTGAGGTTCAGCCGAAGAGGGGACAGGGACTGTGAGCGGCAGGAACAACGGGCGGGCCTTCATCGGGTCGTTCACTTCGGCGGGCGGTCGCGGCATCATCCACGCGGCCGTGGACGCGGACACCGGCGCACTGATGGAGCGGGGAGTGACCGACGCCGTGGCCGATCCGTCCTTCCTCGCGCTCGCGCCGGACGGATCCGTGCTGTACGCGGTCTCCGAGACGGACGAGGGCGCGGCGGCGGCCTTCGGCGTGCCTGTCGCGGACACCGGGGGCGGGAGGCCCCGGCTGATCGGCGACCCCGTACCGGTGTGCGGGAGCAGCCCCACCCACCTCACGCTCACCCAGGGGCATCTGCTCACCGCCAACTACGGCTCCGGCAGCGTCACGGTCCTGCCGGTCGGCGCCGACGGCGGGCTGCTGGCCGCCGCAGGGGTGCTCCAGCACCAGGGCGCGGGCCCGAACCCGGACCGGCAGCGCGGCCCGCACGCGCACCAGGTGGTGACCGACCCGACCGGGCGCTGGGTCCTCGTCACCGACCTCGGCACCGACTCCGTACGGATCTCCGCCCTGGACACCGCCGCCGGCGAGCTGGCACCGCACGGCGAGACGGCGCTGCGCCCCGGCTCCGGACCGCGCCATCTCGCCTTCCACCCGGCCGGCGGCCATGCCTATGTGCTCAACGAACTGACTCCCACTCTCACGGTCTGCCGCTGGGACGCGGAGCGGGGCGTGCTCGAACCGCTCGGTGAGACCCCGGTCCTGCCCGACAGCGTGGACACCGAGAGCTACGCCTCGGAAGTGGTGGTGTCCCTGGACGGACGGTTCGTCTGGGCGGCCAATCGCGGCGACGACAGCATCGCCGTCCTCGCGCTCGACGAGACGTACGAGAAGCCGGAACTGGTCACCGCCGTGGAGTGCGGCGGGCGCTGGCCGCGGGATCTGACGCTCGATCCGGCGGGCCGCCGTCTGTACGCCGCGAACGAGCACTCCGGCGATGTGACCTGGTTCGACATCGACCCGGAGACGGGTGTCCCGGTCCGCGCGGGCTCCCTTCAGGCCCCGGCCGCCTCCTGCGTGATCTTCGGCTGACCGACCCCGACCGGCTTCGGCTGGGCTTTGACTGGCTTCGGCGGGGCTTTGACTGGATTTGACTTGCTTTGGCCGAAGCCGCGTTCGGGAGATCGCGGAAGGGCCCGCCCCGGAGAGTTCCGGTGCGGGCCCTTTCCATGCGTACGGGGGACGCTGCCGTCCCGTACCCGTACCCAGGGGCATCCGTCGGCGCGGCGGCTCAGGAAGCGGGCGTCCCCTGCGGCTGCGCGGGGATGCCCAGCGCCGTCGTGTACTTGGACAGCACCAGCTTGCCGATCGCCGGATAGGCACCCAGCGGCTCGGCGGCGGCGCAGTCGGCCTCCTTGAGAGCCGTGTCGAGCAGCCCCTCGGGCAGCTCGGGACCGACCAGGTACGGCGCGAGCGCGAGCTGCGTCGAACCGGACTCGCGCAACTGCTCCGCGATCGCGGTGATCGAGCCCTCCTCGTCGAGCGCGGCGGCCATCACCGGTACGGCGAGGCGCGCGGCGAGCAGCATCCCGGTGATCCCCGCCGTCTGGACCGCCTCCTCGCCGCCCACCGTGGCCAGGATGATGCCGTCGGCGGCCGTCGCGACCGTGAACAGCCTGGCGCGGTCGGCACGGGCCAGACCGGCCTCCGACAGCCGTACGTGCAGGGCCTCGGCGAGCAGCGGATGCGGACCGAGGACGTCGGTCAGCTCCGCGACAGCACCGCTGTCCCCGACCTCCTGGCGTATCCGGGCGATCAGTCCGCTGTCGGGACCGGCGAGCAGCGGTACGACGACGGCGGCGGGGCCTTCGGGCTCGGCGGCCTCCCGGCCCGCGGCCTTGGCCAGTTCATAGCGTTCGGTACGGAGCGCGGCGGTTCCCGTCAGGGCGGTCGCCAGCGTGGGGTACTCGTCGCCGTCACCCTCCAGGAAGCCGATGACGGCGTCGAGGCCGGGCAGCTCGGAGCGGGCGATGCTGACAATCTCCTCGGCCAGTCCACGGACGGCGCTGGAGGGGGTGCCGGGAACGGCGAGAACAAGCGCGGGCGCACCTTCGGGAGCCGCCACTGGCTCGGGGCGGCGGTGGCGCCCCGACTGTCGGGGTCGCGGCATTCGTACAGGCAGGCCGGATGCGGGCCCAGTGGGGGTGCTCATGCCGTCGAATGCTACTGGTTTTGTGGGCGCGGCTGTTCGGGGAGGGGCCGCTCGCGAACCATCTGCCCTTATTTATCCGTTAGGTATTTTTCCCCTTATCTGTCCTGATGTGTCGGGACGTGGAGGAGTCGTCCGTCGGGCGGCAGCCGCAGCGAGTCCGTCGCCAGCTCCGCCGCGATACGCAGCGCCCCGCTCAGCGGATCGGCCGCGGCCGAGACGACGGTGGCGTGCGGGAGTTGCTCGGACAGCTCGGCCCTCATCGGTGCGAGCAGTGGGTCCCCCAGCTTGAACAGGCCCCCGGTGAGGGCGACTTCGGGGGATCCGGAGGCCGGGCAGACCGCCGCGGCCGACTCCGCGATATGGCGCGCGGCCTGCGCGAGGATGTCCGCCGCGACCGGATCGCCGGGCGCGCAGCGGGCAACTTCCGGTGCGAACGAGGCGAGCACGGCGGGCCGGTCCGTACGCGGATAGATCAGCCCCGGCAGCTCGCCCGCCGGTCCGAAAACCGCTTCCACCCTGGACAGCAGTGCGGGCGAACCGCCACGCCGTCCGTCGTGCGCGCGCATGGCCGCCTCCAGCCCCGCCCGCCCGATCCAGGCACCGCCGCCGCAGTCGCCCAGCAGATGGCCCCAGCCGTCGGCGCGGTGCCAGCCCTTCAGATCCGTGCCGAGCGCGATCATTCCCGTACCGGCGGCGACGACCGCCCCGGGGCGCTGTCCGAGCGCTCCCGCGTACGCGGTGACCGCGTCCGCGGCCAGCGCCAGCCGTCGTACCCCCAGCGAACGCTCCAGTGCACCGGGCAGTTCGGCCCTGAGCCCGCCGCCGAGCGTCGCCATGCCGGCCGCGCCGATCGCGGCCGCGGCCAGGGTGTCCGTACCGGCCCGGGCCAGCAGTGTCTCCACCGCGGGCAGGAGCTGGGACAGCAGATGCCCGGCGTCGATGCCCGTGGGCCCGGTGCGCACCGGCTCGGCCGAGGCGGTGGTGCCGACCGTCCTGACCCCGGCGGGCTGGCCCCCGGCCGTGGAGCCGAGCGCGATGCGCAGGCCGGAGCCGCCCGAGTCCACGCCCAGCACCCAGCTCATCGCGGCACCTCGTTCATCGCCGGACCCGGCCGCTCATGGCAACTGCCAGTCCACCGGCTGTGCGCCCTGGCGGACCAGGAGGTCATTGGCCCGGCTGAACGGACGCGAACCGAAGAAACCCCGGTCCGCCGACATGGGGGAGGGGTGGGCCGATTCGATCGCGGGGTACTCGCCGAGGAGCGGCCGCAGATTGCGGGCGTCACGGCCCCACAGGATGGACACCAGCGGCTTGCCGCGGGCGATCAGGGCCTTGATCGCCTGCTCGGTCACCTCTTCCCACCCCTTGCCGCGGTGGGCGGCGGGCTTGCGGGGCGCGGTGGTGAGCGCCCTGTTGAGCAGCAGGACCCCCTGGCGCGTCCAGGGCGTCAGATCACCGTTGGAGGGCCGGGCCAGACCCAGATCCGTGTGCAGCTCCCGGAAGATGTTCTCCAGACTGCCGGGCAGGGGACGGACCTCGGGGGCCACCGAGAAGCTCAGCCCCACCGCGTGCCCGGGCGTCGGATAGGGATCCTGGCCGACGATCAGGACCCGCACCTCGTCGAAGGGCTGCTGGAAGGCTCTCAGCACATTCGGTCCGGCCGGCAGATAGGTGCGCCCGGCGGCGATCTCCGCCCGCAGAAAATCACCCATCTGGGTGATACGACCTGCCGCGGGGCCCAGCGCGTCCGCCCATCCGGGCTCGACAATCTCATTCAACGGTCTTGCTGTCACGGAGCGCCACTCTACTGGTGCGCAGGGCACAGCTCCGCCCGCACCCGTCAACGCACCTTCATCGCATGGCATTTGACCGGCCGCCCAGCATTCCAGTCGCGCCGCTCCCGGCTATCCGGCGAGCGTGGTCGCACGAACACAGAGTACGTCCGGAAGGTGCGAGGCGAGCTGCTGCCAGGTGTCGCCGTCGTCCGCGCTGGCGAACACCTCGCCATTGCGGTTGCCGAAGTAGACCCCCGCGGGATCGGAGCCGTCCGTACACATCGCGTCACGCAGTACCGTGCCGAAATGGTCGCCGTCGGGCAGTCCCGCCGACAGGGGCTCCCAGCTTCCGCCCGCGTCCTGCGTACGGAACACCCGGCACCGGCGCCCGGCCGGGACCCGGTCCGCGTCGGCGTTGATCGGGAAGACATAGGCCACATCCGCGCGGTGCGGATGCGCGGCGACCGTGAAGCCGAAGTCGGAGGGCAGGCCGGAGCCGATGTCGCTCCACCGGTCGCCCGCGTCGTCGCTGCGGAACACCCCCCAGTGGTTCTGGAGATACAGCCGGTCCGGATCGCCCGCGTCCTGCGCGATCTTGTGGACGCACTGGCCGAACTCCGGATTCGGATCGGGCAGGAAGACGGCCGACACCCCCTGGTTCGACGGCGCCCAGCTCTCGCCGCCGTCCCGGGAGCGGAACACCCCGGCCGTGGAGACCGCGACGGTCACCGCGGCCGGATCCCGCCGGTCGGTCACCACCGTGTGCACCGCCTCACCGCCGCCGCCCGGCACCCACTTCGACCGGGTGGGATGCTCCCAGAGCGGCCTGACCAGCTCGAAGGTCTCGCCGCCGTCCTCGGAGCGGAACAGCGCGGCGGGCTCCGTCCCCGCGTACACCACACCCGGGGCCGCGGGCCCCGCAGGATGGAGCTGCCAGACCCGCTCCAGGGACGCCCCCGTGTCCTTCGGGAACTTCACCGCGGGACGGCTCGGCTCCGTCCAGCTCGCGCCCAGATCGTCCGAGCGGAACACGGACGGGCCCCAGTGCAGACTGTCGCCACCGACCAGCAGCCGCGGTGCCTTCCCGCCGCCACGCGTGTCGATTCCGATCGAGTAGACCGCCTGCGCGTTGAAGTGCGGTCCGTCGAACTCCCACCGGCCGCCGCGCCTGCGGCCGATGAAGAGCCCCTTGCGGGTGCCTACGGTGAGAAGTACCTCGGTCATCGCCTGTCCCTCCAGGACGCCCTTGTCACGGATATGGGCCAGTCTGCACCCGACCACTGACAATGACGCCTGAAGTGAACGTCCGCGCAGGTCAGAAGGCCCGGTGATACTGCGGCGGGGTCTGTACGGAGGCGCCCAGCGCCCCGGCGGCACGGCGGGCCCAGGACGGGTCGCGCAGCAGTTCCCTGCCCAGCAGCACGGCGTCGGCCTCACCGTTGGCGACGATCTTCTCGGCCTGCTCGGCGTCGGTGATCAGACCCACGGCCGCCACCGGCAGCCGGGTCTCCTTCCTGACCCGGGCCGCGAACGGCACCTGATAGCCGGGGCCGAGCGGGATCCGTACCCCCGCGGCGTTGCCGCCGCTGGAGACGTCCAGCAGGTCCACGCCGTGCGCCAGAAGCCCGTCCGCGAGCCGCACGGTGTCGTCGGCCGTCCAGCCGCCCTCGTCGAGCCAGTCGGTGGCCGAGATCCGGAAGAAGACCGGCAGGTCGTCCGGCCACTCGGCCCGTACGGCGTCCACGACCTCCAGTGCGAACCGCGCGCGGTTCTCGAAGGAGCCGCCATAGGCGTCCGTACGCCGGTTGCTGTGCGGGGAGAGGAACTCGCCGATCAGATAGCCGTGTGCGCCATGCACCTCGGCCACCTGGAAGCCCGCCTCCCGCGCCCGCCGGGCCGCCGCCGCGAACTGCCCGACGATCTCCTCGATCTGCGCCACGGTCAGCTCCGCGGGCACCGGGTGGCCGTCCGCGAAGGGCACCGGGCTCGGCGCCAGCGGCTGCCACCCGTTGGCCTCGGCCCCGACGGGAGCGCCGCCCTTCCAGGGCCGGTCGGTCGAGGCCTTCCGCCCGGCGTGCGCGAGCTGGATGCCGGCGATCGTGCCCTGCGAGGCGAGGAAGCGGGTGATCCGGCGGAACGCCTCGACCTGGGTGTCGTTCCAGATACCCAGGTCGGCGGGGCTGATCCGGCCCTCCGGGCTGACGGCCGTGGCCTCCGTGAGGATCAGCCCGGTGCCGCCCGCCGCGCGCGCCGCGAGATGGGCGAAGTGCCAGTCGTTCGGGACACCCGCGTCCGGACCGGTCTCGTCCGCGGAGTACTGGCACATGGGGGCCATCCAGACCCGGTTGGGGATGGTCAGCGACCGCAGGGTGTACGGCTCGAACAGCGCGCTCACAGGGGAACTCCATTCAGGCGGAACAGGGCAGACGGGACGGGCGGAGCGGGGCGGGGCAACCGGCCCGGCGGTCCGGGGACCGGCGTTCTCCGCTTCGTACGGTACCCATCGTAGTACGGTGAATGTCAAACTACGATGACCCTCGAACGACCGTACAATGGGAGCCCCCGAGGAGTGGAGCCGCTGTGACCGCCGCGACCAGTACGCGCGAACTCGCACACCCCCCGCGCACGGACATCCGCCTGGAGGGGGTGCTGCACGCGCTCTCCGACCCCATCCGTCTGCGTATCGTGCGGGAGCTCGCCGCCGCGGACTGCGAGCTGGCCTGCTCGCACTTCGGCCTCCCCGTCGCCAAATCCACCACCACGCATCACTTCCGGGTACTGCGTGAGAGCGGGTTGATCCGGCAGATCTACCGGGGAACGGCCAAGATGAGCGGGTTGCGCAAGGATGACCTGGACGCGCTCTTCCCCGGTCTGCTCGACAGCGTCCTCGGCGCCGCCGACGCGCAGGCCCGGCGGCTCGGCGACGGCTGACCCGGTCGCCGTGCCGGCGTCTCGGGTCCCACGCCCGACCCCGGGGCGATGCGCCGACAGGGTGCCGTGCGGGCCCGGTCCGTGCGCGCCATGACAATAAGGGTGGATTGCCTGATTAAGTGGCGAATGTGTCGGAACATAAATGGATTTCCGCCCAGGAACCACATGAGCGCGCAGCGTACGAATGGCCGGTGTGGGAGGTGCAGGGACACGGCACCGTCACCGGCGCCGGCGACCCGCGCGACGGTGCCACACGGCGCGAGATCCTGCCGCCCTGGGTCGATATCCGGCTGACCTTCGCGGACGGCGCCCGGATCGATGTGCTCGCGGTGGTGCAGGACGGCCGTATCGCCATCGAGGACGCGCAGGCCGACCCGCCGCTGGCCCTGGAGGGCTTCGCCGCGCTGGCCGGGGCGATCGAGGCCCCGCTCCAGAACGCCTGCCAGGTGGTCTCGGGCCGGCACCGGCCGCCGGTGCCGGGGACCGTCGTCAGCGAGCCGGCCGCTTCCGGCATCACCCCTGGACCCGCCCCCGCCCCCGAACCCCCTGCCGCGCCCGCCGCCCCCACCGCCGC
>NZ_LATD01000209.1 GCF_000981895.1 Streptomyces odonnellii | reverse complement strand
CGGGCGAACTGCGCCGCTGCCGCCGTCTGGTCCGCGCCGCGCGGCGCCGGGGCGCGGCTACGGTCGTACTGAACCCGGGGGTCCATCCGGCGCGCGGCTATGCCCGGATCGCGGATCTGATCGTCACGTTCGAGGGGCACTGGACGACGTATCTTTCGCTCTTCGCGCGTCCGCGCTGGACCGTCCGGCATCCGCCCGAGCGGTTCTGCCATCTTGTGTACGGTGTGCCGCCCGCCCTGACCGGGCTCGCCGTGCGCACCGCCCAGGAGCGTGGCGCCGCCGTCTCCTGCCCGGTCGCGGGAGAACTGCCCAACCCGTGGACCGCGCCCCCGATCGGTCTGTTCCGGAAGGCACCATGACGCGTTCACTCCCCGTTCGGGCACTCCGGAGCGTGCCGCTCGCGGTCCGTGTGCCATCCGCCGTCGCTCCGCGCTTCGTCGTTCTGCTGCCGCTCCTGCTGCTCCTGCTGGTGACCGGCTGTTCGGCGACGGACACGGGCGAGGGCCCCGGGAAGGGCCCGGGGAAGGGGCCGGCGGAGGGCCCGGGGACCGGGAAGCCCGCCCCGGCCGCGCGCTGGGCGCCCCGGCCGGGCACTCTCTGGCAGTGGCAGCTCGACGGCCGGGTGGATCCCCGGACCGATGTGCCCGTGTACGACATCGACGGTTTCGAGAACACCGCCGCCGATGTCGCCCGTCTCCACCGGGACGGCCGGAAGGTCATCTGTTACATCAACGCCGGTGCCTGGGAGGACTTCCGTTCGGATCGCGACACCTTCCCCTCTTCCGTCCTCGGCCGTCCCAACGGCTGGGACGGCGAGCGCTGGCTCGACATCCGGCGCCTCGACGTCCTCGGCCCCCTGATGGGGAAGCGTTTCGACATGTGCCGGTCGAAGGGATTCGACGCGGTCGAACCCGATCTGCTCGACGGCTATCTCAACGACACCGGATTCCCGCTGCGCGCCGGCGATCAGCTCGCGTACAACCGGATGATCGCCCGGCTCGCGCACGAGCGCGGTATGTCGGTCGGGCTCAAGAACGATCTGCCGCAGGTGCCCGCCCTCGTGGGCACCTTCGACTTCGCGGTGAACGAGGAGTGCGCCCAGTACGGCGAATGCGCCCTGCTCACCCCGTTCGTGCGGGCGGGGAAGGCCGTCCTCCATGTCGAGTACGCGCTGCCCACCGAGGACTTCTGCGCGCAGAGCCGGCGTCTGGGCCTCTCGTCCATGCGCAAGAAGCTCGATCTCGGCACCTGGCGCCAGGCCTGCTGACCCGCACCTCGCCCGGTGACAGAGGGGCCCGGAGCAAATCGGGCCCCTCAGCAAGGGCGTCCGTCGACGCCGTCCTTCGACGGCCGGGCGTCAGAGGGAAACGGCGACGGCGTTGAACGTCGTCTCGGGCGTCTGGGGGCTGGTGAAGCGGGCGTTGACGAGGTAGAGGCGGTCGCCCCGGCGGGCGGCCGTGGTGGGGACGTCGAAGCGGGGGTCGGTGATCGTACGGCGCAGGGTGGCGGAGCGGACCTGGGCGTTGAGGCTGAACACACTGATGAGGTTCAGCCGGTTCTGTACGACGTACAGAGTGCGGCCGATGCGGACAAGACCGTCGCCGTTGGCCACGTCCGTCGCGCCGTTCAGGGTGATCTCAGTGGCCCGGCCGGTCTTCAGGCTCACGTGGTAGAGCTTGCCGGGCGTGCTGCTGACGACGATCAGCCCTCGGCCGTCGGGGGTGCCGACGATGCCGTTGGCGTTGTTCACATCGGGCGTCTGTACCCAGTCGCCGCTGAGCGGCAGGCTGCGGATCCCGCCTCGGCGGCCGCGCGGTATGCCGTAGAGCACGCTGTCGCGTGAGTCGGTGAACCAGGCACGGTCGCCGAGCAGGATGACATCGTTGATGAAGTGGCCCGTGCTGTCGGTCAGTTGGTACGTGGCGACGAGCCTGCCCGTGCGTGAGTCGACGACGCGTGCGGATCCGCCACCGCCTCCGGCTATGTAGAGCAGACCGTCATGGTCCAGCTTCAGCCCGATGGCCACCGTGCCGGTGGCGCCCTGGTGGATGACCCCGCCCTCACCGGTGCGCAGATCGGTGCGGTAGACCGCGCCGTTGGCGCGTGAGCCCATGTAGGCGTACGGCTTGGCGCCGATGGTGATCCCCTCGGGCAGGAAGCCGTTCGGGAGAGGGAACTCGGTGGGCCACGCGGCGGCCTGGGCAGCGGTGGTGGCGTGCGCCGTGCCGACGCCGGCCGCCGCCGTGAGCGCGGCGAGGGCGGCACCGCCGAGAAGGGACCGCCGGGACGGTTGGAGCTGGTTCCGGGCCATGGTTCCGGGCCTCCGTGAAGAGTGGGGGTGGAAGTCTGCGAACTCGGTGACTCAGCGAACTCGCTCAACTCGGTTTCGAGTTCTGCTCGTGCTACTCATTCGTAACGGGCCGTCACCCGCCGGAGTTCCAGGCGCCGGGCCGGATCCATCGCCATGCGTAGGCCGTCTACGTCATCTGCGTGTGCCGTGAATACCACGTGAATATGACATTGGTATCAAATTTGCCCATAAATATCGTGACATGCCCTTTGCAGGTGCATGAAACGGCAGTGAACCCCCAGGCCGGCCAGCCCTGTTCACGTCCCTGGGTGAGCGGGGACAGCAGCAGGAGCAGGCCCGTGGTGGCCAGAGCCATCCCCGTCGGGTCCAGGCGCCGGCTCTCCGTGGCGGTGGACTCCGTGAGGTAACGGCACCCCAGCGCCAGCCCGGCGATACCGAGCGGGACGTTGATGAGGAAGATGGACCGCCAGCCGAGGCCGAAGAGATCCGACTGGGTGAGGACGCCGCCCAGGATGGGGCCGGCGATGGCCCCGGCTCCGAGGATCCCGCCGTACATGCCGAAGACCCTGCCGCGTTCGGCGGGCGGGAAGGTGACATCGATGATCGCCAGGACCTGCGGAACCATCAGCGCGGCCATCGCGCCTTGCAGAACACGGGCGGCGATGGGCATCTCGGAGCTCGCGGAGGCGCCGCAGAGGGCGGAGGCGACGGTGAACCCGGCCACACCGAACAGGAACAGGCGTCTCCGGCCGTGGATATCGCCGAGCCGTCCACCGGTGATCAGGCCGAGGGCGAAGGCGAGCACATAGCCCTCGGCGATCCATTGCACGGCCGAGTAGGCGGCGCCGAGGTCCCGCTGAATGGCGGGGATGGCGACATTGACGATCGTCACATCCACCAGGTCCATCAGGGCCGCGGTCAGCACCACCGCGAGCGCGATCCAGCGCCGGCGGCCGGCGGGCACGTGCGGTAACGAGACGGGCGGAGCGGTGTCCGTGTCGGTCATACATGGCAGGGGGCCGTTTCTGGTGATGTCGCGTCGGGGCCGGATCAGGGGCCTGTGTCGGCCCTCCGGCCTCCGGCCACGACAGCAGCAGTGTCAAGCGCCCCCTCCAGAGCCGCATGCTCCTCATCACCCGTTCGGAGCAGCGCAACCACTCGCGAGGGCGACCGACCTCTTTTTGGCAAGGGCGGCGGTGGGGCAGCAGCGTGGTGGCACGTGCCGTTCGGGCGACATGGCAGATGCCGTCAGCAAGAGTCCATCTTTATCGCTCCATCAGGTGATTGAGAGCGGAAAGCGGTCCTGGCTCGAAAGGGAGTGCGGGATTCTCGGATCCCGTGCGGCAGACCGTCGCGACGGCGAAGAGAGGGGACGAGGGAATGCGTCTTTCGTGGCAGAGCGCTGCGGCTTCCGGCTGGCTCGCGCTGGTGGTGACGGTGTCCGGCGCCGGAGCGACGCACGCCGTCCCGGCGGCGAATCCGGCCGACGACAGGACTTTTGTCTCCACCACGGCCACGGGCGGGTCGGAAACGACTCTGCGTGTGGTTCTGGACGCGTACTCCCATGGCTCTCCGCTGAAGCTGACCCACGCGGAGCGCGACCGGATCGCCGCGATCGTCGGCGGGGCGGCGCCCGGACGCGGACATGCCGGGCATGCCCAGGCCGACGCGCGGCAGTCCGCGGGAACAGTGCGGAAGAAGAGGAGGCCCGCGATCCTGCGCTGCGGCAGGAATCCGAGTTGGAGCGATGCGAACGGCACACTGAGCGCCCGGTTCAACTGCCGGTACGGCAACATCAACTGGGGCTACAAGATCTCCACGCGGGTGAAGTCCTTCATCACCGGGAACGTCAAGGAGAGGGGCGTCTCGTGGTGGAACAACGGCAGGAGGAAGCCGAACAACGCGGGTCATGTGGTCGGCAAGCACTATCACTTCCACGGCACTCTCAAGCCCGTCAAGCACACCGATCATGTCCAGTTCCAGGACTACATGACCTTCCGGGTCAACATCGGCGGGCGGACCGGCACCGGCTCCATCACCTGGGCGTCGGACGTCAAGGCGAAGAAGTGAAGTGACGAAGCGGCGCCATGAACGCGATGAGACTGACCACCGCGACAACCCTGAACTGGGCGGAAGACATTCTGCGGCAGCTCGGTGATCCCGTCGGCCAGACGCTGGAGGTGACGGTGCCGTCCGCTGATCCCGAGCCCGAAGTACCGTCCGGCGACAGGGCGTTCACCTCCCGGCTGGAGATCCACAACGGCGAAGGCCCCACCCAGCCGTCCACGGCCGCCCGTCGCATCGGCTCCGTACTCGTTGTGCTCGCGTTCGACGACGGCTCCTCCACCCATGTGCTGCTGGAGGATTCCATAACAGAAGCCGAAGCCGTGGCTCTGCTGGCCGAACAGTTGCAGGACGCTGTGCTGGAACACACGGGCGGCACCCCGGTCCCGCCCTGCCCGGGGCACAGCCATCCCGCCGTGGCCGAGGTGGTGGACGGCGTGGCCTGCTGGACCTGCCCACGGGGCGGAAAGGACGGGAGGACGCGTCCCGTACTCTCCGGCGCCGCCGGACACACGGCATGACCCCGGACCCCGGCCCGTCCGGTCACAGGTCGACGATGAACTCCGCCTTCCCCGAGCGGCGGCCGTTGACCTGGATTTCCAGGGCGTGTTCGCCGGAGTAGTGGCGGCGGGTGGTGATTGGTCTGAAGGAGTGGCGGCGTTCCAGGGCGAGGCGCTCGCCGGGGGCCAGGGTGCGGGTGGTGAGTTTGAAGACGCGGGGCGCGGTGGAGCCGTTGGCTTTGCGGTAGTGGATGACATAGTCGACCGCCAGCCGGACCGGCGCCGGTCCGTCGTTGAACACGTCGACGCCGAAGACCAGTTCATCGGCCTCGGTGACCTTCGTGCTGCGCAGCTCGGGGCCGGTGACGACCAGGTCGGTGGACGGCGGGGCGAAGCCGAGCAGGTCGAGTGCCTGGGCGTCGGCCTGCTTGATGAGCGTGCGCATCGCGTGTTTGACGACCGCCGGAGTGGTGGTGGCGATGGCATCCTCGGACCAGCGGCGTGCGGTGGAGACGGCGAGCACCGGGTCGAGCCGTGAGATGTCGTTGAGATGGTTGGCCACGGACCTGCGGACCACTTCGTCGGCGTCGGTGTGGAGGTCGTCGAGGATCGGTACGGTCACGGAAGGCCGGCGGCGCAGTTCCGGCACCTGCTTCGCCCAGGGCAGCCGTGGTCTGGTGCCCTCGCTCGCCAGCCGCCGTACGGCCGGGTCGGCGGACCCGGTCCAGGTACGGACGGTCCGCAGTGTCCGGTCGGTGTCGGCGTTCAGAAACGTACGCAGCGCGAATTCGCCGGTCAGCCGGGGTGTCAGCGCGGTCAGCAGCGCGAGGCCGTCCTCGAAGTCGCCGTGGCGCGCCGAGTCCACGGCCAGCACCGCCACCGCCTCGGTGACCGGCCAGATCATCCAGCCGGAGAACCCGGGATCGGTCAGCGCGGTACGGAAGACCTCCGCGGCGGCGGTGTACGTACCGCTTCCGGGGAGGTCCTGGATCAGCGCGTCCCGTACCGCGCGGGCCCGCTCGCTCAGGGCGAGCGGGCCGAGGGCCCCGGCACTCTCCCGTACGGCGGACCAGCGCGAGGCCGGTCCCGCGCTCGTGCCGAGCACGCGGGCCAGCTTCTCGATGCTGTCCGGGCTGATCAGCTCGTCGGCGGTGGGCATGTCGGTGCTTCTTTCGTGTGCGGAGGCGGCGATGCGTCGATGCTCGACGCTACAGCGCCACTAGGACAGCCCCGGTCCGCGTCTCCACCGTCGTACGGGCTTCGCGGTCATACGGGCGGGTCGTCCGGGCTTCGCGGGTCGTACGGGCTTCGCCGTACCGCTGCCGTACGCCGTACACGTACGTCAGTCGCGGCCCGCCCCGCCCGTGCTCGCGGGCGTGCTCAGTACGGCCGACGCGGCGGCGTGGCACGCGCCCCGGCCGTCCGCGCGGGCGACGATCCGTTGTGCCTCGATACGGACGGCCGCCTCGGTCCCGTCGCTCACGGCGGGCAGACCGGCCGCCGCGGCGAGGGCACCCGACTCGTCGAACACCACCTGGAGGCTTGGCCACGCCGAGGGCGGGAACGCCTGGCGCAGACAGCCGCAGAGTTCGGCGACCGCGAGCCGCGCCAGCGGTGCCAGTTCGGCGGGATCCCCGGTGACCAGGGCCGCGGTGATCCGCGCTCCGGGCGGGGCGGCCCGTACCGCCTCCTCGATCGCCTCCAGCCGGTGCATCCCGAGGACGGCCACCACCCCGTCGTCCGCGAGCCGGGCGGGTTCGCCCCGTACGGCGTCCAGCGTGTGCGGCGCGGCGGGCGGGATCCACGGGTCGTCGACCGGCAGGGCCTGGGTGATCACATGGGCGGGCGGCCACCAGCCGTGCAGATCGAGGCCCGCCAGCCGTTCGCACGCGCTGACGACATTGAAGGGCTCGATGAACCCGGGCGCGGCGGCGGCCATCTGGTTCGCGCCGTGCAGGGTTGTGAGCACCGCCTCCGCGACCCGCACCAGGCCGCCGGGCGCCGCACCGGGCGGCCCCAGCCGTTCCAGGGCGAGCCCGAGCAGGATCGCGTCCAGCTTCATGAGCTGGGCGAACGGGCGCCGGATCCGCTCCTCGGCGAGCACCTCGGGCAGCAGATGCACCCCGAGCCGCGCCGGTCCGTGCGGCTCGCCGACATCGGCGAGCGGCAGCCGCCCGACCCAGGCCCGGGCGAAGGCGCCGAGCGCCTCGGCGGCGGAGAGCGAGTCAGGGGCGGCGGGCTCGACGCCCACAAGGCCGGTCTCGGGAACCGCGAGGGGCGGCTCTCCGCGCGTAGGACCGGACCCTGCGCCGGTACGGCCCGTACGGTCGGTTCCCGGCAGTGCCTCGGGTCCGGGCAGTGCCTCGGGTCCCCGCAGTGTCTCGGGTCCGGGCCGGGCAGTACCGGCCCGCGACGGCTCCGGCGCCCCGGCCCGTGCCGGCGCGCGCTCGGCGAGATCGGCCAGCACCGCGAAATACAGCGCCCGTTTGCCCGGAAAGTTGGAGTAGACGGCGCCACGGGTCAGTCCGGCGCGCTGCGCGATCCCGTCCACCTTCGCGTCCCGGAAACCGCGCTCGGCGAACTCGCTCCTGGCCGCCGCCAGCACACTGGCGCGATTGCGCTCCTGTGACTGCGCCCTGCTGAGCCGGCCCATCGTCCTCACTTGTCCCCGCGTTGCCGTCCGTCGCGGTTCAAGATACCGTCGGCCATTCAGATGTTCACGCCATATGGTTGAAGCATCTGGACCGACCAACCCGTACCACCCTTGAGGAGACACTTCCGCGTGGCAGGCATCGGTGACGGCGGCACCCTGCTGAAGTGCACGTTCTGCGGGAAGAGCCAGAAGCAGGTCCAGAAACTGATAGCGGGTCCGAGCCCGGTCTGTATCTGTGACGAATGCGTCGGCCTCTGCAACGAACTGATCGCGGAGGACCTCGAAGGCCCGCCCGGCGACGGACTCGCGGAGCTGCCGAAGCCGAAGGAGATCCACGACTTCCTGGGGCAGTACGTCATCGGGCAGGAGAGCGCCAAGAAAACCCTCGCGGTGGCGGTCTACAACCACTACAAGCGTATCGGTGCGGCGGCGGGCGGAAACCGGCGGCACGGCACCGACGAGGATCCGGTCGAACTCGGCAAGTCCAACATCCTGTTGATCGGCCCGACCGGCTGCGGCAAGACCTATCTCGTCCAGACCCTGGCCCGGATGCTCGACGTCCCGTTCGCGATCGCCGACGCCACGGCGCTCACCGAGGCGGGCTATGTGGGGGAGGACGTCGAGAACATTCTGCTGAAGCTCATTCAGGCCGCCGACTACGACGTCAAGCGGGCCGAGACCGGGATCATCTACATCGACGAGATCGACAAGGTCGCGCGCAAGAGCGAGAACCCTTCGATCACACGTGATGTGAGCGGCGAGGGTGTGCAGCAGGCGCTGCTCAAGATCCTTGAGGGTACGGTCGCGAGCGTGCCGCCGCAGGGCGGACGGAAGCACCCGCAGCAGGAGTTCATCCAGATCGACACCGGCAATGTGCTGTTCATTGTCGGCGGTGCCTTCGCCGGTCTTGAACGGATCATCGAGCAGCGCGTCCAACGCAAGGGCATCGGCTTCGGAGCGGCGATCCGCGCCGAGGAGGACGGGAAGGACGAGGCCGGCTTCGCCGAGGCACTGCCCGAGGACCTGCTGAAATTCGGGCTGATCCCGGAGTTCGTGGGTCGGCTCCCGAAGTTGGCGACCTTACGGCCACTGGATCTGACCGCGCTGACCCGGATTCTGACCGAGCCGCGTAACGCGCTGCTCAAGCAGTACCAGAAACTCTTCGAACTCGACGGCGTGGAGCTGGAGTTCACCGAGGCCGCAGTCGCGGCCATCGCGGAACAGGCGCTGCTGCGCCGGACCGGCGCCCGCGCGGCACGCACGATCCTCGAAGAGGTCCTGCTGAACGTAATGTACGAAGTACCGAGCCGCGACGATGTCGCCCGGGTCGTGGTCGACCGCGACACGGTCCTCGACAACGTCAATCCGACGCTGGTACCGCGCGAGGACCGTGGGCACGGGCGCCGGGAGAGGTCCGCCTGAGCTTCACCGGGGCGCCCGGTCTGGGCCTCCCCCGTCGCCCAGATGGGTGACGACCGGGCGAGCGAGCCCGCGCGTCCCGTCCTCTCGGTGCGGCCTGCCGTCCGGCGCCGTGTTCAGCTCTGCCATCAGCCGCGAACGGCCCGACGCCTGATACGGAGCCCGGTCGGCGGGAAAGTGTGTTCGCTGGGACACACCGTGCCGCGCCGGCACCGCCATCCAGAGAGGTACGAGATGACACCCCCAGTGCCACCACCGGACCCGGATCCAGCACCGGGCCGCCTCATCGTCCTCCGGCACGCCAAGTCCGCGTGGCCGGAGATGGTGGCGGACCATGAGCGGCCCCTCGCGCCCCGGGGGCTCCGGGATGCCCCGGCCGCCGGGAAATGGCTGGCCAAGTCCGGGTACCGGCCCGATCTCGTCGTCTGCTCCACCTCCCGCCGTACCCGCGAGACCTGGGACCTCGCCGCCGCCCGGCTCGGTACGGAGCCCCGGGTGATCCACGATCGCCGGGCGTACGAAGCGAGCGCCGCCGAACTGCTGAGCCTGGTACGGGAGTCACCCCGGCGGGTACGGGCATCCGGGCCGGTACGGACGCTCCTGCTGGTCGGCCATCAGCCAGGCGTGCAGGACCTGGTGCTGAGCCTGGCGGGCCGGGGTGAGGGCGACTGTCTGGCCCGGGCCGGGGAGAAGTTCCCCACCTCGGCGATCGCGGTGCTCGCGCTGTCCGGCTCCTGGGAGGCGCTCGCCCCCGGGACCGCCACCCTCACGGACTTCGCCGTCCCGCGCGGCCCGAAAAAGTAACCGGGAGCCCCGGAACGACCGGCCGGACCGACTCCCGTACCTCCCGTACCGCTTCGCCGAGCCCGGCCCAGGGTCACGCCCACAACGCCTCGGCGACCGCGACCCCCATGAACACCGCGCCCAGCCCGGCGATCACACTGGCGATGACATTGGCGGCCGCGTAGAACTTCGCGCCGTCCTCGGCCAGCCGCAGCGTCTCGTAACTGAACGTGGAGTACGTCGTGAGCGCGCCGCACAGCCCCGTCCCCATGAACAACCGCACCTCGGAGGACGCCGCGCCAGCGGCGACCGCGCCCGTGACCAGTCCGAGGATCAGACACCCCACCACATTGACCACGAAGGTCCCCCACGGGAAGACGGTGTCATGCCGGGTCTGCACCGCCCGGTCGGTCAGATAGCGCAGCGGGCCACCGATGGCGGCTCCGGCCAGAACCAGCAGCCAGTTCACCGTTCCCGGTCCTCCCGGTCCTTCCTGCGGTCCGCGTAGCGGATGACCTCGCAGTCGTCGAGCATGACCAGCCCTTCGCGTACCAGCTCGTCGAGCTGCGGCAGGAACGCCCGGATCTTCTCCCCGGCGTCCACGATCACGACCGCCACCGGCAGATCCTCGCTCAGCGACAGCAGCCGTTGTGTGTGGATCATCGATGACGCGCCATACCCCTCGACACCGCGGAACACACTGGCTCCGCCGAGCCCGGCCGCGTGGGCCCGGTGCACGATCTCGGTGTAGACGGGCCGGTGGTGCCAGAGATCGGACTCCCCGACGAAGATCGTCAGCCGTAGGGCCGTACCCGCCAGCTTCGTCATGACTGCCTCCACGCCACCACGCGGCGTGTCACCCACACCGCGGTCCACACCGCCGCGAGGGCCGCGAACAGTGTCACAACCAGGTAGGCCATGCCCGTACGGGCCCGGCCGGCATCCACCAGCCGCTCGATGTCCACCGCATAGGTGGAGAAGGTGGTGAACCCGCCGAGGATGCCGGTGCCCACGAACGGCCGGATCAGCCGGTGTGCCGTCCACACATCGGTGATCACCACCATGAACACGCCGATCAGGGCACAGCCGCTGACATTGACGACGAGCGTTGTCCAGGGAAAGCCGGCGACGGGGGTCGGCCAGATCAGCGCCGCTCCGTACCGCGCCGCCGAGCCGCACATCGCGCCGATCGCCACGGCGGTGACCACCGGCCACAGCACCCGTGCGCGCTCCGCCCGCTGCGCGGGTACGGAGAGATCGACATCGGGATCGGTGGGTTCTTCCACCACACGGCTCCGGGTAACTCTGACCACAACGCGTCTCCTACTCGTACGGCGCCCGGCATCCGGGCACGCTCCATCGCGAGTAGGGACCGTTGGCGGCCTGTCGCCGCGGTTCGGGTACGGCGGGCCCCACCGCCGCGTAACACTGTGCCGTCCAGGCTAGCCTCCCGCACCGGCCGGACGCCAACCGCGTACGGGCAGCGCGCGACGGAACCGGTGGGACCGTGCGGGCGGCGCGGCTCCGGCTCCCGGTCAGACCGGCTGCGGGCGGCCGAAGAGAAGGTCGTAACCCGGCGGGAGCTGGAGCAGGACGCGGCGCATCAGGTCCTCGTCGGTGGCGTCGGCCACCACGCTCAGGACCGCGCCGACATCCCATTGCGCGGTCTCGTCGGTGGCCCCCTGGATCCATGCGGCGGCCGCCTGTACGAACCGTTCCGCCGTGAGGGGTTCGGCGGCCGGCAGCGGATCGAGCAGCACCAGCGCACAGGTCTCCGGCAACCGCGCGGCCAGCTCGGCCCGTTCGCTCCCCACCACATGGGCACCGAGGAGCGCGAGTACCACACGGACCGCCCGTTCCGCCTCCTTCGACGAGGGGTACTCCCCGCGTTCCTGGACCGCCGCCAGGAACGCGTCCCACCGCATCACCATGACGGCCTCCCTCCTGCGTCAACCGCGTCGACGCCGCACGACCCGCGCCGCGAAGGGACGGCGGCGGACCGGCACCGACACCACCGGTATAACTCACCCGCAGCAAACTTGACAAGGACAGGCTCAACTTGGTCCGGCCCGGGGGCTGGTGCGTCTCCCGGCGGCTCCCGCGGCCGACGCTCGTGCGTCTCCCGGGGGCTCCCGCAGCCTGCGTTCGTGGGTCTCCCGGCCAGGGCTCGTGCGGCTCCTGGCTGAGGCCCGGACGGCTCCCGGGGCTGCCGCAACCCCCGAGTCTCGCGGCGGTGCCCCCCCGAGGCCGCCATCAGACGCGTTACGGTCCCGGCCGCAGCAGAATGGCGGGGTGACTGTCGACCCCGCCACCCCGGCCCTCTCCGGCCAGACCACCTGTGGCGACGAGATGCGGACACCGCTCCGCGACTTCCTGCGCACCGAGACCGGCAGCGCGTCCGTCCTGCTGGCCGCCGCGCTGGCCGCGCTGGTGTGGGCCAACGCCGGCCCCGGCACGTACGCCTCGTTCTGGGCGACGGACCTCTCGGTCCGTATCGGCTCCGCCGGGGTCTCCCTCGGACTGCGCGAGTGGGTGAACAGCGGGCTGATGACGCTGTTCTTCTTCGTCGTCGGCCTGGAGGCGCGCCGCGAGTTCGACATGGGCGAACTGCGCGAGCGGAGACGAGTCACCCTCCCGCTGCTCGCCGGCATCAGCGGCATGGTCGTGCCGGTCGTCGTCTACCTTGCCTTCAACGCCGGTGAGGCGTCGGCGGGCGGCTGGGGCGCCGCCATGTCCACCGACACCGCCTTCGCCCTGGGCATGCTCGCGGTGTTCGGTACTCGGCTGCCCGTGGGACTGCGTGCCTTCATCCTGACCGTCGCCGTCGTGGACGACTTCGTCGCGCTCGGTGTCATCGCGGTCGCCTACAGCGGCCATGTCGATGTCATGGCGCTGATCACCGCCCTGGTGATCTTCGCGGTCGTCCTGCTGGTACGGGCAGCCGGAGTGCGCCGGGGCGCGGTGTACGCGGTGCTCGCGGTGGCCCTGTGGGTGGCCGTCCTGGAATCGGGCGTCGACCCGGTCGTCACCGGACTCGCCATGGGCCTTCTGACATACGCCTACCCGGCCGCGCGCAGTGATCTGGAGCGCGCGACCGGACTGTTCCGCCTCTTCCGCGAGCAGCCCACACCGGAGCTGGAACGGTCCGTACGGGCCGGACTCGCCTCGGCGATCTCTCCCAACGCGCGCCTCCAGCGCATGTACCACCCGTGGACGAGCTATGTGATCGTGCCGGTGTTCGCGCTGGCCAACGCCGGGATCACCATCAGCGGAAGCGTCCTCGCGAACGCCTTCACCTCGCCCGTCACCCTCGGCATTCTGCTCGGTTATGTCGTCGGCAAGCCCCTCGGCATCCTCGGCGCCTCCCTGCTGACCACCAGGCTGAGCCATGGCCGGCTGCGGCCGCCAGTCGGCTGGGGCGCCACCGCCGCCGGCGGCACCATCGCGGGCGTCGGCTTCACCGTCTCCCTGCTGATCGCCGCCCTCGCCTTCCACGGCACCCTGCTCGCCCAGGCGAAGATCGGCATCCTCGCCGCGGTGCTCTGTTCCTTCGCCGCCACCTGGGCGGTCACCTGGGTCATCGGGATCCTGCCCCGACGTCCCCGGATCACCGCCCTGCTCGGTACGGGCGAGTCCATCATCGATCTGTCGACACCCGTCGACCCGGATCACGACCATGTACGCGGGCCGCGCGAAGCACCGGTCACCGTCGTCGAGTACGGCGACTTCGAGTGCCCGTACTGCGGTCTGGCGGAGCCCGTCATCCGCGAACTGCTGGCCGGCGCGGGCGACGTACGGTACGTCTGGCGCCATCTCCCGCTCACCGATGTGCACCCCAACGCGCAACTCGCGGCCGAGGCCTCCGAGGCCGCCGCCGCGCAGGACGCCTACTGGGAGATGCACGACCTGCTGCTCGTCCACCAGGGCGATCTGCGCGCCGCCGATCTGCTGCGCTACGCCGAGGACATCGGCCTCGACACCGAACGCTTCCACCGTGATCTGCGCGCCCACACCGGCGCGGCCCGGGTCGCGGAGGATGTCGAGACGGCCGACATGAGCGGTGTGTCGGGCACCCCGACCTTCTTCGTCAACGGGCGGCGCCACCATGGTGCGTACGACATCGCCGGCCTCTCCGCCGCCGTACGCGCGGCCCGCGCACGCTCCCTGATCAAGGAGCCGTGATCGGCGTGAACCCCGGGTCGGGCCTTGAGGAAGCCGGTCAGGCCTTGAGGAAGTCGAGCAGCGCGGGGTTGACCACTTCGGAGTGGGTCCAGGCGATGTTGTGCGGGCCGCCCTCGACAGTGATGAAGGCCAGATCCTTGATCAGCCCCGGCAGCCGCTTCGCCGTGTTCGCGTACGGAAGGACCCGGTCGTCGGTCCCGTGCATCAGCAGCGTGGGCACATCGATCTTCGGCAGGTCCTTGCGGAAGTCGGTCAGCCAGGTGTCCACACAGGCGTAGGCGCCGTGGGCCGAGTTGGCGACGGCCGTGTTGAAGCTGAAGTTCCAGGCCTCGTCACTGATCCGGGTGCCCTTGTACTGATCGTAGTTGTACAGGTTGTTGATGAACACCTTCATATAGGCCGGGCGGTCGGCGACGATGGCGGCCTTGATGTCCTCGAAGACGGACCGGTCGACCCCGTCGGGATTGTCGTCGGCCTTGAGGAGGAACGGCGGTATCGCGCCGAGCAGTACGGCCTTGCTGATCCGCCCGGAACCGTACTTGCCCAGATAGCGCGTGACCTCGCCCGTGCCCATCGAGAAACCGACGAGCACGGCGTCGGAGACGGACAGATGGTCGATGAGGACCTTGAGATCCGCGGCGAAGGTGTCGTAGTCGTAACCGAACGTGGGGCGGCTGGAGTTGCCCGTGCCGCGTCGGTCGTACGTGATGACGCGGTACCCGGTGGCGAGCAGGACGCGCTCCTGCTTCTCCCAGGAATGCCCGTCGAGCGGATAGCCGTGGATCAGGATCACGGGCTGTCCCATGCCGTGGTCCTCGTAGTAGATGTCTATGGAGCCGGTGTTTTCCTGCCCGACGGTGACGAACGGCATGGGAATGCCTGCTTTCTGTACTCGTTGATGGCGCTTTGTCTCCATGAAAACTCCGTCGGCCGGGGCCCGCCACATGGGTCTGTGCCGCTTCGTTCATGGGTTCGGACGCGCATGACGGAGGCGTCCGAGGGCACAAGGCAACAAGGGAAACGGAGAAGGGAGTCCGACGCATCGCCCTCATCGGTGCGCGGGCAGGAGCGAATGAGCGTGTGACGCATGAACGGACAGATGGTTGTCGGTACGGCTTTCGCGTCCCTCGCGGACTCTGTACGCCCATTGCGCCGGGCCCGCGAATTCCTGGGCTCGCCGGGCTGTGCGGCCGAGGCGCGACTGCTCGCCGACCGTTTTCTGCAGCAGCTCGAAGCCGAGTGGTGCGCCGCGCTCGGCGACGGGCGGGGCGACGATGTGCTGCTCGTCGTCAATGAGCTGGTCACCAACGCCGAGCGGCACAGCCATGGCCCGTATCTGCTGGAGCTGGAGGGCACCGAGCGGCAGGTGATCGTGACCGTGTACGACAGCAGCTCGGCCCTGCCGCGCCGCTATGAACGGGACCCGGGCAGGCCGGGCAGGCACGGCATGGAGATCGTCCATGTGCTGAGCGACCGGCTCGTCGCAGAACGGGTTCCGGTCGGCAAGCGCGTCCAGGCCATGTTCGAACTGTGAGCCGTGCGATGCGTTGACGCTGTCGCAGGGGTGACCCTACCTTCGCTGTGGAAAGCGCTTGCTATGGCGCTGCCGTGCGCACTCGGCGCTCGTACGTGAAGGCGGAGGCGAGGAACTGATGGGTACACAGGCGCCCGCGACGGCGGGGACGGTGAGTGCGGCGGGGTTCGCCGGGCTGCCCGGGGCCGTCGCCGTATCGCATCTGCGGGTGTACGACTGGCAGGCCCCGGACGGAGTGCGCGGCGGCACCCCGCATCTGCACCTCACCTGCTCCGAGGGGTACGTGGTGACGGCGGGCCGGGGAGCCGTCCAGACGCTCGGCCCGGCGGGCTTCGCCGTGACACCGCTGGCGCCCGGTGCCCTGGTCTGGTTCACCCCCGGCACCATTCACCGGCTGGTCAACGAGGACGCGCTGCGCATCGTCGTCCTGATGCAGAACAGCGGACTGCCGGAGGCCGGCGACGCGGTACTCACGCTCCCCCCTGAGTATCTGACCGACCCGGAGACCTACGCGCGGGCCGTCGGCCTGCCCGACGGCCCGGAGGCATCGGAGGACGAGCAGGCCGCCGCCGCGCGCCGACGGCGCGATCTGGCGGTCGAGGGCTTCACGGTGCTGCGTACGGCATGGGAGGCGGGCGATCCGGGGCCCCTGCTCGACTTCCAGCGGGCCGCCGCCGCGCTCGTACGGCCCCGGCTGGCGCGGTGGCGCGAACGCTGGGAGGCGGGCGCGGCCGAAGCCGCCCGGCAGACCGGTGCCCAGCTCGGTCTGCTCGCCGCGGGCGACGCCTCGTATCTCGCCGAGGCCCGGCTGCACACCCGGCTCCCGGCGGCGCACGGCCGATTCGGCATGTGCGGGCGCCTCGACACGTACGACATCCCGTGACCCGGGGCTGACGTCCCCGGCCCCGGAACGCTCACACCGCCATGACATGGCTCCCGTCGCGCGTCTCTCGAACGGTCAGACGTCGGGTGGCGGTTCGGCGGTGCCGGCGCTGCCGCCCTCGCGGCCTTCGCTGGCCCTGCGGCGGGCGTCCAGCACCTTTCCGATGAGGAAGTCATAGACATAGGCACCGACGATTCCGCCGATCAGCGGGCCGACGATGGGGATCCACATGTAATGGCTGAACCATTGGAAGGTCCCGGGAATGGCGATATCGCCCCAGCCGACAGCGTATGTCCACAGCCGTGGACCGAAGTCACGGGCGGGGTTGATCGCGTATCCGGCGTTCGTGCCGATGCTGAGGCCGATCGCGACCACCACCATGCCGATCATATAGGGACCGAGATTGGATCCCGGCGCCGTGTTCCGCAGATCGATCAGCGCGAAAATGACCGCGACCAGAAGCGCGGTACCGACGATCTGGTCGAGCAGCGGTCCCCACCATGAATTACCGAAATACTGTGCCGGGAAAGTCGCGAAAATCGAGAAGGTGGGAAGCGATTCGTCCCTGGCGAGCCCGGCTCTGCTGTTGGACGCGTTGATGGCCGAGGCGTACATACCGAACACCAGGGCGGCGCCGAGGAAGGCGCCCAGGAATTGCGCGCCCCAGTAGGGGAGGACCTTCCTCCAGGAGAAGCTCCTGCGCAGGGCGAAGGCCAGGGTCACGGCGGGATTGATATGCGCTCCGCTCACGCCTCCCGCGATATACACGCCGAAGACGACACCGAAACCCCAGCCGAATGCGATGATCAGCCAGTTCGCGGCGTCGAAGGGGGTGGACTGCCGGCCCGATCCGGGGAGGCCCGCGACAGCCACCGCGACCGAGCCGCAGCCGAGCAGGATCAGTACGAACGTTCCCAGGAATTCCGCGAGCAGTTCACCGCCGAGTCCTTCTCGGTAGCCGCGGCGCTTCGTACTGGTGGCTGGCATTACGCCTCCCGCTTCGCGATGTGGGGCCGCCCGGTGGAACCCGCCCGATAGCACTGTTCCATGGCTGACGTTCGGTCGCGGATATATGGTGGGCCATTCGGGGGACGGAGTGACCGGCCGAAATAACGTGCGCCCGGCCGGGGATGTCCCGGCCGGGCGCACGGTTTTCCGGTTGTGCGGTCCGCTTTTCCGATGTGCGGCAGTGCGGACAGCCCTTAGCTGGTGTAGGCCTCCAACTCGGAGAGCTGGGCCGCTGGCCAGCCGGTGTTGGCCGTGAACGTCAGCCGCAGATGGCGGACCTCCGTCCCGTCCAGATTGATCGTCGCGGTGTTGCCGCTCGACGGGTTGAACGTGTAGTTGGCCGAAGCCTTCAGCGTGCTGTACGTGGTGCCGGTGGCACCCAGCACACTCAGTGTCTGCGTACGGGTTGCCCACGCGGACGCCGGAGGAAGCTTCAGGACGACCCGCTTGACCGCCTTCGGGGCGCCGAGATCCACCGTGATCGACTGGGGGAAGGCGTTGTTGGTGCTCTCCCAGTAGGTGTTGGCGTTGCCGTCGACCGCGTTGCCCGCGCCGTACACATCAACGTGTCCCGACTCCGTGACCGTACGTCCCTGGGCCAGGTTGCCCGTCTCCGCCGGCGGGGTGGTGGGAGGCGTCGTGGGCGGCGTGGTCGGCGGGGTGGTGGGACCGCCCGGCACACCGCCGTTGGTCCACACCGGGTCGGGCCAGGTACCGGTGCAGGCGGGCGGGTTGGCGTACCAGCCCGAGTTCCCCGAACCCTGGGTGATCTGGAAGCCGCCGCCGACACAGTTGTGGATCGGGTTGGACTGCGCGATGTGCGTGGCGGTCACATTGGTGAACGAGGCCGTGCCCGGGGCCTGGATCTGGAGCGCGTAGGTGCCCGCGCCGTCGATCCTGATGTTGTTGAAGCGCAGCCCGTTCGTCGCGCCCTCGATGAGATGGATCGCGGCGTAGGAACTGTCCAGGACCTCGCTGTCGGAGATGTTGATGGTGGCGTTGATCGGCTCGTTGAGACCGCTGAACCAGATCGCGCCGACGCCGAAGCGCCAGTTGTAGTCGTTGTTCCCGGTGCGGATGAGGGTGTTGCGCGCGGCGGTCGCGACGCCCGAAACCGCCGTGCCCTGACCGGAGTTGACACCGGGGTAGCGGTTGGCGATGTGCAGCCCGCCGCCGTTGGTGATGGTGTCCGACATGACATTGTCGGAGATGGTGATGTCCCGGCCGCCGTAGGTGACGATGTTGTTCGCCAGGATCGGCAGGATCACCGTGTTGAACGTGAACTTGTTGTTCACGTTCGGGACGGCCTCCGCCCACATGGCCAGACCGTCGTCACCCGTGTTGCGCACAAAGGTGTTGGTGACCGTCGAGTTGGTGACGCCCCGGTGGAAATTGACGCCGTCCGCGGTCTGGTCCAGGATGCGGCTGTTCTTGATGGTGAAGTTGTTCATCGGGCCGTCCATCCAGGCGCCGCACTTGGTGTGCTGCATCCAGACGTTGTCGACGACCGAGTTGGACATCGCGCCGCCGATGGCGTTGACCTGGTCGTTGTCCACGCGCTCACGGATGTCGCCCATGATGGCGAAGTCCCTGAGGGTGACATTGCTGCTGCCGCCCGCGTCGGCGTACTTCCCGTACACACCGACGGCCTTGCTGCGGTTGGACGGATCACGTCCGGTCAGCACGCTGTACCAGGGGCCGGCGCCGCGCAGGGTCACCTTGTCCACGATGATGTGGTCGCGCACCTGGAAGGTGCCCTGCGGGATGTAGACCTCTCGGCCCTGGGTGCGGCCCGCGTCGACGGCCGCCTGGATCTTGGCGGTGGAGTCGGCGCCACCGGTCGGGTCGGCGCCGAAGTCGGTCACCACGTCGAGCGCGCCGGAGGGCTTGCCGATCGGCGCGGCCACCTGCTCGAAGTCGGCCAGGTCGATGGTGAAGCTCGGGGACGCGGCGGTCGAGGAGACCTGGAGCCTGATCTTCGTACCGGCCGCCAGGGTCGACCCGAACATGGTGCGGGTCTCGTCGTAGAAGTGGTGCGGGTTGGTGTCGCCCGGGTTGTTGTTGAACGGGTAACCGCCGTAGTACCAGCCGTACTTGGAGGTCACCGGCACGCTCTTGAGGGAGGTGCCGTTGACCCGCAGGTCGATGGCGGCGTCGCGACCGGTGCCCGCCGCGTTGTCGGGCAGCGAGTAGCGGAACGACATCGCGTTCGCCGGGGCGGTGAGCGTGAACTCCACGTACTCACCGACCGCGTCCAGCGTGACGGCCTGCCGCCCGGAGGCTTCCGAAGGCAGCGTGCCGTAGAGGCGGTTGGGGCCGATCAGGGTGCCGTTGGTCGCGGCGTACTCGGCCTCCTGCTCCTTGAACGGCACGGTCGCGCCGCGACCCTGGACATCGAGGGGCGAGGGGGTGGGGACCGCCGCCGCCTGGGCGTCGGGCGCGGTGGACAGCACCACCGCCGCGGCCGTCCCGGCCACGGCGAGTGCGAGGGAGAGGGAGGCGGACAGGCCGCGCCTGAGCAAACGGCTTCTGGAGGATGGGGGGAGTGTCACAGACATACGTCCTTGCGGCTCGTGGGGACTCTGCGGACGCGAAAAGGCTAGAAGCGCAGCCGCATGAAGTCTATGAATCTGCGCAATTTTTGAAGACAGAAGCAAAAATCCTTGACCCGGCGGGGGGCCGAGGCGCGCGAGGAGACGACTGCCGGGTGCCGTCATTCGGCTCGGCGCCCCCGCTTCGCATCGTCCCCGCGCACACCTCTTGTAGGGCGCTCGCGGGCGGCCCTACGATGCTGGGCGCGGATGGTGAAACGTTTCAATCGTTTCCGTCGAAGGGGTTTGCGATGAGCATGGGCTGGACACGCAGAGCGCTCCTGAACGCCTCGGTGGTGGGCGCGGGAGCCGGAGTCGCCGCACTGGCCGCGGGTTCCCCGGCTTCGGCGAAGCCCTCGACGGGGGAGGCGACGCGCGGAGGAGGGCTCCGTATCGTCCGTACCACGGTCGAGTACGCCGAGCGGCTCCTCGGTACGGATGTGGCGGCGCCGCTGCTGTCCTGGGAACTCGACGGCGGCGCCGGCCGGGGCGCTCGGCAGGTCGCGTACCGGATACGGGCCGCGGCCGACGCGTACGATCTCGCGGCCGGGCGGGAACTCCTCTGGGACACCGGCCGGGTGGCGTCCGGCGCCAGTGTCGCCATACCGTACGCGGGCCCCACGCTGCCGCCCCGCACCCGCTGCCACTGGCAGGTCCGTGTCTGGGACGCCGACGGGCACGCCTCGCCGTGGAGCACGGCCGGCTGGTGGGAGACCGCGCTCGGCGGTGAGGACTGGCAGGCGCAGTGGATAGGCGCCGACCCGGCCACCGAACCGCCGACCGCCGACGGCGCGTCCTGGATCTGGACCACCGAAGCGACCACGGGCAACGCCCCGGTCGGCACGCGGTGGTTCCGGGGCGCCCTTGTCCTCCCGGCCTCGGTCTCGGACTCCGCCGCCGTCACCCGAGCCACCCTCCTCGCCACCGCCGACGACGACTTCACCCTCCATCTCGACGGCCGGCAGGTTCTCCATGCCCCCGAGCAGGTCGACGGGTGGCGCACCGGGCAGGTCACCGATGTCACCGAGGCCGTACGGTCCGCCGTCGCCGACGGGCGGATCGTGCTCGCGGCCCGTGCCACCAACCGTGGCGGCGCCTCCGTCAACCCGGCCGGACTGCTCGTACGGCTGCTGGTCGAGACCGCCGACGGAGCGAGCCACGAACGTGTCACCGGGCCGGGCTGGCGTACCGCCGGGACCGAGCAACAGGGCTGGGAACAGCCGGACTTCGACGACACCGGCTGGAGCGACGCCGCGGTCCTCGCACCATACGGCCAGGGCCCCTGGGGCACCGGGGTCTCGTTCGCCGTGCCCGAGGCCCCCGCGCCTCTGCTGCGGCGCGAGTTCACCGTACCCCGCCCGGTCAGCCGGGCCCGGCTCTACATCAGCGGACTCGCCTACTACGTCGCCGAGTTGAACGGGGAGCGCGTCGGCAGCCAGGTGCTCGACCCGGCGTTCACCGACTACGACGAGACCGTCCTGTACGCGGTGCACGATGTGACCGGCCTCCTCCGGCGCGGGACCAACGCCATCGGAGTCACCCTGGGACGCGGCTTCTACGGCATGACCACCCCCAATGTCTGGAACTGGCACCGGCCGCCCTGGCACGGCGAACCCCGGCTCCTCTGCCGTCTTGAGGCCGAACATCTCGACGGCTCCCGCACCACCCTCGTCTCCGGCACCGACTGGCGCCTCACCGAAGGCCCCACCCGCACCAACTCCCTCTACGCGGGCGAGACATACGACGCGCGGCTGGCTCCCGAAGGCTGGACCCGGCCCGGTTTCGACGACAGCGGCTGGCGCCACCCGAAGAGCAGGCCGGCCCCCGGAGGCACACTGCGCGCCCAGCCCCAGGAACCCATCGAGATCATCGAGACCCTCACCCCCACCTCGATCACCGAACCGAGCCCCGGGGTGTATGTCGCCGACATGGGCCGTACGACCGCTGGCTGGACCCGGCTGACCGTACGGGCGCCGGCCGGCACCACCGTCCGGCTCGTCCATGGCGAGAAGCTCAAGGGCGACGGCACCGTGCACGCGGAGACCGGCCATGTGCCCGGACGGTTCCAGCGCGACGAGTACATCTGCGCGGGAGGCACGGACGCCGAGGGCGGCACGGGCGGTGGGGGCGGCACGGACAGTGGGGGCGAGGAGGTGTGGGAACCGTCGTTCTCGTACAAGGGTTTCCGGTACGTCCAGGTCAGCGGCCTGCCAGCCCTCCCGCGCCCCACCGATCTGCGAGGCAGGGTCGTCCATACGAAGGTCGCCGAGGTCAGCGGCTTCGGCTGCTCCGAGCCGTTCTACGAGCAGCTCGACCGGGCGATGCGCCGCACCCTGCTCAACAATCTGCACGGCATACCCACCGACACCCCGATGTACGAGAAGAACGGCTGGACCGGCGACGCCCAGCTCGGCGCGCCCGTCATGACCCATGCGTTCGGGATGCACCGCTTCCTGGCGAAGTGGCTCGGCGATCTGAAGGACAGTCAGAACCCGGACGGGCAGCTACCGGTGATCGTGCCGAGTGGCGGCTGGGGCTACGGCGATCTCGGCCCGTCCCCGGAGTGGACGACCGTATACCCGTTCCTCGTAAGGGAGTTGTACCGGATCTACGGTGACGACCGGGCGGCCCGCGAGCACTGGCCGACCTTGACCCGTTATCTGGACTGGGAGCTGGACCGGCTGGTCGACGGCCTCGCGATCACCGCGCTCGGCGACTATCTGCCGCCCGGCTATGGCGGCAACCCGCCCGAGGACACCCGGCTGACGGCCACCGCGTACCTCCACAGGGCGCTCACCCAGACCGCCGAACTCGGCGAACTGCTGGGCCACGACGAGACCGCCGAGCGTTACCGCGGCGCGGCGGACGGGCTCAAGAGCGCTCTCAACGCCGCCTTCCTCGACCCGGTCTCCGGGCACTACAGAACCGCGAAGGACCCCGGCTACCGGCAGACCTCCAACGCCCTTCCGCTGGCCTTCGGCCTCGTCCCTGCGGGCGCCCGCGCCTCGGTGCTCGACAGTCTGGTCGCGGACATCACCGCGCGTGGCAACCACCTCAACACCGGCGCGCTGGGCACGAGCGTCCTGCTGCGCGCCCTGTGCGCGCACGGCCGCCCGGATGTCGCGCACGCGATCGCCACCCGGCGTACGTACCCCAGTTGGGGCTACTGGTTCGACAACGGCGCCGACACCATGTGGGAGATGTGGCCGCTCGACTCGCGCTCGCGCGACCACTACTTCCAGGGGACGGTCGCGCAGTGGCTGTACGAGAACGTGGCGGGGCTGCGGCCCGGCGACGCGGGCTACCGCACCTTCACCGTACGGCCCGACGGACGCACCGGAGTCACCTGGGCCCGTACGTCCATCCGTACGGTCCGTGGCACGGCCTCGGTGGCATGGTCGGAGATCGGCCCGGATCTGCGGCTGACGGTGCGGGTGCCGGTCGGCGCGACGGCCGAGATCCACGTACCCGCGCGGCGCCGCGAGGAGGTGAGGGCACCGGGCGGAGCCGTATATCTGCGCACGGAACCGGGGTTCGTCGTATACCGCGCGGACCACGGCGCCTGGGACTTCGTGGGGCGCGGCTGAGCCCTGTCCGGTACGAGGCCCGGTATGAGAGGAGATTTGAACGTTTCAGTCCCGGTCCGTTCCGTCCCGGTCTCGCCGCAGCAGATAGGTGTCCATGATCCAGCCCTTGCGGGCGCGTGCCGCCGACCGCAGCTCCTCGATCCGGGCGGCCACCTCCGAGAGCCGCCCGGAGACCAGGATCTCGTCCTCCGTCCCCACATAGGCACCCCAGTGGATGACCGGATCGGCCGCGAGATGGTGCCGGAAGGCCTGGTGCGCGTCGAGCATCACGACGACGTCGTCCACGCCCTCCGGCCATCCCTCGGCGAGCCTGCGGCCGGTGGTGATCTGTACGGGACCGCCCACCCGGTTCAGTCCGGTACGGTGCCGGGCGGCCAGCGCGGAGACGCTGCTGATGCCGGGGATCACCTCGTGGGCGAACCGGACCGTGCCGCGCTCCAGGACCTCTTCGAGGATGCCGAGCGTGGAGTCGTACAGCGAGGGGTCTCCCCAGACCAGGAACGCCCCGGTCCGGTCGTCGTCCGGCCCCTCGCCCAGCTCCTCGCTGATCAGGCGCTCGTAGAGGGCGGCACGCCGGCTCCGCCAGTCCTCGACGGTTCCCGGATAGGCGGCGCCGTCCGGGGCGGCCTCCCGCTCCGGATCGCGGACCTCGACCAGCCGGTACTCATGGCCCGCGGCATGCCGGCGCAGGATCTCGTGCCGCAGCTCCATGAGGCCGGCCTTCTCCTCGCCCTTGTCGAGCAGGAAGAAGACATCTACCTCGTGGAGCGCTCTCACCGCCTGCACGGTGAGGTGGTCGGGGTCGCCCGCTCCGATACCGATGACATAGATCTTTCTCACCACGTCGAGTCTGCCGTATGCCCGCCGTGCTCGACTCATCGGAGGTCTGATGCCTCTTCGCGATCTTCAGGGGTCTTACGCGCATCACCGCGCACGACATATGCTCCGCCCATGCGAGTCGCCCTCTTTGTCACCTGTGTCAATGACGCCGTCTATCCGTCCACCGGGATCGCGACCGTACGGCTGCTCGAACGACTGGGTATCGAAGTCGACTTTCCCGAGGAGCAGAGCTGCTGCGGCCAGCCCCAGTTCAACACCGGCTACCGGCGCGAGACCGAGCCGCTGGTACGGCGGACCGTGCGCGCCTTCGAGGGGTACGACTATGTCGTGACCCCCTCGGGATCCTGCGCTGCGATGGTCCGGCAGCACTATCCGGCCATCGGTGACGAGGCCGCGGGCGCCCTCGCCGCACGGACCTACGAGCTGACCGAATTCCTGGTCGACGTGATCGGGGTGACCGATGTCGGGGCGTACTTCCCGCACTCCGTCGCCTATCACCCGTCCTGCCACGGCCTGCGGCTGCTCGGGCTCGGCGAACGGCCCCGGAGACTGCTGGAAGCGGTCAGGGGGCTGGAGCTGCGGGAGCTGCCGGGCGCGGACGAGTGCTGTGGTTTCGGTGGTACCTTCGCCGTGAAGAACTCCGATGTTTCGGCCGCGATGGGCCAGGACAAGGTGCGCAACGCCGTGTCCACCGGGGCGCGGGTGCTCTGCGGGGCTGACAACTCCTGCCTGATGCATCTCGGCGGAATCGTCAGCCGTGCGGACGCTCCGCTGCGCGCCGTGCACCTCGCGGAGATCCTGGCGTCGACGGAAGAGGAGCCCTGGTCATGAGCGGTACGTATCTGGGGATGCCGGCGTTCCCGGTCGCGGCCAAGGACGCTGTGGGCAATGAGACGCTCCGGGCCAATCTGCGTCACGCCACCCACACCATCCGTGACAAGCGGGCCAGGGCCGTCGCGGAGCTGGACGACTGGGCGCGGCTGCGCGAGGCCGGCAAGCGGATCAAGGACCACACACTGCGCCATCTCGACCGCTATCTCCTCCAGCTCGAGGAGTCGGTGACGGCGGCGGGCGGCGTGGTGCACTGGGCCGCCGACGCGGCCGAGGCGAACCGGATCGTGGCCGAACTGGTCAAGGCCACCGGTGAGTCGGAGGTCGTCAAGGTCAAGTCGATGGCCACCCAGGAGATCGGGCTCAACGAGGCGCTGGAGGCCGAGGGCATCTCGGCGTACGAGACCGACCTCGCCGAACTGATCGTGCAGCTCGGCGACGACCGGCCGTCCCACATCCTGGTCCCGGCGATCCACCGCAACCGGGGCGAGATCCGTGACATCTTCCGCGACCGGATGGGTTCCTGGGGCCGGGCCGCGCCCGAGGGGCTCTCCGACACCCCCGGCGAACTCGCCGAGGCGGCCCGGCTGCATCTGCGCGAGAAGTTCCTGCGCGCCAAGGTCGGGATCTCCGGGGCGAACTTCATGGTCGCCGAGACCGGCACGCTCGTCGTCTTCGAGTCCGAGGGCAACGGGCGGATGTGCCTGACGCTGCCCGAGACGCTGATCTCCGTGGTGGGGATCGAGAAGGTGGTGCCGAGCTGGCGGGATCTGGAGGTCTTCCTGCAGACCCTGCCGCGTTCGTCGACCGCCGAACGGATGAACCCGTACACCAGTATGTGGACGGGCACCCATGACACGGACGGCCCGAGCACCTTCCATCTCGTCCTGCTGGACAACGGGCGTACGGAAACGCTCGCCGACGAGGTCGGACGGCAGGCGCTCCGCTGTATCCGCTGCTCGGCGTGTCTGAACGTTTGCCCGGTGTACGAGCGGGCCGGCGGGCACGCGTACGGCTCGGTCTACCCGGGGCCGATCGGGGCGATCCTGAGCCCCCAGCTCCGGGGCACGCGGAGCGAGATCGACGCCTCGCTGCCGTACGCCTCGTCGCTCTGCGGGGCGTGCTACGAGGTGTGCCCGGTGGCCATCGACATACCTGAGGTGCTGGTCCATCTGCGGGAGCGGGTGGCGGACCAGGGCGGCAAGGGGCATCGGCTGGAGAAGGCCGTGATGAAGGCGGCGGGCTGGGTGTTCGACCATCCGAAGGTGATGGCGATGGGCGAGAAGGCCGCGTCGAAGACTCGCAGGCTGCATCCGTCGAGGCTGCCGGGCGCGGGGGCGTGGACGAACACGCGTGACCTGCCCGAGCTGCCGCCGGAGCCGTTCCGCGAGTGGTGGAAGAGGAACCGGGCGGGCCATCAGGGGGCCGGGGGCGGGGCGCGTCGTACGACCGGCGGCGACGCCAATGAGCGTAAGGACAGCGGGACATGAGCACGGGCTCCAGCGCAGACACGGGCACCGGCACCGGTTTCGGTACGGGCACCGGCTCCGGCACCGGTTTCGGTAGGGGCGACGGCTCCGGGGCGAGCGGCGACTCCGGGGCGAGCGGCGACTCCGGCTTCGGTGCCGGGGCGCGCGAGCGGATCCTCGCGCGTATCCGTACGGCGGTGGCCGGCGCGCCCGAGGTCCCGGAGGCCGCCCGTGACTATCTGGACACACACACGCCCGACGCCCGCGTCGTCGATCTGCTCGCCGAGAACCTCGCCGACTACCGCGCGATCGTCCACCGCGCGGACACCGAGGAACTTCCCGCGCTGATCGCCCGGCTGCTGGCCGAGCGCGGCGCCCGTACGGTCCTCGTACCCCCGCTGCTCCCGTCGTCCTGGCTGTCCGCGACACCCGCGAGCATCAGCCGGGTGGATGACGACGTCGAGGCGACACCCAGGGAACTGGACGCGGTCGACAGCGTGGTCACCGGCTGTGCCCTGGCCATCGCCGAGACCGGGACGCTCGTCCTCGACGCGGCGCCGGACCAGGGGCGGCGCCGCATCACGCTCGTCCCCGACCACCACATCTGTGTCGTACGGACGGCCGACCAAGTCGTCGGATCCGTACCGCAGGCCATGCCGCTGCTGGACCCCACCCGGCCGCTGACCTGGATCTCCGGACCCTCGGCCACCAGCGACATCGAACTCGACCGCGTGGAGGGCGTGCATGGCCCCCGCACCCTGGAAGTGATCCTGCTCAGCGACTGATCGGGGCAGGCACGGGCCCGCTCAGCGGCTCGGGCCGGTCAGCCGGGGCGCCTCAGCACTCGCGTCCACCGGGCCGTCCGCCGTCACCCGTGCGGCCAACTCGCCCGCCCAGGAGGTCAGTCCGGCGATATCGACACCGTGCGGGGAGCGGTACGAGGCGATCCCGTCCGTGCCGCGCAGCAGCAGCCGCGCCCCGCCCGTCGTATTGCCGCGGGCCGCATGCGTCAGCCCGACGGCCAACTGCGCCAGCCCGCGCCACAGCGCGCGTTCGTCCTCAGGACCCGACTTCCACGCGTCCTCGAACACCTCGTGGGCATGGAACGGCTTGCCCGCGTCCAGCAGGCGCTGCGCCTCCCGTACGGTCTCCTCAGGCGTACGCACCACCCCCTCGGGCTGCCGCTCCACC
>NZ_LATD01000208.1 GCF_000981895.1 Streptomyces odonnellii | reverse complement strand
GGGGGTGGGAGTCCTCATCTCGAAGCAGGCTTCCCGCTTAGATGCTTTCAGCGGTTATCCCTCCCGAACGTAGCCAACCAGCCATGCCCTTGGCAGAACAACTGGCACACCAGAGGTTCGTCCGTCCCGGTCCTCTCGTACTAGGGACAGCCCTTCTCAAGACTCCTACGCGCACAGCGGATAGGGACCGAACTGTCTCACGACGTTCTAAACCCAGCTCGCGTACCGCTTTAATGGGCGAACAGCCCAACCCTTGGGACCGACTCCAGCCCCAGGATGCGACGAGCCGACATCGAGGTGCCAAACCATCCCGTCGATATGGACTCTTGGGGAAGATCAGCCTGTTATCCCCGGGGTACCTTTTATCCGTTGAGCGACGGCGCTTCCACAAGCCACCGCCGGATCACTAGTCCCGACTTTCGTCCCTGCTCGACCCGTCGGTCTCACAGTCAAGCTCCCTTGTGCACTTACACTCAACACCTGATTACCAACCAGGCTGAGGGAACCTTTGGGCGCCTCCGTTACCCTTTAGGAGGCAACCGCCCCAGTTAAACTACCCATCAGACACTGTCCCTGATCCGGATCACGGACCCAGGTTAGACATCCAGCACGACCAGAGTGGTATTTCAACAACGACTCCACCCATACTGGCGTATGAGCTTCACAGTCTCCCACCTATCCTACACAAGCCGAACCGAACACCAATATCAAACTATAGTAAAGGTCCCGGGGTCTTTCCGTCCTGCTGCGCGAAACGAGCATCTTTACTCGTAATGCAATTTCACCGGGCCTATGGTTGAGACAGTCGAGAAGTCGTTACGCCATTCGTGCAGGTCGGAACTTACCCGACAAGGAATTTCGCTACCTTAGGATGGTTATAGTTACCACCGCCGTTTACTGGCGCTTAAGTTCTCAGCCTCGCCAACCCGAAAGCCAGCTAACCGGTCCCCTTAACGTTCCAGCACCGGGCAGGCGTCAGTCCGTATACATCGCCTTACGGCTTCGCACGGACCTGTGTTTTTAGTAAACAGTCGCTTCTCGCTGGTCTCTGCGGCCACCCCAAGCTACCGGCAGCAAGTGCCATCACCTGGTGTGGCCCCCCTTCTCCCGAAGTTACGGGGGCATTTTGCCGAGTTCCTTAACCATAGTTCACCCGAACGCCTCGGTATTCTCTACCAGACCACCTGAGTCGGTTTAGGGTACGGGCCGCCATGAAACTCGCTAGAGGCTTTTCTCGACAGCATAGGATCATCCACTTCACCACAATCGGCTCGGCATCAGGTCTCAGGCCTCATGTTGCACGGATTTACCTGCACAACGCCCTACACCCTTACCCCGGGACAACCACCGCCCGGGCTGGACTACCTTCCTGCGTCACCCCATCACTTACCTACTACCACCTTGGATCGACGGCTCCACCACTCCCCTTTACCCGAAGGCTCCAGGGCGGCTTCACGGCCTTAGCATCAATGGATTCGATACTGGGCGTTTCAAAGCGGGTACCGGAATATCAACCGGTTGTCCATCGACTACGCCTGTCGGCCTCGCCTTAGGTCCCGACTTACCCTGGGCAGATCAGCTTGACCCAGGAACCCTTAGTCAATCGGCGCACACGTTTCCCACGTGTGAATCGCTACTCATGCCTGCATTCTCACTCGTGAACCATCCACCACACGCTTGAGCCCCGCTACATTGTCGGCGCGGAATCACTTGACCAGTGAGCTATTACGCACTCTTTCAAGGATGGCTGCTTCTAAGCCAACCTCCTGGTTGTCTCTGCGACTCCACATCCTTTCCCACTTAGCATACGCTTAGGGGCCTTAGTCGATGCTCTGGGCTGTTTCCCTCTCGACCATGGAGCTTATCCCCCACAGTCTCACTGCCGCGCTCTCACTTACCGGCATTCGGAGTTTGGCTAAGGTCAGTAACCCGGTAGGGCCCATCGCCTATCCAGTGCTCTACCTCCGGCAAGAAACACACGACGCTGCACCTAAATGCATTTCGGGGAGAACCAGCTATCACGGAGTTTGATTGGCCTTTCACCCCTAACCACAGGTCATCCCCCAGGTTTTCAACCCTGGTGGGTTCGGTCCTCCACGACCTCTTACAGCCGCTTCAACCTGCCCATGGCTAGATCACTCCGCTTCGGGTCTTGAGCGCGCTACTAAAACGCCCTATTCGGACTCGCTTTCGCTACGGCTCCCCCACACGGGTTAACCTCGCAACACACCGCAAACTCGCAGGCTCATTCTTCAAAAGGCACGCAGTCACGACACAGACAAAGCCTGTGCGACGCTCCCACGGCTTGTAGGCACACGGTTTCAGGTACTATTTCACTCCGCTCCCGCGGTACTTTTCACCATTCCCTCACGGTACTATCCGCTATCGGTCACCAGGGAATATTTAGGCTTAGCGGGTGGTCCCGCCAGATTCACACGAGATTTCTCGGGCCCCGTGCTACTTGGGAAGTCACCAAACAAGCCGTACAGATTTCAGCTACGGGGGTCTTACCCTCTACGCCGGGCCTTTCGCATGCCCTTCGCCTACCCATACGGTTTCTCACTCGCCGACCAGCCGGCAGACTAGTCAAAGAAACTCCCACAACCCCGCAAGCGCA
>NZ_LATD01000207.1 GCF_000981895.1 Streptomyces odonnellii | reverse complement strand
ACGGCCGCTCGGCGCACTCGTCGAGCAGCGCCTGTCGCAGTCTGGCCCGGGTCCTGGCGGTACGCGGATCGCCCGCCGGGCCGGCGGAAGGACGGCCCGGGGGCCCGCCGGGCGGGGGCCCGGGGGAAGTCCCGGGGGGCGTCCCGCTCATCCCGCCGCGAGGACGGCGGCCAGGGTGACCGCGCCCGGCAGTGCCTGGACGAGCAGGATGCGCCGGTTGGCGGTGATCCCGCCGTACACCCCGGCGGCGACCACACAGATCAGGAAGAAGATCTGCGCGCGGTAGCCGGTCGGGTCGCCGGCGATCAGCCCCCAGAACAGCCCGGCGGCCAGAAACCCGTTGTAGAGGCCCTGGTTGGCGGCGAGCGGCGCGGTCGCGCGTGCCATCTCGGCGTCGAACCCGGAGAGCCCCCGGCCCGGTGCGCGCTCCCACAGGAACATCTCCAGAACCATGATGTAGACGTGGAAGGCGGCCACCAGGCCGACGAGTATGTGCGCGGCTGTCCCCATGACGTGGGTCCCCCGAACTCGGCAGAAACAACTGGACATGTGCCCAGGAAGTATAGACACATGTCCAGGAGTGCTCGGTGCCGGCCGCTGCGGCCCCCGCGCAAGCCGTTCAACAAGCCGCGCAAGCCGTTCGGGCGGCACACCACGCAAGCCGTTCGGGCGGCACACCGTTCAAGCCGTTCAAGCCGGGCAAGCCGGAGCCCCCGGGGGAAGCGCGTCCCCGGGGGCTCCGGCCAGCATTCCCCGGTGGGGGCGCTTGGAGTTAACGCGGCACAGTCTGGCACCGGGCCCGGTCAGGCACGGGCATGCCGCGCCGCGGTCACCAGATGGCCTCGACCCATTCGGGGTGGTCGATGAACGGGTTGCGGTTGTGCTGGTACTGGCTGTAGATGACCTCGTTGCGGCGCTTCTCGAAGGCGTCCGGCGGGTCCTGGTCGCTCCACCGCTTCAGTACGGACAGCTTGCCCATCGCGGGCGTGGAGCCGTTGTTGACCCGCTCGTTGGGTTCGAGGTCGGGCCAGGAGTCGCCGCCCTCGTACCGTACGGCCATGTAGAGGATCATCCGGGCGACATCGCCCTTGACCGCGTTGCGCGGCTCGAAGGAGTCGGAGTCGGTGTAGTTGCCCGGGGCACCGGAGACCGCGCTGCCGCCGGTGTCGAAGTCCTTGTTCCCACGTATGCCGTTGACGCCGACGTCCTCGGGGCGCAGATGGTGGAGGTCGGTGCCGGGGCCGGCCGAGGTGCCGAAGCCGCCGTGGGACTGGGCCCAGACGTGCTCGCGGTTCCACTGGCCCGAGTTGCCGCCGTTGCTCGACTTCGACTGCGACCGGCCGGAGTACAGCAGGATCACGTTCGAGCTGTTCGCGGGGTCCTGGTCGGTGCTCTTGAGCGCGTCCCAGACCTGTGCGTACGAGATCTTCGTCTGGTTCCTGATGATCGTGTGCAGGGCGGACTTGAGCGCCGGGCCGGTCTTGCCGAGCGCGCCCTGGTAGTACGTGTCGTCGAGCGCGGCGAGGGTGCGGGCCGTGTCCGGGGCGGGGGCCGAGGCCTGGGGCGGTGTGGCGGCCGGTGCCGCGGCGGCGGTGGTGGCGAGTACCGCGGTGGCGGCGCCGAGCACCAGCAACGCGCGTAGAGTGGGGAGTTGACGACGGGACATGGGTGACTGTCCTCTCCGGCGGGGGAGCCTTCCACGGCGCCTGTGGGCCCGTGGGGCTGTGCGAAAACCCACACTGCCGGTCATGTGCAGGTCAAGTCAATCGTGGATCGGCCCCCGGACCGCCCGGTTCCGGGCGGTCTGCGTTCATATGGATGAGCAATGGCCAAGGAGCTGGCCAACTTTGGTCCATACCAGCTCCTTGACGGCCCCTCGCGCCCTCCCTTAAATCAAGTACTGAAATAAGCGCCCGAGGTGATCCTCCGGACAGTCCCCCCTCGGTGCGATGTCATGCGCATGACCCCCCACTTAAGTGAAGTGATGACCTGTGCGAATCCCCCTGGGACGCCGAATCGCGCTTTCCGCGCTGGCCCTGCTCTGCTGTACGAGCGTGCTGGCGGCGGTCCCCGCCTCCGCGGCCTCCGCGCCCGAACCCCGCGCCGAGGCGGCCGCCTCGATCGCCGCCGTGACCTTCTCCGACGACTTCAACGGTCCCGCCGGATCGGCCGTCGACGGCAGCAAGTGGCAGATAGAGACCGGCGACAACGTCAACAACCACGAGCGGCAGTACTACACGGCCGGCAACAACAACGCCGCCCTCGACGGCCAGGGCAACCTGGTCATCACCGCGCGCAAGGACAACCCCGGCAACTACCAGTGCTGGTACGGCCGGTGCGAGTACACCTCCGCCCGGCTGAACACCGCCGGCAAGTTCACCGCGCAGTACGGCCGGGTCGAGTCCCGGATGAAGGTGCCGCGCGGCCAGGGCATGTGGCCCGCCTTCTGGATGCTCGGCAGCACCGGCGGCGGCTGGCCCGACCAAGGCGAGATCGACATCATGGAGAACGTCGGCTTCGAGCCCGGCACCGTCCATGGCACCCTGCACGGCCCCGGCTACTCCGGCTCCGGCGGCATCGGCGCCGGCTACACCCTGCCCGGCGGCCAGGCGTTCGCGGACGCCTTCCACACCTTCGCCATCGACTGGGCGCCCGACTCCATCACCTGGAGCGTCGACGGCAATGTCTACCAGCGCCGCACCCCCGCCGATCTCGGCGGCCGGTCCTGGGTGTTCAACAGGCCGTTCTTCATGATCCTGAACCTGGCGGTCGGCGGCTACTGGCCCGGCGACCCCAACAGCAGCACCCCCTTCCCGTCCCAGCTCGTCGTCGACTACGTACGCGTCACCACGAACGACAACGGCCCGGGCGGAGGCGCCGGTACGATCACGGGCCTCGGCGGCAAGTGCGTGGACGTGGCGGGCGCCAACCCGGCCAACGGCACCCCCGTACAGCTCTACGACTGCAACGGCTCCGCCGCCCAGCAGTGGACGGTCGGCTCCGACGGTTCGCTCCGCGCGCTCGGCAAGTGCCTGGACGTCAAGGACAACAGCGTGGCGGACGGCGCTCAGCTCCAGATCTGGGACTGCGCCGGCACCGGCAATCAGCGGTGGGCCCTGCCCGCCGCCCGCGATGTGGTGAACATCCAGGCCAACAAGTGCATGGACGTCACGGGCAACAGCTCGGCGAACGGCACCCGCCTCCAGATCTGGACCTGCACCGGCACCGCGAACCAGAAGTGGACGGTGAACCGCTGATGGCGGCCGTGAGCGGTATCCGCAAGACCCTCAGATCCCTGGCCCTGCTCATCGCCCTGCCGCTCGCCGCCGGTGCCGCGCTGGTCACCGCGCCCGCACCGGCCACCGCCGCCGTCGCCGCGGTCGGTACGATCACGGGCCTCGGCGGCAAGTGCGTGGACGTGGCGGGCGCCAACTCTGCCAACGGCACGGCAGTGCAGCTCTACGACTGCAACGGCTCCGCCGCCCAGCAGTGGGACGTCGCCTCCGACGGCTCGATCCGGGCCCTCGGCAAGTGCCTCGACGTCAAGGACAACGGCACCGCCAACGGTGCCCAGCTCCAGATCTGGGACTGCGCCGGCACGCCCAACCAGAAGTGGACCGTCTCCGCCGCGCGCGACATCGTCAACACCCAGGCGAACAAGTGCATGGACGTCACGGGGAACACCTCGGCGAACGGCACCCGCCTCCAGATCTGGACCTGCACGGGCGCCGCGAACCAGAAGTGGACCGCGCCCTCGGGCGGCGGCAACCCGCCCGTGCCCAGCGGCCCCATGGCGGTCGCCCCGTACATCTACAACGGCTGGGGCAGCCCGCCGAACCCGGTCACCGTCATGAACGCGACCGGCGTGAAGTGGTTCACCCTGGCCTTCGTGCTCAGCAACGGCTACTGCAACCCGCAGTGGGACGGCGGGCGCCCGCTGACCGGCGGAGTGGACCAGCAGACCATCAACACCGTGCGCGGCGCGGGCGGCGACATCATCCCCTCGTTCGGCGGGTGGAGCGGCAACAAGCTGGAGAGCTCCTGCTCCAGCGCCGGTGAGCTGGCCGCCGCGTACCAGAAGGTCATCAACGCGTACGGCCTCAAGGCGATCGACATCGACATCGAGGCCGCGGCGTACGACAGCCCCACCGTCCAGCAGCGGACCGTGGACGCGCTGAAGACCATCAAGGCCAACAACCCGGGCATCAAGGTGTACATCACCTTCGGCACCGGCCAGAACGGCCCCGACACCAGCCTGATCAACCGCGCCGCCGGCGCCGGTCTGACCGTCGACAGCTGGACGATCATGCCGTTCAACTTCGGCGGCGCGGGCCAGAACATGGGCACGCTCACCACCCGGGCGGCCGAGGGCCTGAAGAACGCGGTCAAGAACGCGTACGGGTACAGCGACGACCAGACGTACCGCCGCATCGGCATCTCGTCGATGAACGGCATCACCGACAACAACGAGACGGTGACCGTCGCGGACTTCCGCACCATCCTCGCCTACGCGCAGCAGCACCATCTCGCCCGGCTGACCTTCTGGTCGGTCAACCGCGACCGGCCCTGCACCGGCGGCGGAGCCGACACCTGCTCGGGCATCGGCCAGCAGGCGTGGGACTTCACCCGCGTCTTCGCGCAGTACGCCGGCTGACCGGCGGGGAGAACACATGAACACGCTCTCGTACGGTGGCGGCGCCACGCCGGGCCGCCACCGGTACCACCGGCTGTCCCCGTTCACGCTGCTGCTGACCGTAGTGGCTCTCTGCATGTCGCTGGCCGCCCTGCCCCAGCAGGAGGCCGCGGCGGGGACCGCCGTGGAGGGCGGTGTCACGGTGGGCGGTGCCGCTGCGGCGGCGCCGCCCACCGGGTGGACCACCGTCGTCAACAAGGCGAGCGGCAAGTGCGTGGACGCCCGCGCCGCCGCCACCGGCAATGGCACCGCCGTACAGCAATACACCTGCAACGGCAGCCTCGCCCAGCACTGGAGCCTCACCGCCACCAGCGGCGGCTTCGTCAGGGCCGGCAACCGCAACGACGGGAACCAGGTCTGGGACGTCACCGACGTCTCGGCCGCCGACGGCGCGCCGATCCAGCTCTGGACGTACGGCGACGGCGTCAACCAGCAGTGGCAGCCGGTCGCCGAGGCCGACGGCGCGTACCACTTCGTGAACCGCGGCAGCGGCAAGTGCCTCGACGTGCCCGGCGCCGCCACCGCGGACAGCGTCCAGCTCCAGCAGTACACCTGCAACGGATCGAGCGCGCAGTCCTTCCGGGTGCAGGCCGCCGATCCGCCGGTGCCCCCGGGCACGCCCGACCTCGGCCCCAATGTCGTCGTCTTCGACCCGTCGATGTCTGCCGGCACCATCCAGAGCCGGGTGGACGCCACCTTCCGTCAGCAGGAGACCAATCAGTTCGGCACCCAGCGGGCCGCCTTCCTGTTCAAGCCCGGCACCTACGACGCCAATGTGAACGTCGGCTTCTACACCCAGGTCGCCGGTCTCGGTCTGTCGCCCGACGATGTGAACATCCGGGGCTCGGTCCATGTCGAGGCCGACTGGTTCCCGCCGCAGAACGCCACCCAGAACTTCTGGCGCAGCGCCGAGAACCTCTCCGTGACCCCCACCTCGGGCACCGACCGCTGGGCCGTCTCGCAGGCCGCTCCGTACCGCCGTATGCATGTCCGCGGCAATCTGGCACTGGACGACGGCGGCTGGTCGAGCGGTGGCTTCATGGCCGACTCCAAGGTCGACGGGCAGGTCAGGTCCGGCTCGCAGCAGCAGTGGCTCTCCCGCAACACCGAATGGGGGAGCTGGACGGGATCCAACTGGAACATGGTGTTCGTCGGCGCCCAGAACGCGCCCGCGAACAGCTTTCCCAGCCCGCCCTACACTACGGTCGACCAGACCCCGCAGGTCCGTGAGAAGCCGTTCCTGTACGTCGACCAGGCCGGCGCCTACAAGGTGTTCGTCCCGGCACTGCGGAACAACTCCAGGGGTACGACCTGGTCGGCCGGGGCTCCGGCCGGTACGTCGATCCCGCTGGACCAGTTCTACATCGCGAAGCCCGGGGCGACCGCCGCGGATCTCGACGCCGCACTGGCGCAGGGCAAGAACCTGCTGGTCACCCCCGGGGTCTACCACCTCGACCAGACCCTGAGGATCACCAGGCCGGACACCGTCGTCCTCGGACTCGGCCTCGCCACCTTCATCCCGGACAACGGGATCACCGCGGTGTCGGTCGCCGATGTGGACGGAGTGAAGGTCGCGGGTCTGCTCATCGACGCGGGGCCGGTCAACTCCCAGCGCCTGATGGAGGTCGGCGCCGACGGCTCCACCGCGAGCCACGCGGCCAACCCGACCTCGCTGCACGACGTGTTCTTCCGCGTCGGCGGCGCGGGCGTCGGCAGGGCGACCACCAGCCTGGTCGTCAACAGCCGCAATGTGATCGGCGACCACATGTGGATCTGGCGCGCCGACCACGGCAGCGGGGTGGGCTGGAACACCAACACCGCGGACACCGGACTGGTCGTCAACGGCGCCGATGTCACCATGTACGGCCTGTTCGTCGAGCACTACCAGAAGCATCAGACGATCTGGAACGGCAACGGCGGGAAGACGTACTTCTACCAGAACGAGATGCCGTACGACCCGCCCAACCAGGCGGCCTGGATGAACGGCGGGACCCAGGGATACGCCGCGTACAAGGTGGCCGACTCCGTGACCAGCCACCAGGCGTACGGCCTGGGCAGCTACTGCTTCTTCAACGTCAACAACAGCGTGACGGCGGAGCATGCCTTCGAGGTGCCGAACAACGTCAATGTGCGGTTCCGCAACATGGTGACGGTGTCCCTGGGCGGCACCGGGACCATCCGGCATGTGATCAACGACCGGGGAGGCCCGTCGAACTCGGCCACCAACGTGGCGAACCTCGTCGCCTATCCCTGACAGGTCCCTTCCCGAGGGCTGGGAGAGGGCTGTGAGAGCGGTCCGCGGACGGAGATCCCGTCGGCGGGCCGCTCCGTCCGTTCCGGCGTGCGCTGCGGCCGCCCGTCGAGCAGGATGACGGAGGACGGACAGCGGCCCGGGAGCAGCGGAGGCGGGACATGCCGGTCAAATCGGTTTTCCTCACGGGCGGTTCCGGTTACATCGGCCGCCGCGCCATCGCCGCCCTGCGCGACCACGGGATCGGTGTGACCGCGCTGGTCCGCAGCGACCGGTCCGCCGAGACCGTGTCCCGGCTGGGCGCCGAGCCCGTACGGGGCAGTCTCACCGATACGGAGGTGCTGCGCGAGGCAGCGTCCCGGGCGGACGGCGTGATCCATCTCGGCGCCGAGGAAACGGCCGACGCGGCCACCGTGGACCGCGGGGCCGCCGACGCCATGCAGGACGGCGTGGGCGCCGGACCGTACATCCACACCGGCGGGGTCTGGGTGTACGGGAACACGGGGGTCGTCGTCGACGAGGACGCGCCCAGGAACCCGCCGGCGATCACCGCGTGGCGGCTCGCCAACGAGGAGCGTGTCCTCGCCCGCGCGGCCACCGGGGGACACCCGGTCGTCGTCATGCCCGGCGTCGTCCACGGCGGGGGCGGCGGGCTCATCGAGGCGTTTCTCACCGGTCCGGCGCGGGAGTCCGGGGCGGTGCCCCTGATCGGCGACGGCTCCAACCACTGGACGGTGGTCCATGTGGAGGACATCGCGGAGCTGTACGTCCTGGCGCTGGGCGCGCCGGCCGGATCGGTCTTCGCCGGAGTGACCGAGGAACACCCCACGCTGGCCGAGATCGCCGGAGCGGTCGGGCGCGCCGCGGGCTGCCCCGGCCGTACGGAACGGCTGACGCTCGCTCAGGCGGTCGACCGGATGGGCCCGGTCGCAGAGGCGTTCGCGCTCGACCAGCGGCTCACGGGGGCGCGGGCCCGGTCCGTACTGGGCTGGAAACCCCGCCACACGGATGTGCTGGGCGAGCTGGCGGAGCCCGGCTGAGCCGGTCGGTCCGGCGATCGAGGAGGGACCGGTGCAGCGGCTCAGCGCAACGGCTCCACCTCAAGGAAGCGGTGGCGGCGCGGGCCCCTGTAGAGCAGTGCCTCCCAGCCCAGTCGCTCCAGCACCGCCGCGCACTCGGTCAGCGCGCGCTCCTCCTGCTGCGCCGCCCCGGACCCGGCCGGCCCCAGCCACTCCACCCGTACGCTCGCGGGCCGCTCCCCGGCGAGCACACGGAACCCGGTCGCGGTACGCAGTCCCGCCCCGTCCACCGCCGACGGCGCCAGCCCGGCCGCCTCCAGCGCCAGTGCCACCGCCCGCACCGGCCGCTGCCGCTCCCAGGGCGCCGGCACGGATGCCGGATCACCGGCGCCCGTGAACGTCATCCGCCGGATCTGCAGCAGCCCCTCGAAGGCGACCCGGACCTCGGCCGCCCGCGCCCGCGGCTCCACGCCGGGCGCCGGTCCGTCGCCCGTGGCCGCCTCGAAAGCACCGCGCTCCTCCGCCTCGCCCGGGCCCGCCATCGCCGCCTCACCGCCGCCCGAGTCTGAGCCCGGGATGAGAGAGGCCCCGACCGGACGGGGGATTCCAGTCGGGGCCGTACAGGGGGAAGGTGTGGAACCGGGGACTCCGGCCCGCACCCTCTCACTCTTCCTCAACGGTGGTCCGTCTTGGAAAGTTCCCCGCTCTCAGGATCCGTTTCAGGAAGGCAGGACCCAGATGGGGTTGGAGTAGAACCACAGGTCCTTCCACGGGTCGGCGTCACCGACGACGTCGAGCGCCGGGCCGAACGGGTCGACCGCCGCGCCGTGGACGCCCACCGCGCTGCGGTTGCCGTCGGTGCCGCGCAGCCGGAGGTACAGCGGGGTGGAGACCCGGCCCAGCTTGTACGTGAGGCTGACGGTGCCCGTGGACTTGTTGACCTCGAAGGACTTGACGACCTTGGCGGTCGGCGCGGTGAAGGTGTCCTTGTCGCGCACCGGGCCCGTGACATCGCCCTGGATGATGTCGACACGAGCCAGCTTCGGCACGAACTGCGCCCAGTTGGCGCCGTTGGCCAGCGCGATGTCGATGGTCAGCTCGACATTGTCACCGCGCTTGGTGTGCAGCGCGCCACCGAGCGTCGTCCAGCGGCTGCTGCCCTTGATCCGGACGTCGAGACCGCTGATCAGCGCGCCGTGGTCGACCCAGATACGGCCCGCGCGCATGCCGTCCATGACCGCCGCGTACGAGAAGCGGTCCGCGCCGACGTGCGTACGGCTGTAGTGGCCCGGCCAGTAGTCACCCTCGGTGAGGTTGAGGCCGTCGTTGCCGTAGACGGGGTCGGAGTGCCGGCCGTTGCCCGTGAAGTTGTCGTCGGGGCCGTAGACGGACGGGTCGGTGTAGACCCGGTGCGAGTCGGAGTTGGCGGTGATCCACCACGGCTTGCCCTCGGCCAGCAGGCTGTCCCAGAGACCGCCGACGGTGGAGGTCATCCAGTCGAAGCCGCCCCAGGTGCGGTAGCTGTCCGCCGGGTAGCCCGGGAAGGAGTTGGCGTTGGGGTTGTTGCCGTAGAAGCCACGGGCCTGGCCGCCGCCCTTGGGCTTGGGCAGACCGGCGGCCTGGTGGCCGGGGGCGCCCTCCATGCCGATGGCGATGGGGTGGTCGGCCGAGGTGGCGTCGCGCCAGTTGCGGATCTCGTGCGGCGAGTCGATGCCGTTGCGGGCCGGGTGGTTGGCCAGCATCACGGCGTCGTCGACCTTGCGGCGGCGGACCTGTTCGGCCAGGAACTGGAGGCCGGAGATGGCCAGCGCCTCGTTGACGCCGTTGTCGCTGCTCGGGTGCAGGCTGCCGTCGTAGTCGTTCTCGAACTTCTTCAGCACCTCCACCTCGTTGCGGCCCGGGTGGACGAAGACCGTGGCGTGCTCGGCGCCCGGGATGTTCCACTCGAGGCCCTGGAAGACGAGCTGGTCCTTGAACTTCTCGCGGGCTTCCTGGATGTCCGGGTTGACCTTGTCCACGCCGATCTTGGCGTGCGTCTGGCTGCCGTGGTCGGTGATGACCATCCAGTCCAGGCCGTGCGCCGTGCCCTGGCGGACCTGGTCGATGACGCGGTACTTGCCGTCGTCGCTGTACTGCGTGTGGATGTGGTGGTCGCCCGCCAGCCACAGGAAGCCGTTGCTCTTGGAACGGTCGCCCAGGGGGGAACCGCTGGAGTCGGCGGCGGCGGTCGTGGCACCGCCCAGCACGCCCGCGCCGGCCAGACCGGCACCGAGCAGACCCGCGCGGCGCAGCATGGAGCGGCGGGAGAGCTGGCTCGGGGACAGCTCGCTGTCCGGCACACCGGCGTCGAGCGCCGCGGGCAACGGGCCGTGCTCGGCCGGGTTGTCGTGCGTGTGGTCGTGCCCGTGATTGTGCGGGTGGTGGTGGCCGTGGCCCATCTCTGCTCCTCGCCGATACCTGTGATGCTCAGCGAGTCAGATGTTCGAGCGGCCATGTGAAGACCGGGTGACGGTAGCTCGTACGCCATATGTTGAAAGCCGTACGGAACTTGTCATCCCGTTTCCGGGGGGCCGGGAGACGGGTATCACCCGTCTCCCGGCCCCCCGGGTCAGGACGGGAACTCGTCCGCGGGGACCTCGGAGGTGGTGGCGTTGCCGCCGATCGTCTTCGCGAGCGAGAAGGTCAGCACCGTGTACTGGGTGCCCCCGGACACCTCGACCGTACGGAAGTCCGCCTTGTCGTCGAACTTCTCGAAGGAACAGTCGCGGGTGAAGGACTTCTTCGACGCGTTCCAGTCCGTGCCCGAGGTGAAGTAGACCGTGTACGAACCGTCCTTGACGCGCCGTACGGTCGTTTTGGACTCCTTGCGTACGTACACCGTGAAGACGGTCCGCTTGCCGCGCGTCAGGGAGATCACCGCGTCGGAACCGGTGCCGTTCCTGATGGTGAGCTGCCCGAGGCCGCCGCGTCCGCTGTCCTTCACGAAGGAGCCGTTGCCGAGCCGCCGGTGTTTGGGCTTCTCGGTCCTCGGCAGCTTCAGATGTACGGGATAGCCGAGCTCCGAGAGGGCGGCGCCGGCGTCCCGTACGGGCTGGAGACCGTCCGCCGCGTTCAGCTCGACGCGCGGCGAGGTGGCGCAGCGCCCCCCGTCGGCCCGCGCGTCCTCCAGGTCCTGGCCCAGCCCGCGCAGCGAGGCGGCGAGCGCGGCATTGCCGCTGACGGCGTCCTCGGGGGTCTCGGTGGTTTCCAGCGAGGAGGCGGCGGTGTCCGCCGCGCCGGCGGCCGTGCCGAGCGCCTTGCTCAGCGCGGCACCCTCCCGAGCCCGGTCCACCGCGCGCAGGGCCTTGTCGAGCGGGCCGAGGGTGGTGGTGAGCGCCCGGCGGTACGCGGCGGGATCGACGGTGGGCGTGGGACTCGGAGCCGGTGTGGTGACCGACGGGGCCGATGTGGCGCCGCCGCTGTCACCGGCCGAGTCGCAACCGGCCAGCGGGACGGCGAGCGCCAGGACCGCGCTCACCGCCGTGGCCCTCCCCGAGAGCCTCCTGCGTATACGCGCGCGCGTCTGCGTCACTCCACTACCCCCGTACCCCGTTCGGCCCCGGTCGTGCGCCGGATGATAAGAGTTGTCCGATGTCAGAGACGTGTCAAGTTGCTTCAGGGCGGGCGCCGGCGTTCCGCTCCCGGGTCCCGCGGAGGGCTCCGTGCCCCGGGTGGCCGCGCTCTGCTGGCGGTTGCGGGGGACCGGTCGTACGGTGAAGAAGCGACTGACTCGACGGGACCGGTGCGGTCGGACGGGCGGCGGCATGATGGATGAGGAAGAAGAGCGGATCGGCGGGATGATCTGTAGTCATCTCGCGGATGCGGGGCCGGTGGACCCGGACAGCCTGGACGCCTGCCCGGAGTGCGTGGCGCTCGGGGACACCTGGGTGCATCTGCGGGAGTGCCAGACCTGTGGGCACATCGGCTGCTGCGACTCCTCCAAGAACAAGCACGCGACCGCGCACTACGAGGCGACCGGCCACCCGCTCATCCGCTCCTTCGAGCCCGGCGAGAGCTGGTGGTGGTGCTACGAGGACGAGGTCGTCTTCGAGGTCGAGGGCGTTCCCCCGGAGCGGCCCGCCTGACCGGAAGGACCTGACCCGGAAGGAACCGGGTGCCCCGGGGCGGCGGCTGCCCCCGGGACGCCCGGACGCGCGCGCCGATCCGACGCCGGCCGCGCGCCCGTTCGTCCGCCGGGGGCCTGGCCGTCAGCGCGTCGCCTCCGATGTCACCGTGAACAGCGCGCCGTCCGGATCCCGCAGCGTCGCCTCCCGCAGCTCGGGCGAGGGCGCCTCGGGCGACAGCAGCGCACCACCGCTCTTCAGCGCCGCGTCGACCGCGCCCGGCACCTCCGGCACCCGGAAGTACACATGCCACCGCGGCCTGATCCGGGGATCCGGTACGGCCTGCACACCGCCGCCCCGGATCTTGGCCACCACGTGCTCGTCCTGCCGCAGCACCGCGTGATCGTCCTCCCGTACGAGCGTGAGACCGCCCTCGGCCTCCGGCGCCCAGCCGAGGACCTGGCTGTAGAAGCGGGCCGCGTCCGTGGTGTCGCGGGTGCGCAGCTCCAGCCAGGCCGGCGCGCTTCCGCGTCCCACCGTCCAGTCCGAGCGCACCGCGCCCTCCCAGATCCCGAAGGCCGCGCCGTCGGGATCCGTGGCGAGGGCCGCCCGGCCCGAGTGGAAGGCCAGCGGTCCCACCGCCACGGTCGCGCCGCGCTCCCTGATCCGGGCCGCCGCCGCGTCCACGTCGGCCACCGCGAAGTACGGAGTCCAGGAGACGGCGACCTGGAGGGACGAGGCCAGCGCGCCGATGCCGGCGACCGGCATCCCGTCGGCGAGGGCGACGCAGAAGTCGTCCCCGAGCCCCGCCGGCCGGTACGACCAGCCCAGCACATCACCGTAGAAGGCCTGGGCCGCGGGCAGTTCACGCGAGAGGAGCGTCACCCAGCAAGGTGCCCCCGCGACCGTCTGCGACTCCGTCTTGTTCCGGTTGTCCTGCTCCACACCGCTCACTCCGCCCTCGTCCGTCACGCCTGCCGCACCCCACTGCCTGGCCGCCCCTGCGTGTTACCGCTGTCCGTACTTTCAGTCCGGCCAGTCCGGCCCTTCTACTCTGCCAGGCAGCCGTCGGGCCGGGGTCCGCCGGGTATACGGACCCCGGCGGGACGTCAGCGAACCGCGGCGGCGAGGGCCGCGTCCGCCGCGGCGCGGGTGGGCTGCCACAGCGTGGTGACCGGCTCCCAGACCGGAATGCCGCCGGGGGATCCCACCGAGGCCGCGTCGAACGACTTGCCGTAGTGCGACGGGTCGGCCGCCACCGTCAGATACGCGACCGTACGGGTTTCCGTGGCGGCCGGGTCGAGGGTGCGCACGGCGGCGTACGCGGAGCCTCCGGCGGCGAGCCGGTACGGGGCGCTCTCCACCGGGGGCACGGGCTGGGCCGCGCCGTCCAGGTCCCCGAAGGTGACGGTGGGGATGCGGTCGACGACGCAGGCGCGCCCGCTCCAGTTGGTGACGCCGATCCGGACGGCGTGGGCCGTGGCACCGGGCGCGGCGCTCACCGAGACCGCGGACTCGCGGCAGGTGGGGAGGGCCGCCGGGGCGGCGACGGCGGCCGGGGCGCCGGTGCCGCCCAGCAGGAGAAGGGCGAAGGCGGCTGCCGCCGGTGCGGCGAGGACAGGACGGATACGCATGAGGTTTCCCCGTTTCGGTCGATCGGTCGAGGGCGGCACGGCGCCGGACGCGTCCACGCCCGGCACGGGTCATGTTCCGCCCCGCTCGACTGAGATGACACGCGAACGGTCCGGGTGGTTGTGCCCGCCGCCGCTGTTCGACCGCTGTTCGCCGCCATTCGGGTGACGGTGGATCAGCTCCCCGTCCTGGGATGGCTCTCCAGCACCTTGCCCGAGATGTCGGCGGCCAGATAGGCACCGCCGTAGTCGTCCGACACATAGACGAGCAGTGTGGGCTTGCCGTCGGCGAAGGTCCAGGCCCCTTCGACGACGACATAGCGGAAGGTCGGCTTGTCGACACCGAGATCCTTGTCGGCCTTGCTGAGCAGAGCGGGCAGGGCGTCCCAGTTGATCGACATCAGGTCGACCGTGCCGTCGTCGTCGGAGAGTGTGCCGCCCGCCCTCTTGGTCGTCCGGCCGCCCCGGTAGTCGTAGGTGTCGTACAGCTCCTTGTTCCCGGCGACCGGGGCGTCCGCCGAGGCGTACTCGCTGTACAGCTTGAACCCGGTCACCTCGGTACCGCCCATGACCGGCTTGAGCTTCCGGATCACCTCTCTGGCGGCCGAGGGCGTGAGCAGCGAGCCCGTGGATCGCTGGGTCGGGGTGCCCGGATCGGCGGCCTGGGCGCCGGGATCGACGGGCGCGCCGCTCACGGTCCGGTCCGTGCCGGGGGAGTTGTCCTCGACGGTGCGGCTCTCCGGGATCAGGTTCCAGACCAGTACGCCGGTGAGACCGACCCCGACGACGGCGGTCGCGATCGGGACGACCGGGTTCCTGCGGGCGCGGGCCGGATTCGCCGGGGTGGTGGTGAGCGGCGCGGGCCCGCGCGGGGCGGGTGAGGCCGGCGCCGAGAAGGGCGCCGTCGGGGACCGGAAGCCGGGTGACGGGGTGGGGTGCTGCCCGTAAG